>JAQXLU010000052.1 GCA_029012285.1 Clostridiales bacterium | reverse complement strand
CTGGAAAAGGCGCTGAGCTGGAAGCCCGATTTGATGATCCTTGACCTGATGCTGCCCGAGCTGAGCGGCATCGAGGTGTGCCGCCGGCTCCGCCACGAGAGCGACCTGCCGATCATCATGCTCACCGCCAAGGATGACGTATCCGACAAGGTAATGGGGCTGGACATGGGGGCAGATGACTACATGACCAAGCCCTTCGCCATCGAGGAACTGCTGGCCCGCATCCGTGTGGGGCTGAAGAAGCACCGCACAACCGCTGCGCCTGCGTCCAGCGTAATCACCGCAGGCAAACTGGCACTTGACCCCTCGAAGTACGCCGTGACCATGGATGGCCAGCCCATCGCCCTGACCAAGAAGGAATTCGATCTGCTCAAGTACCTGATGGAACACCGGGGACAGGCCGTCACCCGGGATGCGCTGCTCTCCGACGTGTGGGGCTATGATTACGCGGGCGACACCAATGTGGTGGATGTGTACATCCGCTACCTGCGCCACAAGATCGACGAGCCCTTTGGCCTCAAGACCATCCACACCATCCGCGCGGTGGGATACATGTTCAGCTATGAGTAAGCAGACCAGGAGGGAAATGAAGCGCCAGCGACGCCAGCTGCGGAAGGCTGACAAGCAAAAGGCCCGGGGATTCCACGGGCGGGTCAAGCATGTGATGAGCAACTTCCGCCTGTCGCTGACCTTCCGCATCGCGCTGCACTATTCCTGGCAGCTGCTGAAAACCACCCTGCCCGTGCTGCTGCTGCTCACCGTGGCGCTTTGCGGCTTGCTGGCGGAGGACATGAACGCCACCGTCAACCGCATCCGCATGGAAAGCCCGGAGGAAAGCGGCCGATTCTCCCCCACCGCCATCCGGCACAGCGAGGTGGTGTCCGCTGAAATGCTGCCCACAACCTACATCTGGGACAATCTGCCCATGCTGGATTTTTCCATCGCCGATCTGGACGGCTTCCGCCTGACGCTGCGCACGGCGCATCAGAGCGGCATGACGGTGGAGGTTTGCTTCCGCTTGCAAAGATACCTCTATGTATGGGGCGTGCTGACGATCACGCTGCTGCTGTGCGACATGCTGCGCGTGCTGTCCTTCATCCGCAACCGGGAAAAGCTGCACAAGACGGTACTGGAGCCTATCCGCGACATCACGGAGCTGGCCTCCACCCTGTCCGCGTCCAATCTGTCCAACCGCATCAACATCGCGGGCACAAAGAATGAGCTGCGGGATCTGGCGGTGGTCATCAACAGCATGCTGGATCGCATCGAGCGCAGCTACAACAGTCAGAAGCAGTTCGTGTCCGACGCCAGCCATGAGCTGCGCACGCCGCTGGCAGTGCTGCAGGGGTACATCAGCATGCTCAAGCGCTGGGGCAAGAGCGACCCCGAGGTGCTGGACGAAGGGCTCAACGCCATCGCCCAGGAGACCCAGAGCATGAAGGAGCTGGTGGAGAGCCTGCTCTTCCTGGCCCGCCACGACAAAAAGACACTGATGATGGAGATGGTGGCCTTCGACGCGCTGGATGTGCTGACCGAGCTCCAGCGAGAAGCCGCCATGGTCACCCCGGAGGACACCTTCATCCTGTCCCCTGCCACGAACTGCCCCATGGAGGGCGACCGCAGCATGGTCAAGCAGGTCATGCGCATCCTGTGCGACAACGCGGTGAAATACACGCCCAAGGGGGGCATCATTCAGCTTGGCATTGAGCGCAAGCCCGGCTGGGTGACGCTTTCCGTGGCGGACAACGGCCCGGGTATCTCCCAGGAGGATCTGCCGAAAATCTTCGAGCGCTTCTACCGCGCCGACGCAGCCCGTCGCTCCGAGGGCGGCGGACACGGCCTGGGCTTGTCCATCGCGCGCATCATCGTGATGGCCCACGGCGGCAAGCTGCGCGTCCGCAGCAAGCTCGGCGCAGGCTCGACCTTTTATGTCGATTTGCCCGAGAAGCAGCAAAGCCTGCAAAGCACCCGGACCATCAGCGAGGATGCAACCAAATAATCAGGAGCGCCGCCTTCGTTTGTCGAAAGCGGCGCTCGTTTTTGTTCAGCAGCGGCATTGGCAGCTGTTGCCATGCCCACAGGAATGGGGCGTGCAATCGCAGCGGCAGGCGTTGTTGCAGGTGCAGCCCACGTTCTGGGCGCTGACATGGCCCGTGTTACAGGGGGATGCCGTCGGGAAAAGCGGCAGGGAGAAGAACTCCGTGCAGACGGAATCCGCGAATTCCTCCGCAGGCGGGATGGCGCAGTAGCCGTAGCTGGGCACCAGGATCTCCACATCCGCCAGCACCTTGAGGATGATGGTGACGCAAACCGTCATCTTGAACTGGTTGTTGCCCACAAAGCAGCCGGACACGCAGATGGCGCTGGCCATGGCCTCCAGGGTGTAGGGCACGATGGATTCATCGGGGATGGAAAGCAGCACGTCGCGGTCCACGCTGACCACGCCCTTGCCGATGTACTCAATGCAGCGGCTGTCCATGAAGAGGATGTCGATGGGCACATCCACCGTGCAGCGCACCCGGGCGAAGCATGGACGGTCGCAGAGGCGCTCCACGGTCAGGTTGCGGATGGATGCTTCCGTGGTGGAGGAGCGGCAGCTCTCGAAGGTGATGGGCGGCACGGGCGTGGAGGTCGGGGGAACGGTATCGCCGCAGGCATCGCAGGGATTGGCACCGTTGCACCCGCAGGGGCTAACGTGATTACAGCCGCAGGGATCGCAGCCGCAGGGATTGCAGGGGTTGCACGGATTGCAGCTGTTGCAGCCGCTGCTCACCTGGGCAAAGCTGGTGATGGTCACCACCGCATTGTCGATCTGCTCCTGCCACAGGGCGCTGTCGTAGACCCGCTTCACCTGCACGCAGACCTTCTCTTGCAGCCCTTGGGTCGCATCGCCGGAAATCATGCCGGGGCAGCAGGACGCATTGGCATTCTTATAGCTGTAGAAGGACATTGCATCACGCCTCCTTGTTCGTTCGGCTTCGTGCAGGGCCTCATGCCTTGCGGAGCCTTCACGAGCAAACTATGCGAATGGCGCAAATGTGTGCAACGAAATAGCCCGGCAAGCAACCGGGCTTTTGATTGTCAGGCCATCGTCGCCTTGAAGCCCTTCTTCTCCACCGCGGCGCAGAGGGCCTCGTCGGTCACATCCTCCCCGCAATGCACGGTGGCGGTCTTGGCTTCCAGGTCGACCGCAGCAGCGGTCACACCGGGGACGGCGGAGAGCGCCTTCTCCACGGTCGCCTTGCAGTGCATGCACATCATGCCTTCAACGAGCAGCTTCTTTTCCATCGGGATAACCTCCTTTTTAATTCAGGGAATGAGTTCGGGGACATCTATTTCGGGCTTTTCCTCATGGGGGATCTCCGGCATGGGCGGGAGATCCTCCAGGGTGGTGAGGCCGAAATGGGCCAGGAAATTCTCCGTGGTGCCATAGAGGATGGGGCGGCCCAGGGTGTCCTTGCGCCCCACCTCCATGATGAGCTCCTTGTTCATCAGGGATTGCAGTGAGTAGTCGCACTTCACGCCGCGCACCTGCTCCACCTCGGCGCGGGTGACGGGCTGCTTGTAGGCCACCACCGCCAAGGTTTCCATGGCGGCCTGGGTCAGGGATTGCTTCTGCACCGGCTGCAAAAGGCGCACCACATCCGCCGCATAAAGGGCGCGGGTGGCGAATTGCACCTGATGCCCGAAGCGCTTCAAGGTAAAGCCGCGCTGATGAAAGTCATACTCGTCGCGGAGCTTGGTGATTTCGTTCTCCACCGCGCGGACGGAGACGTTCAGGGCCTTAGCCAGGTCCTCCACGCGGACGGGCTCGCCCGCCACAAACAGGATGGCCTCGATGCGCCCGGACAGCGTGCCGCTTTCCTGGGTGCTTTCTTCCGCTGCGGGGTTGATGTCGTGTTCCATGTCCGTCATGCGTTTTCCTCCGGTGTGTCGTCGGGCCGTCCGGGATAGAGGACGATCTCGCCATAGATGCCTTCCTGCTCAATGTGGGTTTCGCCCAGTTTGAGCAGCTCCAGCAGGGCCATGAAGAGGGTCACGACCTCCTCCTTCGTGGGCGCGTCGCTAAAGGCTTCCTCAAAGGTCATGCGGCCCTTTCGGCGGATGCCCTTGAGGAGCGCCAGCATGCACTCCTGCACGTTATGCTCGTCCCGGCGGATGTCCCGGCGGGCGTAGTGGTTGACCTCGGGCTTCTCCTCCTCGTCCTGCTCGGGCTTGCGGGCCCAGATGCGCAGGAAGGCAGCCGTCAGCCCCTCCAGGGTGAGCCCGACCAGCTCGGTCTCCTGGGGCGGCAACGGGTATTCCTCGGGCAGCTTGGTGAACAGGTTGCCCGCTGCCCGCTCGAACTGCTTCATCGCATCCGCCGTTTCGCGGAAGCGCTTGTACTCTTCCAGCTGGCGGATCAGCGCAGCCTCGGGGTCCTCCTCGCCCTCCTCCACCTTGGGCGGACGGGGCAGCATCGCGCGGGACTTGATTTCCAGCAGCGTCGCTGCCATGACGAGGAAATCCGTGGCCTCGTCCATGTCCAAATCGGTAGCGCCGCGCACCAGGGAGATGTACTGGTCGGTGATCTGGCTGACGAATATATCCTTGATGTCGATTTTCTCTTTGTTGATGAGGAACAGCAGCAGGTCAAGGGGGCCGTCAAAATCCTTGAGCTGGAATGTCAGGGCCATGATGCGCCTCCCTTACATCTGACCGGTCAGCAGGAGGAACGCCTGCAACACGGCCTTGTACAGATTGGATACGGCAAAGGATAGCACCTGATTGAGCACCCCTGACAGCAGCAGCACGATCAGCACCACCTGGGTGACGCGGAACATCGTGCCGGACAGATGGAGCTTGCCCTTGAGCACGATGTCGTTGAGCACATGGAAGCCGTCCAGCGGCGGGATGGGCAGGAGGTTGAACACCGCCAGGGTCAGGTTCACCTCAGCCAACAGGAGCAGCAAGCGCTGCACCCAGATCAACCACGGGCAGCGCATGTATTCCCCGAAGGTGGCGATCATGGCATGTCCGTCATTGATGATGCTGCTTGCCGCGACGGTGCCCTCCACCCCATGGAAGCTCAGCACCCATCCATAGAAGGGGTTGAGCAGGATGTCGATCTCGCCGAATTCCTCCCGCATGATGTCCGCCATTTCCTGCGTCCACAAGAAGCGGTTGACGATGCAGCTGATAAGCACCGTGACAACGAAAATGCTCAGGTTGACCGTGACGCCCGCCAGGGACACCAGCAGATCGCCCCGCCGCTCATTGCGGAAGTTGCGCGGATTGACCGGCACCGGTTTGGCCCAGCCAAACCCGAACAGGAACATGCACAGCGTGCCCAGCGGATGCAGGTGGCGCGCCGGGTTGAGCGACAAGCGGCCCATGAGCTTTGCGGTGGGATCGCCGCAGCGCAAGGCCACATAGCCGTGGGCGCACTCGTGCAGGATCAAACTGAACAGGATCACGCCCCAGGTGTAGGCCATGGTGATGAGGAAGCTCACCGGGTCGGCCTGCAGCTGCGTGAGATAGGTACTGAGTCTATCAGACATTCGATTCCTCCTTGGCATACGCGCCGCCAATGCGGCATAAGGTGAATCACCAACATAAGGAGGCGATTCAACATGAGCGAAACAGCCAATACAAACGGCGCTTTTACCGTTCCACCGGATCAGGATTTCAACACCATGTCCTTCCAGGGCTCCATCCAGCAGGTGCTGCAGGAGAACGTGGGCAAATACGTCATTGTAGAATTCCTCATCGGCACCTACACCCTGACCAGCCGGCAGGGGCTGCTCTACTATGTCGGCACGCAGTTTTTGGTGCTCTACGACGAGTTTGAGTCCCGCTTCGTGGTGTGTGACATTTTCTCGGTGAAGTTCGTGACCTTCCTGGACACCCGCTCGGGCAGAAGCATTCCGCCGCTGGATCTGACCGCAGTCCCTGGCGATGCTTCCACCGACGTGCCTGCGGTGGAAGCCGGGACGCTCACGCCGTCCCAGGCAGCCTACGCCCACGCCACGCGCAGAACCCCCGCGACCCGGCTTTAACGCCCGCTGCGGCGGAGCAGCTCCGCTTCGTCGATGACCTCAATGCCCAAGCTTTCCGCCTTGGTCAGCTTGGAACCGGCCGCCTCGCCTGCCACGACGAAGGCGGTCTTTTTGCTGACCGAGGACGCCGCTGTGCCGCCGCAGGAGCGAATCAGCTCCTCGGCATCCTTGCGGGACAGGGTGGGCAACGTGCCAGTCACGACGATGCTTAGCCCGCTGAACACGCCCTCCGCCTTGCCAGCCGCCTCCTGGGGCTTCACGCCCGCCGAAAGCAGCCGGTCGATCATTTCCCGGTTTTCAGGGAAGGAGAAGAACTCCACCACACTCTGGGCCACGATGTCGCCCACGTCGGGGATGGCAGTCAGCGCCTCGGCGGTGGCCTCCTGCACCCTTTCCAGGGTGAAGAAGGTGTTGGCCAAATCCTTGGCGGTCTTGCGGCCCACATTAGGGATGCCGATGGCATGGAGGAAGGCATCCAGCGTGCAGTGCTTGGAGGCCTCCAGGGCGCGGAGCAGCTTCTCGGCCTTGCGCTGCTTGAAGCCTTCCAGCGTGAGGGCTTCCTCCAGGGTAATCTGATACAGGTCGGCACAGTCACGGACATTGCGCTGGTCGTAGAGCTGGGCGATGGTTTTTTCGCTCAGGCCCTCGATGTCCATCGCGTCCCGGCTGGCAAAGTGGGTCATGCGGGCGATGGCCTGGGGGCGGCAGCTGACGCGGTTGACGCAGAAGAGGTGCGCGCCGCGCTCCACCAGGGGGCTGCCGCAGGCAGGGCAGTGGGTCGGCGGCAGGATGGGCATCTCCCCTTCCGCCATATCGCCCGCGCGTCCGGTGATCTCGGGAATCACGTCATTGGAGCGGCGAATCCACACCTTTGCGCCGATGGCAACCCGCTTGCGCTGGATGTCGCCGTAATTGTTCAGCGTGGCTTTGCGGACGGTCACGCCGTAGAAATCCACCGGCTCCACATGGGCCAGCGGGGTCAATTTGCCGGTGCGGCCCAGCTCCCAGGTCACGTCGCGCAACGTGGTGATGGTTTCCTCCGCCTCGAATTTGTAGGCCACCGCCCAGCGCGGGAAGCGGTCGGTATAGCCCATCTGCTCGCGCAGGGCAAAGTCCCCCACCTTGATGAGCACGCCGTCGATGAGGTAATCCAGCGTTGGGCGGGCCGCCTCGATCTCCTGGATGCAAGCAAGGAGCGAGTCCCGGTCATGGGGTCGGCCCAGGTAGTCGTTGACCGGGAAGCCATTCTCCCTCAGGAAGTCCAGCATGCCCGGCTGATCGTCGTAGGGCGCTTTCTCAATGGTGCCGACCTGGTAGAAGAAGGCATCCAGCCTGCGAGCCGCCGTCACGGCGGGATCCAGGTTGCGCAATGCCCCGGCGGCGGCGTTGCGGGCGTTCTTGAGGGGCTCGGCGGCCGTTTCGTTGTATTTGTTCAGCGTGGACAGGCGCATGATGCACTCGCCCTGCACCTCCAGCAGCCCCTTGTAGGGGATGGTCAGCGGCACGGAGCGGATGGTGCGCGCCTGGGGCAAGATGGCCTCGCCAGTCACGCCATTGCCCCGGGTGGCCGCCTGAACAAGCATGCCGTCCCGGTAGGTCAGGTTGAGGGTCAGCCCGTCGAACTTGTATTCCACATAATAGGTCAGATCGCTGCGGCCTGCCAGCTTCTCGGTGCGGCGAATCCAGTCGTCCAGCGCGCCAATGCTCTGTACCTTGTCCATCGACCACAGCCGGTTGATGTGCGTATGGGGGGCAAAGGCGGTCAGCGCCTCCGCACCGACGCGGTGGGTCGGGCTGTCGGGCAGCGTCACGCCGGATTCCCGCTCCAGGCGCAGCAGCTCGTCGTAGAGCGCGTCATAGTCCTTATCGGACAATATGGGCTCGGCGGAATAGTAATAGGCACGGGCCGCTTCGTTGAGCTTGTCCACCAGGGGACGCATTTGGGCAGTCAGCTCAGTCATGATCAATCCTCCAGCTTCACGATGGGCACGACGTTCAGGGCGAACTCCTTCACCCCATAGGCGGTAAACTCGATTTTGATGCGGGCCTGCGCGCCGCTGCCGGTGACGGAGATCACGCTGCCCTCCCCGAATTTGAGGTGGCGCACCCGATCGCCGGGCTTGTAGAGGTTCTGCATCACGCTGGATGCCGCGCTGCGGGCTGCAGAGGGCACAAAGCCCTTTTGCACCCCTGGGATGTTCAGTCCGCCAAGGGTGGCGCTGCTGCCCATGCCCATGCCGGGGCGGGACGGATTCTGGTGACTTTGACGGCTGGCATAGCCGCCACGTCCGCGATTCGCAGCCTGGGCGCGGCTGCCGAAGGTGGCGTTCATCGCGGCCATATCATCCACCAGCAGCCGCTCCGGGATCTCCTCCAGGAAGCGGCTGGGGGCGTTGTGGTTCACCTGATTGAACAGCGTGCGCTGGCGGGCATGGGAGATGAACAGGCGCTTTTGCGCACGAGTGATGCCCACATAGCACAGCCGGCGCTCCTCTTCCATCCGGTCCTCCTCCATCATGCTGCGGCTGGAGGGGAAGATGCCCTCCTCCAGGCCAACCATGAACACATTGGGGAATTCCAGGCCCTTGGCGGAATGCAGCGTCATCAGCGTGACGTAGCCGCGGCCCTGATCCTCCGCCTGATCCAGGTCGGTGACGAGGGACACGTTTTCCAGGTAGTCCTCCAGGGTGGGGTTGTCGGTGGACTTGCAATATTCCTCCACCGCGCCGAGGAATTCCTGGATGTTCTCCACCCGGGAACGGGCTTCGTCGGTGTCCTCCTTCTGGTACTGGGCCATCAGGCCGGTCTTTTCCACCAGCATGGGGACGAACTCGCCCACGGGCATGGTTTCCTTCATGGCCATCAACATGGTCATGAGGACGAAGAAGTCGGTCACGCACTTGCGCGGGCGCGAACCGAGGCTGTCGGGCAGCTCGCTCAGGACGCTATAGAGGGGCAAGCCATTTTCCATCGCGTGCTGCATCAGCTCCTGCACGGTGCTGTCGCCAATAGCACGCTTGGGCACATTGATGATGCGGCGCAGGCTGACGTCGTCCGCCGGGTTGACGATAACGCGCAGGTACGCCACCACATCGCGGACTTCCTTGCGGTCATAGAACTTCTGCCCGCCAAACACCTTGTAGGGGATGGAGGCGCGCATGAGCATTTCCTCCAGCACGCGGGACTGGGCGTTGGTGCGGTAGAGCACGGCGGTGTTGCCGTATTTCTCGCCCTGGCGGTTCAGCTGACGGATGCGGTCTGCCACCCAGGCGGCCTCGTCCCGTTCGTCCCCGGCGGCAAAGAGGCGGATGGCTTCCCCCGCGCCCTTTTCCGTCCACAATGCCTTCTCCTTACGTCCGGCGTTGTGGGCGATCACCTGGTTGGCCGCGTCCAGGATGTTGGCGGTGGAGCGGTAATTCTGCTCCAGCTTGATCACCGTCGCGTCGGGGTAATCCTTCTCAAAGTCCAGGATATTGCGGATGTCTGCGCCGCGCCAGCCGTAGATGGACTGATCGTCGTCACCCACCACGCAGAGGTTGCGGCTCTCATCGGTGAGGAGCTTGATCATCATATACTGTGCGTAGTTGGTATCCTGGTATTCGTCCACCATCACATAGCGGAAGCGCTTGCGGTAGCTTTCCAGCACCGGCGGATGGTCGGCCAGCAGCTCCAGGGTTTTGACCAGCAGATCGTCAAAGTCCAGGGCGTTGTTGGCCTTCAGACGGGTCTCATATTCCAGGAACACATTGTGGATCATCTGGCTGCGGTAGTCCTTCGGAGATTCCCGGAACCACTCGTCCGGGCCCATCAGCTTGTTCTTCGCGTCGGAAATCTTCGCGGACAATTCGCGGATAGGCAGGAACTTTTCGTCGATATTCAGCCGCTTGAGAATCTCCTTGAGCACCGCCTTCTGATCGTCGTCGTCATAAATGACGAAGGAGCGGGTGTAGCCCAGCTTCTCGATGTCGCGCCGGAGCATCCTGGCGCAGGTGGAATGGAAGGTGGAAATCCACGCATCCTCCGCCGAATCCCCCACCAGGCCGGTGATGCGCTCCTTCATCTCCCGGGCGGCCTTGTTGGTGAAGGTCAGCGCCAGGATGTTCCACGCGGGCACGCCATGGTCCAGGAGATTCGCCACGCGGCAGGTCAGGGCACGGGTCTTGCCGGAGCCTGCGCCCGCCAGGATCAGTACGGGGCCCTCCAGGGTTTCAGCAGCCAGGCGCTGCTGGGGATTGAGCATACTCAGGTCCATATCGTTACCTCGATGACATGATGTTCAGATATGATATTCAGAAGCTTTCAGTCCTCCTGGGAGGCCTCCATCGCGTCCAGCACGCGGCGGTATCCATCCGCGCCATAGAGCAGCGCGCGGTTCACCCGGCTGATGGTGGCGGAGGACGCGCCCGTCTCCCGGGCAATCTCCTGATAGGTCACGCCCCGCCGCAGGAGGCGGGCCACCTCAATGCGCTGGGCCATGCTCTTCACCTCCGCGATGGTGCAGATGTCCTCGAAAAAGCGATACGCATCCTCGGTGGAATCCAGCCGCAGCACAGCCTCCATCAGAAGATCGGTCTGTTCATTCCTGATCTTGGGCTCAAACATGGCAGCAGCTCCTTTCATGCTTTAGCATACGCATGCATTATAGCATATTTTTTCGGTTTTGAACAGGGCGGGAGGTCATTATTTTACCGCTTCGCCCGGGCAGATGCGCTGGGAAGGCTTGACAAAATCCGCGCAAGCATCTATACTTTCCCTGTAATACATCAAGATACAACTGGAGCATCGCTCCGTAACAGAGGAGGTCACCCCATGTCCCGACTGGAAGAACTCTTTGGCATCAACGTGTTCAGCGACGAGGTGATGCAAAAGCGTCTGCCCAAGGATACCTACAAGGCCCTGCACAAGACCATTGCCGACGGCCGTCCGCTGCAGCCCGAGGTGGCCAACACCGTCGCCTGTGCCATGCGCGACTGGGCGGTGGAAAAGGGCGTGACCCATTACACCCACTGGTTCCAGCCGATGAACGGTGTGACGGCGGAGAAGCACGACAGCTTCATCAGCCCCCGGGAGAACGGCAAGATCATCCTGGAATTCTCCGGCAAGGAGCTGGTGCATGGCGAGAGCGACGCCTCCTCCTTCCCCTCCGGCGGGCTGCGCGCCACCTTCGAAGCCCGCGGCTACACCGCCTGGGACCCCACCAGCTATGCCTTCATTAAGGACGGCGTACTGTGCATCCCCACAGCCTTTTGCTCCTACGGCGGCGAGGCGCTGGACGCCAAAACGCCTCTGCTGCGCTCCATGGAGGCGCTCAACAAGCAGGCCGTGCGCATTTTGAAGCTCTTCGGGCGGGACGCGACCCGCGTGATCTCCACCGTCGGCCCGGAGCAGGAGTACTTCCTGGTGGACAAGAAGCTCTACGACCAGCGCAAGGATCTGATCTTCACCGGGCGGACGCTCTTTGGCGCAAAGCCGCCCAAGGGCCAGGAGCTGGACGATCATTACTCCGGCGCGATCAAGCCCCGGGTGAAGGCCTTCATGACCGAGCTGGACGAGGAATTGTGGAAGCTGGGCGTGCTTGCCAAGACCGAGCACAACGAGGCTGCCCCTGCCCAGCACGAGATGGCCCCCATCTACACCGTGACCACCCTGGCCACCGACCACAACCAGCTCACCATGGAGCTGATGAAGAAGGTCGCCCTGCGCCACGGCCTGGTGTGCCTGCTGCACGAGAAGCCCTTCGCGGGGGTGAACGGCTCGGGCAAGCACAACAACTGGTCGATGTGCACCAACACCGGCTACAACCTGCTGGAGCCTGGCAACGACCCGGCTTCCTCAGCACAGTTCCTGCTCTTCCTGACCGCGATGATCAAGGCGGTGGATGAGCATGCCGATCTGCTGCGCATTTCGACGGCCTCTGCGGGCAACGATCACCGCCTGGGCGCGTGTGAGGCCCCGCCCGCCATCATTTCCATCTTCCTGGGGGATGAGCTGACCGCCATCGTGGACAGCCTCATCAGCGACAGCGAATACCATGCCGCTGCCCGCAAGGACATGGAGATCGGCGTGAGTGTGCTGCCCAAGTTCCCCCAGGACAACACCGACCGCAACCGCACCTCCCCCTTCGCCTTCACGGGCAACAAGTTTGAGTTCCGCAGCCTGGGCTCCAGCGCGTCCATCGCAGAAACCAACGTAACCCTCAACACGATCGTGGCCGACGTGCTGATGAGCTTCGCTGACGAATTGGAGCAGGCGGAGGATTTCCGCACCGCCCTGCACGACCTGATCGTTCGCACGCTGCGCCAGCACAACCGGGTGATCTTCAACGGCAACGGCTACGCGGACGCCTGGGTGGAGGAAGCGGCCCGGCGAGGCTTGCCCAACTACGCCAGCACCGTGGACGCGCTGCCCCATCTGCTGGACGAGAAGAACGTGGCGCTCTATGCACGCCAGGGCATTTACAGCATGGCGGAATTGCGCTCCCGGTACGAAATCAGCCTGGAATACTACGCCAAGGCCATCAACATTGAGGCCGAAACCTGCCTGATGATGGCGGAGCGGGAGATCCTCCCGGCCTGCGCGAAATTCGCGGGGGACATGGGCCGCAGCGTGCGGGACATCCGCGAGGCAGGCGTAGAGCCCGTCGCCGAGGCGAAGCTGCTGCGCCTTGTCACCGAGCGCAACGCAAAGCTCTTTGACGCCATCCACAGCCTGCGCGAGGCGATGCGCAACGCCACCCACAGCGAAAACGCGCTGGAGAACGCCCAGTACGAGCGCTACATGATCATCCCCGCGATGGCGAAGGTGCGCGAGGTGGCGGACGATCTGGAAAGCATGGTGGGCAAGGAATACTGGCCCTTCCCCACCTACGACGATCTGCTGTTCAACGTTTGAACGAAGGGCTGTCCCGGACAATGCGCCGGGACAGCCTTTTTTGCAAAAAATGCCCACAAACGAACAAGATGTGCACGAGCCGGGCAAGAGGATTCCCCGCCATGTTGTCGAACTATACCATTATTTTCAAGCAAAGGAGACATGCATGAGCTTTGAAGTGAATCAGGTTTGCCCCCAGGTGCGCCACATCCGCGACGCAATGGGCGTTTGCATGACCCTCATCGAGGGGGCAAAGGCGGCGCTGCTGGTGGACACCGGATATGGCACGGAAGATGTGGCGGCCTTCATCGCCACGCTGACCAACAAGCCCCTGACCGTGCTGCTGACCCACAATCATCACGACCACGCACTGGGCGCGCGCTGGTTTGACAAGACCGTGATGCTGAAGGCGGATCAGGCGGAATGGCCCGTCTTTACCGGCAATCGGCAGCGGCGAATCGTGCTGGCCCAGGCGCAGGCGAAGGGGCTTGACGTGAATGAAGCGGACTTCCTGTTGGGGATGCTTCCCATGCCCTATGCGGTGCACGGCGGAACCCTTGACCTGGGCGGACTGACGGCGGAAATCATCCCCTGCCCGGGTCACACGCCCGGCTCCTGCGTGGTGTATCTGCCTGCGCAAAGGCTGCTGCTCACCGGGGACGACTGGAACCCCTGCACCTGGCTGTTCTTTGACGCAGCCCTGCCGGTGCGAGCGTACCGGGAGAACGTGCGCAAGCTCCAGGCGCTGGATTTTGATCGTGTGCTATGCTCGCATCAGCTGACTTGCTTCCCCAGGCAGCGGTTTGACGACTTTCTCGACCATCTGACCGACAATGTGCTTGACAGCGCGCCGCCGGTCACCATCGGCGGGCACGAAGAGTTCAACACCCATCAGGCGAATGTGGCCGATGGACAGATTCTTGTCTTTGACTGGGATAAATACAGAAAGGAATGACCCCATGAAGCAGCTGCACATCTCCGTCGGCAGGGACAGCCGCGCGGAGTTCACCAACCACACAGATTTCTGCGTCGGCACGGGCCGCATGGGCCTGGCGATGCAAAAGGAATACCACGACCAGCTCGCCATGGCCCAGGAGCTCTGCCATTTCAAGCACATCCGCGGGCACGGCTTGTTCTGCGACGACATGGCCATCTACCAGCCCTACACGGACGAGGATGGCGTGGAACGCATCGGCTACAACTTCACCTACCTGGACCGAGTGATGGACGATTACCGCGCCCTGGGACTGAAGCCCTTCCTGGAACTGGGCTTCATGCCGGAAAAGCTCGCCAGCGGCAGTCAGACCATCTTCTACTGGAAGGGCAACACCACCCCGCCTTCTGACCATGAACGCTGGGCGGAGATGATCCGCGCAACGCTGCGTCACCTGGCGGAGCGCTACGGCGAGGAGGAGGTGTCCACCTGGCCCTGCGAGGTGTGGAACGAGCCGAACCTGTCCGGCTTCTGGGAGAACGCGGATGAGGCGGCATACCACCAGCTGTACAAGGTCTCCGCCCTGGCGGTGAAGGAGGTGCTGCCCGCCATGCGCGTGGGCGGCCCGGCCATCTGTGGCGGCGCCACCTCCCTGGACTGGGTGCGCAACTTCCTGACCTTCTGCCGCAAGGAGCATCTACCCGTGGACTTCGTGACCCGCCACGCCTACATGGGCGAAACCCCGGAGCACAAAGGTCGTTACCTCTACCACACCATGCGCACGGTGGATTCCATCATCGAGGAGATGCAAGCCACGCGCGACGTCATTGACAGCTTCCCCGAATACGCGGGGATGGAAATGCATGTGACGGAGTTCAACACGTCGTATAACCCCTTCTGCCCCATCCACGACACCAACTACAATGCGGCGCTGATCGCGGGGCTGCTCAGCCGCATGGGGGACGTCTGTGCGTCCTATTCCTACTGGACCTTCGGCGATGTATTCGAGGAACAGGGTGTGCCCAGCCGGCCCTTCCACGGCGGCTTCGGCATGATCGCCAACCAGTGCATCCCCAAGCCCACCCTGTGGACATTCCACTTCTTCAGCGGCCTGACAGGCACATGTGTCCATCGCGACGAGCACTGCGTCCTCCTCCGCAAGGCGGATGGCAGC
>JAQXLU010000051.1 GCA_029012285.1 Clostridiales bacterium | reverse complement strand
CTGTAGTATCCAGCATGAGAGCGCATATTGATGTCTGTAACATAAAAAAGCCGAACGCCTTCGCGTCCGGCTTTGGTGCGGGAAACAGGACTTGAACCTGCATGTCCTTAAGAACACATGAACCTGAATCATGCGCGTCTGCCAATTCCGCCATTCCCGCAAATTGCCTTTCGCAGAAGTTCTGTGAAAGGACTTTGGTGGGCAGGGGTGGATTCGAACCACCGAAGTCTGTGACGGCAGATTTACAGTCTGCTCCCTTTGGCCACTCGGGAACCTACCCATATGAAATTGATGGAGCTGGCGATGGGACTCGAACCCGCAACCTGCTGATTACAAATCAGCTGCTCTGCCAATTGAGCTACGCCAGCACGAAGCTCGATGTTCAAGTCCGGTGAAGAAAGTGCGACCCGGAAGGGGCTCGAACCCTCGACCTCCAACGTGACAGGCTGGCGCTCTAACCAACTGAGCTACCGGGCCAGGGAAAGTGGGCCTTCAGGGACTTGAACCCGGGACCAACCGGTTATGAGCCGGCCGCTCTGACCAACTGAGCTAAAGGCCCAAGCCTGGAAGGGGAAAATGTGACCCCGTCGGGATTCGAACCCGAGTAGCCGCCGTGAAAGGGCGGTGTCTTAGGCCTCTTGACCACGGGGCCATGCTGCGAAGTGTCGCTTCCGACGTGTCGTATTTGGTCGGGGTGAAGGGATTCGAACCCCCGGCCCCATGCTCCCAAAGCACGTGCGCTACCAGACTGCGCTACACCCCGGATTCCTGTGCCGCGCCGACTTCGTGTTCGTCGTTCATCAGGCGACGTGTTATATCATACATCAAACGGCGCAGAATGTCAACCCCCATTTTTCACTTTTTCTGCGTTTTTTGCAACTTTTTTGTCCCCCGCAATCAGCCCTCGGGAAAGCATGTTGTTCCCCTGCGGCTCATAGGCTTTACAAAATCAGAGGGGGGGATACGCACATGGACGAATCCACCAATCAGCGGTGTGTAACCGTGGCGCAGTACATGCTGGAGAAACAAGCCACCGTGCGCCAGGCAGCGGCGGTCTTTGGGCTGTCGAAGTCCTCGGTGCACAAGGACATGTGCAAGCGTCTGCCCAGGATCGACGCGCGGCTGGCGCGCCAGGTCGCGGCGCTGCTGGAATACAACAAGTCGGTGCGCCATCTGCGGGGCGGCGAGGCGACAAGGCGGCGCTACCGGGACTTGCATTCCGCATCAGATATGCTATAATGGAAGAAACGCTGTCCGTTCAAGGAGGCTCGCCTCATGATGACGATCACGCCCGCTGATATGAAAGCCCTCGAAACCCGCTTTATGGCCGACCACGGCGTCCCCGGCGCGCTGCTGATGGAGCATGCTGCCATGGGCGTGGTAGACGCTATCGCCCGGTACACCAACAATGGCACAGCTCTGTTCCTGTGCGGCACGGGCAACAACGGTGGCGACGGCTACGCGGCGGCGCGGCTGTGGCAGACGCTGGGCGGAAAGGCGCACATTGTGGAGGTGACCGACAGCGCCCATGGCGACGCGCTGCTCAACCGCCATCTCGCGCAGATGCTGTGCATCCCCATCGAGCGGTATGCCGCCGAGGACAGCTTGCCCGACTGCGACGTGATCGTCGACGCACTCTTTGGTACGGGGCTTTCCCGCGCCATCGACGGCACGGCGGCAGTGCTCATCCACCGGGCCAATGACCGGCACAGGGATTGCGGTACGCCCATCATCGCGGTGGACATCCCCAGCGGCATCGACGGTACCACCGGACATGTGCTGGGGCAGGAAGCCATCTGCGCCACGGAGACCGTCACCTTCCACCGCATCAAACAGGGCTTGCTGCTGTCGGACGGGCCTGACCATGCGGGCAAGCTCACCGTGCAGCCCATCCTCATCCCCGAGGGGGACGAGCTCGACCTGGCCTACGACGGGCTGGAAATCCTTGCCCCCGCTGAACTGGACAGCGAGCGCTTCCGCCGCTGCGCCACGGCGCACAAGGGGGATTTCGGGCGGATCGTGCTCTTCTGCGGCAGCCGGGGAATGGCGGGCGCGGCGGCTCTGTGCGCCAACGCGGCCATGCGCACCGGTGCGGGGCTGACGACCATCCTCTGCCGGGAAAGCCTCCTGCCCATCCTGCAAACCCTGGCACCCGGCGCGATGTGCGCTCCCCTGCCCGAGCGGGACGGTGTGCTGCTGCCGCAGGCCGTCGACATCGCCCGCGCGGCGCTGTCCCATGCAGACGCGGCCTGCATCGGCTGTGGCCTGGGACAAGCCCCCGACCTGCTCCCCCTGCTGACGTTGTTCACCCAGGCGGATTGCCCCGTCGTTTGGGACGCGGACGCATTGAACCTGCTATCCAGGCATGCGGAGCTCCTGCCGCTGAAAAAGGCTGACATCATCACGCCCCATCCCGGCGAAGCTGCCCGGCTGCTGGGCTGCACCACGGCAGAGGTCACCGAGGACATGCTCTCCGCCCTACATCGCCTGCACGGCCGGTGCGGCTGCACGGTGCTGCTCAAGGGAGCGCGGACGCTTATCACCGACGGCGAGAATCGCTTCTGCAACCTGTATACCTCCCCTGCCCTGGCCAAGGGCGGCTCGGGGGATGTGCTATCAGGCATCATCACCGCGCTGCTGGGGCGGCGCTTCCGCCATTGGGGGAATCTTCACGGTGCACGCGCCGCCGCTTATGGCGCGCTGATCCATGGGCTGTCGGGCATCCGCGCCGCCCAGCGTCACGGCGAAAGCTGCACGCTGCCCACTGATTTGGTGGACTGCATCCGCCTGGACAGCCAGGGGATTGATTGGTACAAGGAGGTTCCCGGATGAACACCTATGAAAAGGCCCGCGCCTTCATGTACCGCCACGCCCGCCCGCTGGAGCTGGCACTGTGGCAATTCCATTTTGAAAACGGCAGCGCTGACAATGTGCTGCGGGCGCTGTCCTTCTATCAGAACGAGGACGGCGGCTTCGGGCACGGCCTGGAGGCGGACAACTGGAATCCGCTCTCCTCGCCCCTGACGACCCAGACCGCGACGGAAATCCTCTACGCCGTGGACGCACCCAGGGAGCATCCACTGGTGCAGAACACCCTGCGCTACCTGGACAGCGGCGCGCACTTCGATGCAGCCCATCGCCAGTGGCTCAACTGCGTCCCCAGCAACAACGACGCTCCGCACGCCGTCTGGTGGACGTACCGGGAGGGCGCGGATGCCTTCGCCTACAACCCCACCGCCGCGCTGGCCGCCTTCATCCTGCGATACGCGGAAAAGGGCTCGCCGGTGTACGAAAAGGGCCGCGCCATCGCCCAGGAGGCCATCGCCTGGTTTCTGAAGAGGGGCGTGTTCGGGGAGAAGCACATCACCTACTGCTTCCTACGCCTGGCGCAAATGGGCAAGGGCCATGACATCCCGGGGCTATGCGCGCTGGAGGCTGCGCTCCATGCCCAGGTCAGGCACAATATCTGCCCGGACCTGAGCAAATACGGCGTGGAATACGTGGATCGGCCCACCGACCTCATCGACGGGCCGGCACATCCCTGCTACCCCGACATCGCCGAAACCGCCCAGGCGGAGTGCCAGTTCCTGGTGGATTCCCAGCGATCGGACGGTTCCTGGCCCGTGCCATGGACGTGGTGCAACGAGTACCGGGAATTCGCCGTCGCCGAGGATTGGTGGAAGGGGCATATCGTGCTCAAGCACATGCTGTACCTGCGTCATTTTGGCAGGGGATAAGCAACCGGCAGCACAAAGCGGCGCGCCTGCATCATCGCAGACGCGCCGTTCCTGTTGGTTTTACTTTTCTGCCACGGGCGCGGTGATCTTGCTCGTGGCGCTGCCGAAGGTGCCGTTCGCGCCGTCCGCCCACACATAAAGGGTGTGGCCCACGTCGTCGGGCTGGACGGTGTAGGAACTGGTGGTGGAGAGGATCTTGTCGTCGTCGCGCAGCCAGGTGAAGGTGGCAGAGGCCGCAGAGGGCGCGACGGCAGCATACAGCGTCTGGCCCACCACGGGCGAGGTGCTGCTGAGGATCACGCTGTCAATGCGGACAGTGGTATCAACCTTCGCCTGCACCTGCGCGGTCAGGCTGCTGACCACCGAGCCGGAGGTTGCGCCCGTACCGTTGGCATAGACATAGATGCTGTTGCCCACATCGTCCGCGGCCACGGTGTAGGTATCGCCGTAGCCCAGGATATGCCCCGCAGAGCTGCGCCAGGTGAAGGACGCAGTGGTGTTCTTCGGGGACAGCTCTGCCTTGAGGGTATCGCCGACACGGGGCGACATGTTGCTGATGCCAACGCCCTGGAGTACAATGGTCGAGGGGGCTGCGGGCGCCACGGCGGAGGTGCGCTCGGAGGTTGCCTCGCCAGAGGTGTTGCCGGTGCCGTCCGCCCAGGCATAGAGGCGGTAGCCCTCGTCAGCAGCCTTCACCTTGTAGGTGGAACCGCTGCCCACGAACACGCCGTTATCCCTGAACCAGGAGATGGTCGCCGTCGCGCCTGCGGGCGAGAGGGTCGCCGTCAGGGTCTGGCCGACGATGGGGGTGGTATCGCTGATGGTGACGCTCTTGAGCAGGTAGACGCGGCTGACATAGCTCTCCTTGACCGTGGCCCAGGAGGACACCGCCGTACCGCTGGTTGCACCCGTGCCGGTCACGGAGGCGCGAATCCTGCGGCCTACGTCGCTCTCCTGCACGGTGTAGGCACTGCCGTAGCCCAGCGTCACGCCCTTGTCGTTGATCCAGGCGATGCTGACACTCACGTTAGCGGGCGACACAGTGGCCTTGAGGGTATCCCCGGGCTGCACGGTGGTCAGGTTGATGGCGACGGAGCCCACCATGCTCGGGGCTTTGGTGGTCAGGAATTCGGTCATCATATAGCCGGTGTTGCTGCCCACGCGGATCTTGCACCAGGTTGCGCCGTATTCCAGCACGGTCACTTTGGTACCCACGCTGTAGGTCGCCACTGTCGGGAAGATCTTGCCAGCGCCCATGCGCATGCGCACACCTTTGCCGTTCTGGCTGGTGACATAGGCGGTATAGGCGGTTCCGTAGTTGGGTTCCGAGACCTCCGGCTTCACGGTGGACAGGAACTCGCTCATCATATAGCCGTCCAGGCCGTTGACGCGCACCTTGCACCAGGTGCTGCCGTAGCTGAGTACGGTTACGACCTGGCCCACCTGGTAGGTCGCGAGCACTTCATCGTCCTTGGACGGGCCGCTGCGCAGCACGACGCCCCTGCCATTGGCGCTGACCACATAGGCCGTGTAGCCCCCCACAGCGCTGCCCGGGGCGAAGTTGATGAACTCATTCATCATATAGCCAACGCGGCCGTTGATGCGCACCTTGGACCAGTCCGCACCGACGTTCAGCACGGTCAGCGGTGTACCCACGTTGTAGGACGCGATGATGGTATACTGCACCGACGGGCCGGAGCGCAGCCGGACAGGCTTGCCATTTGCGCTTTTCACCACACCGGTGGTGCTCTCGCCAGGTTCGCTGCCGCTAATTGCGCCGTTGATGGTTAGATAGCCGGAGTGCATATAGCCGACCTTTCCATCCGGGGTGAGGACGTTGTACCACGCGCCGGACTGGCCCAGGATGGTCACCGTGGTGCCGGTGAAGTACGCCGAGATGGTCTTGGCGCTATTGGACGCGCCCTCGCGCAGCCGCAGCCATCCGCCCTTGACCGTGGCGGTGGCATAATTATCCGCCTGTGCGGCAGGAAGGGCCAGCATCGTCAGCAGCAATGTCAGGGTCAGGATCAGCGCAAACGCTCGCTTCATCATAATTACCTCCCAAATGGGTGATGATCTTCATGCGGACCGTAGGCCGCTCTTTTGGTGCGGTCCGTGTTCGTCATTCGTCTTTCACCCATACAACGCACAAGCGAGGGGTTTTCTTGCAGGGGAATTAGAATTTTCCATCACAATTCGTCCTCCCCGGGGTATTTTGCCAGCACAGCCTTGATGATATAAAGAAAACCCCATCCTTGCGGAGGGGTAAACGCGAATCCTATCATGCGATTACACGGCAGCAGCCTTGTTCAGCTGCTTGGCCAGGCGGGCCTTCTTACGATTGGCAGCATTCTTGTGGATAATGCCCTTCGCGGCGGCCTTATCAATCGCGGAGGTGGTCGCGGTCAACTGCACATTGGCGGTCGCGGGATCGGCAGCAACAGCAGCCGCGAACTTCTTCACGGAAGTACGAACGGCGCTCTTGACCATGCGGTTACGCAGCGTCTTCTTCGCAGTAACCTTCACGCGCTTCTTAGCGGACTTGATATTCGGCAACTTCTTTCACCTCCTGCTGATGTGAACTGTATCGGCGGTTTCCACCGATGGCGTTGGTACGGTTAAAACCGTCAGATACCAGCGCCATACATAATAGCACGTCCGGCAGGAAAAATCAAGGGGGGCAAGCAAAAAAAGTTGCACATTTTTGCGGCTTCTTTGCGCCTTAGGTTCTCACAGCGGCCTGACAGTGGCCCGGCCGGCAGCGTCCCGGAGCACCCGGTAAAAGCCGATCAGGTTTCCCATCCCCAGGGCCTGGTAGAGGGCCTTCACCCGGGGCGTGTCCTTCTCCTCAAAGCGCACAGACAGCCCGCAGCCCAGCGATACCGCCCGGGGTGTGGTCACGATGGACGCCTTCATCCCACGGCTGCGCAGCGCCTCCTCAAAGGCCATCACCTGCAGCCGCGACGCGAAGGCCGCAATGCAGAAATTCTCCTCCATGGGTTCTACCTCCTTCCCCTCTCCCTATATGATATGACCACACCAGTGCGCTGTGCAGGAGGTGCCCATGATCTATCTGGACAATGCCGCCACCAGTTTTCCCAAGCCGCCCCAGGTGGTGAGCGCCATGGCGGACGCACTGCGCAATTACGGCGCAAATCCCGGGAGGGGCGGACACAAGCTGGCGCTCCAGGCAGGACGGACCGTCGAAAAATGCCGCGAGGCCGCCGCCTCCTTGCTGGGCGTGCCCACGCCGGAACGGGTGATCTTCACCCGCAACTGCACCGAATCGCTCAACCTGGCCATTGTGGGCATGCTCCGCAAGGGGCAGGAGGTCGTCTGCTCCCACGGGGAGCACAACGCGGTGATGCGTCCGCTGGAGCGCTTCGTCAGCCGGGGTGAAATCACGGTGAAGGTGCTCCGTCCGGACGCACGCGGGCTGGTTTCCCCGGAGGTGCTCAGCCGGGCCATCAACAGCCACACCGGGCTGGTGATCATCTGCCATGCCAGCAACGTCACCGGGGTGATTCAGCCCGTCCGGGAACTGGGGGCGGTGTGCCAAGCGCGGGGCGTTCCCTTCCTGGTGGACGCCGCCCAGACCGCGGGCATCCTGGACGTGACCCTGGACGGACTGAATGCGGACATGATCGCCATGCCCGGGCACAAGGGGCTGCTCGGGCCGCACGGGACGGGGCTGCTCGCCCTGCGGGAGGGCATCGACCCCGAGCCGCTCATCTTGGGCGGGACGGGTTCATCCAGCGAGAGCGTCCGCCAGCCGGACATGCTGCCCGACCGCTACGAATCCGGCACGCTGAACCTGCCGGGTATCGCGGGGCTGCTGGCGGGGATCGCGTTCGTCGCCAAGCAGCGGGAGGAGATCCACCGCTACGAGAGGGCGCTGAACGACCGCCTGCGCCAGCAGCTGTCACAGATCGACGGGCTGCGCATCCTGGGGGACGAGGGCGCGCCCCGGGTAGGCATCACCGCCGTTGTGCCCGAGGGCGGTGACAGCGCTGCCCTGGCCGACGCGCTGGATGCAACGGGCGTGGCCGTGCGTGGCGGGCTCCACTGCGCCCCCGCCATGCACAGCTACCTGGGCACGATGCGCTCAGGCGCGGTGCGCTTTTCTCCCGGGCCCTACACCACCGAGCGGGAGATCGACGATACCGCCGCCCTGGTCGCCCGGCTGTTGCGGCCCTGAAATCACAGTCTGTCCTCCGCATTGCGGCCGATGCGCGACATGACCGCCATGCTCAGGCAAGCCATTCCCGGCACGGCGTAGAGCCGCGTGCCGGTCAGGATGTACAGAAGGAGCATCATCAGCCCATATAAATGGTAGCGACGGGCCTTGTCCCGATGGAAGATCAGCCGGGCCATGCTCCCCTGCCCGGCGCAGCGGCGCTTGCGCTTGCCCAGCTCTACCAACTGCGCGTCGGTGGCGGGGGCGCAGCGCCCGGCAATGGACAAAAGCGTGTCCCGCCGGATGAGCCGCAAGGGGACGATGGATTGCTCCGCCCGGGCCGCCGCCTTGGCGGACACCTTCCCCAGCACACACAGCACGCCCCTGTCCGCCTTTGATTGCCGGACAGCTCGCTGGGCCGAAAGCAGATCACCCGCCGAGAGCTCCCCGTCCGTCGGGATGGGCACGCATCGGATGAGCAGCTTCTCCTTCCCCTGGCGGCAGAGCACCCCCTCCGGGCTCACCCGCTCCAGGGTGATGGGCCATTTCTCCGACAGCAGCAGCGCGGCCCGGAAGTGGGCCTCCTTCGGTTCTGCCAGCAGCATGCCTTCCAGCATCAGCTCCGCGCCCAAACGGCTGCGGAGCGCTTTTTCGCGCCTGTCCACCGTGCGCTTGCGCCACTGGCTGCGCGCCGTCCACAAAAGCGTCCCCAAGGCCGCGCCCGCCAGCAGGGAGGCGACGTTCAACCCCCACAGCCATATGAACCATGCCGCGCTCAGCAGATACAGCAGCGCGCACATGCCCAGGCTGTCCATCACCTCCGACAGCCTGTTGCGGCGAAGATAACGTTCCATGCATCCTCCATATTTACATTTTCCTTCAGATCAGCTATAATAAAGGCAGAAGTACCAGCAGGAGGCGGCACATGGCCAGGGAACGCATCGGCATCATGGGGGGCACCTTTGACCCCATCCATCAGGGACACATCCGCATGGCGCAGTGCGCGCTGGAAAGCCTGTCGCTCGACCGGGTGCTGATGCTGCCCTCCGGCAATCCACCCCACAAGCCGGACATCACCCCCGCCGAGGATCGCTACCGCATGGTGTGCGCCGCCTGCGCAGATATCGCAGGCTTGACGCCCTGCCGGGAGGAGATCGACCGCGACGGCGTGATCTATACGGTAGATACCCTATCCATCCTTCAGGAGAAATATCCCAGGGCGGAGCTGTATTACCTCATCGGCGCGGACACGCTGATGGAGCTGCGCAACTGGCGGCGCTACGAAACGGTGCTGACGCTGTGCACCTTCGTGGTCTGCCCGCGCTCCTGGACGTACACGCCAAAGCAGCTCACCGAGGAGCGCAAGCGCCTTGCGGCCCTGGGCGGACGGTTCGTCCTTTTGGATATGGATGTGACCGACATCTCCTCCACCCGGGCGCGCCAAGCCATCCGGGATGGGGAGAATCTGCCACAGGTGCCGCTGCAGGTGCGCCAGTACGCGCGAATCGCTGGGCTCTACGGTGCGCCGCTGCGCATCCCCGACGGGCCAAGATGGCTGGGGATGCTCTTTAACGACCTGAGCACAAAGCGCTTCTCCCACACCCTGGCCGTGGCGGATACCGCCCGCAGCCTGGCGCTGCTCCACCATTTGGACGCGGACAAGGCAGAGCTTGCCGGGCTGCTGCACGACTGCGCCAAGTGCCTGCCGCTGAAGGAGATGCAGCGCATCGCCCGGGAAAACCGCCTCACGGAGGATGAGCGCATCCTGGAAAGCGGCGCGCTGCTGCACTCGGTCGTCGGCGCGTACCTGGCCAAGGCGAAATACGGCTGCCAGGACGAGGAGGTTCTGCATGCCATCCGCAGCCACACCACGGGTCAGCCGGGCATGAGTCCCCTGGCGATGGCCGTTTGGCTGGCGGATACGATCGAACCCACCCGCACACCCTATCCCCTGCTGGACAAGGTGCGTCTGCTCGCCAGCCTTTCGCTGCAAAAGGCGATGATCGCCAGCCTGGAGGGCACGCTCCAGCACGTCCGCCGCAAGGGCGAGACGGTGCATCCCGCCACGCTGGACACGCTGGCATGGCTTCAAACGCAAAGCACATGAACCGTTTCCCACAAAAACGCACAGTATCGGCGGAGAAGCGCCGCCGAATGAAGGAGAAGAGTATGACAGACATCGCCATCACCCAGGAGATCGCCCAAACCCTGTACAAGAACAAGGCCAACAACATTCTCGCCCTGGATGTGCGGGAGCTGACCGTCATCTGCGACTACATGGTGATCGCCTCCGGCCGCAACGCCAATCAGGTCAAGGCCCTCTCTGACGACGTGGATGAGCGCATGGCCGAGCTGGGCCTTACGCTGCGCCGCTCGGAGGGCGCCAACGAGGGCCGCTGGATCATCCTGGACTACGGGCACATCATGGTGCACATCTTCCACCAGGAGGAGCGCCAGTTCTACAACCTGGAGCGCCTGTGGGAGGACGGCAACAACCGACTCGTGCTGCCCTTCGACCAGACCACCCCCGACTGACCATGGCAAGCTGCGTGATGGCGACCCCCATCGGGCCGCTGCTCATCCGCGAAGAGGAGGGGGCCATCTGCGCCATCGAATTCACAAAGGCGCTCCCCTGCCCACCGGAAACGCCCCTGCTGCAGGAAGCCGTCCGTCAGCTCAGCGCCTATTTTGACGGCACGCTGACATCCTTTGACCTGCCGCTGCGCATGGAGGGGACGGCCTTTCGCATCGCATGCTGGCAAGTACTATGCCAGATTCCCTACGGGGAAACCATCTCCTACAGCGAGCAGGCGCGGCGCATCGGACAAACGAAGGCGGCACGGGCCGTCGGCGGGGCCAATCATCACAACCCCATCAGCATCGTTGTGCCCTGTCATCGGGTGGTCGGCGCTGACGGGTCGCTGACTGGCTACGGCGGGGGCATGGACAAAAAGGCATGGCTGCTCATGCACGAGCGGCGCACGCTGGAAAAGAAATAAAAAGCAGGCAGAAATTTGCATTGGCGTGCAGCATTTCTGCCTGCTTTTGCGTGTTATGGGTGAAGGGCCCTATCCCATACGAAAGGAGCAACCGCCATGGAACAGCCAACCCTGGAGCAGGTGATCCATACCTACGCGGACATGGTGTATCGGCTGGCCTACGCCTATCTGCGCAGCGCTGCCGACGCGGACGACGCATTTCAGGATGTCTTTCTCAGATATGCGGAGAAATCCCCTGCCTTTGACAGCGAGGAGCACCGCAAGGCTTGGCTGCTTCGGGTGACGATCAACCGCTGCCGCAGCCACTACCGCTCCCATTGGTGGCGTCACTTTGTTCCGCTGGACGAAGCCACGCAAGCCGCTGTTCCTCCCCCGTCGGACCCGGCGCTGGACGAAGCGCTGAACAAGCTGCCCGCCAAGTACCGCCACATCATTCACCTGCACTATTATGAAAATGAGACCACCAGCGAGATCGCCGCGCTGACCGGGCAGAAGGAATCCACCGTCCGCTCCCAGCTGACCCGGGGCCGGCAGATGCTGGAAGCGTTGCTGAAAGGAGATTCCGATGCTTAAGGAACGTTACACCCAGGCCTTTGGCGCCCTGCACGCGGAGGACGACCTGATTGACCGCACGATGGACGCAGCTGCCAGCCGCGCCCAGCCGCGGCCCCAGATCCGCTGGCCGCCCGCCGCCGTGGGTGTCTGCGCCCTGGTGGCGCTGGCGGTTGTATTCACACAGCTGCCGCCCCCGAGGGATACCCTTGCCTCCGCCAACACAGAGGTGGCAGAAACCACTTTTCTGCCCCTGCCAGACCCGACGCCAAGCGATGATCTGACCATCACCGTCAGCAACGTTGGGCTGACCGATTACAAGCACCTTCACTTCAATCTGACCATCAGTGGCGACAAGGTGAACTGCCTTTCGTATTTCAACCTGCATAGCGCTTTCAATCAGAAGGGGATGGAGGCCAATATCGTAACCCTTGACCCCAGCGTACTCCAGCCTCAAGCCGGCCAGGCCTTCCCATACACAGAATCGGCTCGTCCTGGGAACGAGCGCAACTTCATCGTCCGGGTGACTGCACCCATCACAACCTACTGGTGCAAATATGGCCCTGAGCTTGCGCTATCCATCACGCAGTACAGCAGCGGCATGGATGAAAAAATCGTCTACCACGACGTTGACTGGAGCACGGTGGATGACACCCGTCCCTATAACAGCGCGCCGCTGTTCGATATGGAATACGGCTATGGCATCACCGCGTTCTCCTTTCAGGCTGACGGCAGGCTGTGCATCCACATGAGGCGGCCCGAGGATACGCCGGAAAAGCTCGTGGGGTATGTCATGCTGGGCAAGCCGAAAGAAGCAGGCCGTCGCGGCAGCCTCACCAGGATAGATACGGGCAAAGAACTCGGGTATATCTACACAGACTTGATCATGGACATCACCCGCGACGAGCTGGACGGCTATCAGCTGATCGTCGGGTCCAAAAACATGGGCGAGGTCATTCGCGGCAAATGGACATACACCGTCGATCTATCTAAATACCAGCGCTGAATACAAAGCGGGACTGCACCCATCGCAGTCCCGTTGTTTCTGTTTTCAGCCCTCCTGGCGAATCTCCCCGCACAGATCGGAGAGGAGCAGCTCGTCCGTGTTCTCCTGCGCCAGGGCCCACATCAGCTTGGTCACGGCGGCCTCGGTGGTCAGATCCATGCCGCTGATCACGTCCGTGCGCAGCAGCTGCGTGCCCACCTCGTAGATGGACAGATCCGCCTTCTCGTACATGCACTGGGTCAGCACCAGGATGCGCACGCCCTTCTCCCGCAGCATGCGCAGCTTTTCCACCAGGTTGCGGCGGATGTAGTGCAGTCCTCCCAGGCCGAACGCCTCGATCACCAGCCCGCGATAATCCGCCTGGGCCACATAGTCCAGCACATCCGGCTGGGTGCCGGGTACCAGCTTGAGCAGGAACACCCGGCTGTCCACCTGGGGGCGGAACTGGTATGGCCCGGTGATCTTCTGCGGGCGCATGAACCGCACGCCCTCCGAGTCCACGATGCCCGCCAGGGAACGGTTGACGCTGGAAAACGCATCGAAGGACATGGTGTGGGTCTTGACTGCGCGCGTGCCGTGGATGAGCTTGTGCGCAAAGCACACATACGTGCCGGGCACGCCCTTGCAGGCCGCCTCGATGGCACAGGACAGATTGGTCTCCGCGTCGGAAAGCGGCGCGCCCAGGGGCAACTGGGAACCGGTGAGGATCACGGGCTTGGTCTGCCCGTGGAGCATATAGGATAGCGCCGCCGCGGTATAGCCCATGGTATCCGTGCCATGGGTGATGACCACGCCGTCGCTATCGGCCATGGCAGCATCCACCGCCTGGGCCAGGATGCTCCACTCCTCGGGCTGGATGTTGGAGGAATCCATCGAAAACACATCCCGCGGGACGATCTCCACATCCGCGCGGCAGGGCACGCTGTGCAACATCTGGCTGGCGCGCAGGGCGGGGGTCAAGCCGTCGGGCGTCTGGCGGCAGGCAATGGTACCGCCGGTGGCAAGCAGGGCAATCCGCTTCATGGTAAAGGCACCTCATCATCCTTGGTAGCAATCCTTTGTATTATAGCACGGCGGCGGACAAACCGCAACGTTTTCGTCCGCAAATCTCCGATGAAGCGCCGTCAAAGCGTTGACATCCCTCGATTTTGCGGGTATAATGGGACGGTAATACTGGATACCTATGCGCCTTTGCGGCATCGCAGGGCGCTTCATGGCGGCCGGCGGAATTCCCCCACCCGGCCGTAAATCGAAAGGAGTCTGACAACCATGGCTGATGAAAAGCGCAATGTGATGACAGAGGAAGGCCTGCGGGATCTACAAGCGCAGTATGATTACCTGATTAACGTCAAACGCAAGGAGATCATCAACGCCATTGAGATCGCCCGCGGCTTTGGCGACCTTTCCGAAAACGCTGAATACACCGAGGCCCGAAACGACCAGGCCAAGAACGAAGCGGAAATCGCCCGCTTGAAGGCCCTCATCGACAACGCGGTGGTCGTGAGCGAGAACGAGATCAACACGGACTTCGTGTCCGTCGGCACCATCGTGAAGTACCTGAATGTCCCGACCGGCAAGGAATCCGAGTACGCCATCGTGGGCGCCGACCAGGCCAACCCTCTCGAGGGTCGGATTTCCAACGAGAGCCCCATCGGCATGGCGCTGCTGGGCCATCAGGTGGGCGATACCGTGGAGGTCGACATCCCCCGCGGCTTCCTGACGCTTCGGATTCTGGACATCCACCGCTGATTGGCATCCCACACATATCACACAGGAGTTGTATCAACATGGCTGATTATCCCGTTACGCCCCTGACTCCGCCACTGTCGGAGCAGGAGATCATCCGCCGTCAGAAGCTGCAAGGCCTCATCGACGCAGGGCAGAACCCCTACGAAATCACCCGCTATGACGTGACCCACCACTCCCTGGAGGTCATCGACCATTTCGACGCCCTGGAAGGCCAGGAGGTTTCCATTGCCGGGCGCATGGTGGCCCGCCGCGTGATGGGCAAGGCCGCCTTCGCCTCCCTCCTGGACGGGCAGGGCAACATTCAGATTCACGTTTCCCGCGATGTGCTGGGCGAGGAAAGCTACGCCGCCTTCAAGAAGCTGGACATCGGTGACATCGTGGGCGTGAAGGGCACCGTGTTCAAGACCAAGACCGAGATGGTGTCCATCGAGGTCACCGCGCTCACGCTGCTCACCAAATCCCTCAAGGTGCTGCCGGAGAAGTTCCACGGCCTGGTCGATACCGATCTTCGCTACCGCCAGCGCTATGTGGATACCATCGTCAATCCCGAGGTGCGGGATGTGTTCCGCAAGCGCTCGAGGATCATCGCCGCCGTGCGTGAATTCCTGGATGGCCGCGGCTATCTGGAGGTGGACACCCCCGTGCTCCACACCCTGGAGATCGGCGCATCCGCCCGCCCCTTCCGCACCCACCACAACGCGCTGAACCTGCCTATGTTCCTGCGCATTGAGACCGAATTGTGCTTGAAGCGCCTGATCGTCGGCGGCTTTGAGCGCGTGTACGAGGTCGGACGCATCTTCCGCAACGAGGGCATGGACGCGACCCACAACCCCGAGTTCACCTCCGTGGAGACCTACCAAGCCTATGCGGACTACAACGAGATCATGGAGATGGTTGAGGAGCTCTACGAGTTCGTCGCCCTCAAGGCCCTGGGCACCACCGATGTGCCCTACCAGGGCCAGATCATCCACCTGAAGGCCCCCTGGAAGCGCATCACCATGGCTGACGCGGTGAAGGAGGCCTGTGGCGTCGACTGGACGGCCTGGGCTACCGACGAGGAAGCCCGCGCCTGCTGCGAGGCCCGCGACATTTATGTGGAGAAGAACGCCAAGAAGGGCGACTGCCTGGCCGCCCTGTTTGACGAATACGTCGAGGCCAAGCTGATTCAGCCCACCTTCATCATCGACTACCCGGTGGACATCTCTCCCCTGGCCAAGCGCAAGCCGGAGAACCCCACCTTGACCGAGCGTTTCGAGTTCTTCATTAACGGCCACGAGATGGGCAACGCCTTCTCCGAGCTGAACGACCCCATCGACCAGCGCCGCCGCTTCGAGGAGCAGGTTGCTGCCCGCAAGGCCCAGGGCATCAACGCCGAGGTGGACGAGGACTTCATCAATGCCCTGGAATACGGCATGCCCCCCACGGGCGGATTGGGCTTCGGCCTGGACCGCATGGTCATGCTGCTGACCGACAGCCCCACCATCCGCGATGTGCTGCTGTTCCCCACGATGAAGCCAGTTGACAAGTAAAGTTACGGAAATCGTATTGAATCGTACAGAAATCAGCGATTCAGGGCTTAAAAAGCACCGAAATCACTGAAAAGTGCACCAGAGTGCACCAGAAGTGCACCGCTGAACAACAATTTCATGCCAAGATGGCAAGGAGTGTACGACTTCCAGCATGAAGCACCTCTTGATAAAAGGGGTGCTTTTTGTTATGCACAAAAAACAGCAGCCGTTTCTTGCGAAGCGGTCTGCTGCTTATGATTATTCGTATCGTTTTGTGACTTTTGCCAAGGCTTTTTTCATACCTTCTTTTACACTGTCAGGGCCAACAATGGTCACATAATTTCCCAGTCCGAAGATCCAACCATAGAATTGGTCACTGACGGCGACGGGGACGGTGATTCTGAAATGAGACTTGTCCACCGGTGAGGCCATGACTGAGTGCCCAAATCTGTCAAGAACGGTACTGAGCATACGATTCTGGAAGACCATCGTTACCTTCTGCACTTCACCGCCGTACATGTTGAAAGTATAGTTGGTGTAGTGTTCCCTATCTCTTGCCGCAAATTCATCAATGCCTTCGCGCTTAATAGTGGTGATTTTGACATCATCCATCTTGTCCACTCTGTTTCCATATACTTTCCCCCTGACAAACGGATACTCTCCGCACAGTATCGCTGCCTCGTCGCTTCTTTGCGGATACTATCCCTGCAGTCGCCGCGACTCGCTGATACTGTGTAGAGTCTCTCTATATTGTCAGGGGAACGGATGATGTGGGGTAGGTGCGGGGTTATTAGACGGTTACACCAAGGCGGCGAACAGGATACCCTGCCCGCCGCCTCGATCCACTTGGGTTTTGCACCGGGGTTTTCGTTTACACAAAATTGGGGATATACCCTGCGCGACTTTCCATTATGTTGTATAATTGATGTACCCTGCGCAGGGTGTTCATCCGGAAGCGCTGTCAGGCTGAACCAGGTAGCCGTATCACCCAGTGTTATCAGTGCATGGGGGATTGGTTGGCCAACGATTCATCGCTTTACTTGCATCATCTCACTTGCCAATTCTTTGATTGCTGAACTGCAGATATTGCGTTTTATCATCATTCAGTCTCGTATAGACCTCCTGACGAGCTTTGGCAGGAATACCCAGTTCACCGATGGTCACCTGGAACCAACCATCGTCCTTATGCTGCGCAATGAAGTCAACAGCTTTATCGCAGCCCATTGCCTGCAACTCAGCCCACAGCTTATATGAATAGTCCGTGCCACTTGCATTCTTTGCCGCAGCGAACAGATCCATTCCCGAGGACATGGTGCCAAGGGCCATCAGCGTTTCGGCACTCTCATATACTTCTTTGTGGTTTGTTGCAACATCCACGACAGTTGCGCCAATACTGACGACGCCCATGTAACTGCCACCTGCCTTGTCCAGCAGCTTGTCAAACAGAATGTTAGACGTACCATCGACCATCTCTCCGCCAAAGTTCCAAACGAAGGTTCCAGTGCTTCCACCGAGATTCTTCAGTTCTTTCCAAATTCCAAGATTGCGCTCAGCATATTCAGTGTTGATCTGCTCAAGCACGTTTTCAGCAGCAGCTTTCAATGTGCTGTTATTCATCACTTTGGCGTCGCTGATGATCGCATTAAGTGCTTCAACATTGTTAGCATATATGATTTCGTTACTTGCCATCTCTTCGTAGGCTTCCCGCATAGCTTTCATCTGATCAACCGCGTTGCCACCTTCCGCAACTGCAGAAATTCCTGTGAGGAGCCACGGGATTGACTCAGCAATTGCCACGGTCGCTTTGTCTGTGCTGACGCCTTCCTTCAGAGAATCAATATTCTGCTGCAGCTCACCCATCTTGTCTTTCGTTTGGCGCATCAGCTCCAATTCCTTGGCGTAGTTAGGATCGGTGCCCACTGTATTATCTGCCAGACTCTCAAACTTCGCAGACAAATCCTTGACCATATCTTCCAGATACTGAATGTCTTCCTGATCAACCTTCAAGTCATGCTTTATGTTCTTGACTGCCTGTCCAACACCGGCTCCATCCGCAACGTTCCAGGTTGTTCCAAGAACAGTATTGGCTGTACTAGCAAGCTCCTTTGCCTGCGTCGTACCCGCAACCTCATGATCTGTCAACATTTCGACAATCAAGGTTTTCCATAATTCGATCTGCTGCTCCGTATACTTGTCTTGCGGAACAACTGCGTCAACAACCGCATTTTTGATTGTTGAGCCTGCGTTTTGCAGTGCATCTGTGTACTGGACACCAAAGACAAACCCTTCGTCTGTCAGTTTATTGGTTGCTTGGAGTGCAATCAAGCGCCATAGTGCTGATGAGTATTCATCCAAATGATACTTCTCTTTATATTCGTTTACCTCAGTCCGGGTTGCGCTGAGAAGATCTATATACTCCTGCAGCGCTTCAGACTCAGGGGTCTTCTCCTCATGTCGTTCGCCACAAGCCAGACATTGTCTTACTGCGTAGCCGTTGTAGAAGCTGCTTTCCCAGCTATGTCCTACACATTCGCAACAATTAGGATTAATTGTTGTGAGCGTTTTGATCTCTCCACAGTCACATTTGTAAAGGCGTACATGCGGATGTTTGCTCATTGCTGGTTCTACTGTTGTGTTGGTTTTGAAATCATGAACATGCTCTTCTTCAATAACGGGAGCATCTACTATTCTATACTTACCGCAAATCGAGCAGTACTCGCGCCATTTGCCGTTTTCAATCTTTGCATCTTGCCATACATGCCCATGGCACCCACAGCAGTTTTTGTATGTTGCATAACCAGTATAATTCACAGCACCGCAAACGCAGCGATCGAAGGTTTTGTGTCCCTCACCATCATGATGCTCAGCTTCAATATGACCCTTATCGGTATAGCTGTGCGCCTCATTTGTTGAATCTGTGACTTGAGCAGTTGTGTCCCCACACCCGCTGCACTTCGTATAGTACGTCGTCGTGACGCTATGCTCATTGGTGTTCAAGTTTGTGTAAGTAGGCTTACTCACCACAATCTTTTCATAATTGTGTACATGCCCGACCTGACCGCATGCGCAGATACCGTTAATGTACCTATGCGCTTCGTAGTTTGTCTCAGAAGCAGTCTCATTCAGCATGATTCCGCAATCCGCACAAGATACTTTATAGGTAGTCAGCACGACATGCATCTGATCATCATACGGCTTAACTTCGCTAGAGATCTCTTCTTTATTATGGTTTGCATGATCACAAGGGACGGTCGCATTGGGATCCTGCTTTGCATATCCACAAAGGGTGCATACTAATCCATCATATGTATGCGCCTGGTATTCGGTTGTTGTTCGGGTTTTGTTGAGAAGAATCCCGCATGCCTCGCAATAGTCCTCCCAAGTAATGTCAACCAGATGCTGTTCGTCAGAAGCAATGGTCCGCGTACTCCGGGAAGATTCAACGCTTCTCATGGAAGGATGTGCGCATTCAGTAGGACTGGGCGCAGGTTCTGCGGAACCACAGTTAACACAGTTGCCATTTGCGTAATTGTGATCTTGCGCTTCGTCGCTATACCATGCGCTTAACTTGGTGCCACAGTCGCCACACACTTCAACCCAATTCGTCCGAACGGTGTGCTTGCTATCAGACACCTTAATATATTGCGTGTCCCCGTCTTGTAGGGTTGTTGTGTTCGTGTGCTGGCAAGGTGCTTTTGTCACAGAAATTGTTGATGTAGTAGCTGACGCGTAACTGCCAGTATTCCTATCTTCAACGCGAACGTAGAATGTATACGCTCCTTCACTTGAAGCAATGATGCTACCATACTTGTTCCAATCGGCGGTTTGATATATTTCACTGCCGTCACGATACACACACCAGTAATACGTATAGTCGCCCGACCCACCACTGGCGGAGCAACTGGCATGAATATTCTCGCCAACATATGCAGATGACTGCCCTCTGGAAATGTTAACGCTAACTGGATCGTACTGAATTGCATACCCACACAATGTGCAACGATTATCTTGCATATCGTGATACTCGTAATACACTTCAATCGAACCGCCATATTCGATTAGCTTCCCACAGTTTTTATTGGCACAGATGATGTTGCTGACCACCTTTACAGCATGCTTGGTATCATTGTGCAAATCATATGAAGTGCTCAGATGCTCCGTCGTTGTTTCGCGATGTTTACATGCTGCACGATAGTCGCACAACACACAATCGCCATTGCTGTCAAAGCTATGTCGTCCAGTTTCTCTTTTGGTTAATCCTGTGTTCAGGACATATCTGCATATTTTGCATTCTTCATTATATGTGTCGATGATCTCATGCTTTGTATCCGAAATGCTTTTACCCGTACTTTTCGTTTCTATTTCGTATACACCATTGTTATGCCGGCACTCTTCGTCGCACCATTTGCATGTTCCAGTTTCCGCATCCCATTTATGATCGCAATCATTAGCTTCATTAACCGTGAAATAGGCATAACCATCATCAATCACATCACCATTTGCGTCAACCGCACCGACCCAAACCTTATAGTTACCCGCTTCCACCTTGCTACCAGAAATGTAGCAATCATAGCCAGAACTTGATGTGGATCTTTTCCGAGGATAGTATCCAGTTGATTGATTCAGAACCGTGCAATCATAGTGATCCGCCCCTGCCACGTTATTATACCACATGACAGTGATTTGTTCGCCGGCGACATAATTGGACATGATAACAAAGACGGACATCCCGCCTGCAGCTAATGCGACTTGTAAACCACAACATGATAGCGCAAATATGGCCGCAGCCATCAACACCATGATCCTTTTGAAACAGTTCCTCATTTTTCCTCTTTGCTCCTTCCTGCTTTTAGTTTGAAACCGATCTTCGTTTTGGTCATTCATGGTTGCTATAGATACCACTTCTCTATGTAGTAATCTGGTTAATAACTCGACGCAGTGTTCTCAGGATTACCCAAATCATTCATACTTCATCTCTCTTTCGTTCTTTCATTAATGGCAATTACCTTAACACTATTTCTGCTTTGCAAATGTTCTGTACATAATCATTACTGATAATCCACAAAATACTCTCCAAATCTCTTCCACCCTGGAGAAGTCTTTGCAAAATCATCCTTTGCAAGTATTTGGAGCACTTCGGATAGATCCTCCGGGAATTCCCAGCTGTATTGAAGGCTTCGGAAAAGATAATGACTAAGTATTCTCATATACCCCATTACATAATCAGCCTCCAGTACAGATACCTGGTCATCAACCAGATAAGCCTGCACGTCGCATCCATCGGCATCACAGATCACCAGTACTTCATGCCCTCCCAGGATCGTCTTCTGCACCCAATGGGCATAGTATGCATCTTCACCCGCTGGTATTTGCAACATGTGCTTACCTTCTCTCATTTTTACAAGATACTCTGCGTATGCTGCCATCTTCAATGGCATCTACACTTCCTCCTATCTATCCTATCATCTTCTTCCAAGCTTTCATACTGCTTTCCGCAAGTGGCAATGCGCAGCTGGCCACCCACTTCCAACGAGGATATAATGTGTACTTCTCTATTGCATCGCATGATTCTGTTTCTGATTTCAACAGGGTCTTCCAGGCCCATCATAGTCCTTGCAATAATGTGGAAAATCTCCATCAGGTATCAAAATGTTGCCATGATATGGGCAATAGTAATACCGGTCTTCCTCTTCGTCTTCACGCAATTCACACTCTGCACAAGAACCACAGGTTGCATTCCCGCGCCATTCTTCCAACTTGCGGATCTCATTTAGTGCCTCTAGTGCCCATAACATGTCATCTGTCGATGCTTTTTCTTCCTGCTCTTCTTCGCTCCCCCTTTCTTCATCTTCATCAGGCGTATTTGTTTGTTTTGCCTGACCATCATCGAATAATGCTCCACCGAAATCAAATATCACATAAATAATCCCATATATCGCTAAAACCCCAAGCACAATGGTGATAAATGGTGAAATGCTCCATAATTCCCTAACCAACCGCGTAAAACGTTCTGTAATTGACATACTGTCACCTCGTATTCGCTTTAACGACCACCTTGTCTTTGTTATTATAGCCCCATCACCAGTATTTGACAAGATATGTTGCACACATATTCATGTGTTCACTATGAAATTGCCGACTAAACAAGTCTCCCCTATCCACCACATAGCCGCCACTCCTGATTTCGTCCCCAGGTGTTCGGGCAAAGTCCAGGATAGACGCGCAGTTCAGAATCCGTACGTAGTGGCTCAGCTCCTGAGCATACGCCGGATTCGCCTCATAATATCTCTTGACCTTGTCGATGCCCGTCTGAATTCTTTCCTCCGCATTGGGATGGAGCAAAGCCCCTCATATCCTTTGGTAAGATGAGGCCCTGTTAGAACGAAAAACCGCAGAAAAAAGATAACTTGACTTTCTCCGGCTTTAGAGTGAGTAATCCGTACGGAGGTGAAAGCCGTGAGCAAGAAGGATATCGGAAAAATACTGCGCAAGGCGCGGGAAATGCAGGGCATGTCGCAGATGCAGGTCGCGACGCTGGCGGGCATCAACATCGGCCAGTACCAGCGCCTGGAGTATGGCATCCGGGACTTTGAGCAGTGCAGCATGAAGGTGGGGATCGCCATCTGTTATGTCCTGAATCTCGATCCCTTTCTCCTGGTTCTGAAGAAAACGGAATGGTAGTGCTGTTCCGTGGGCGAAAGCGCGGTATATTTTGCAATTACCTCCAGACGGATGTTGATATAAAACTATAAGTATGGTTTCATGTCAATAACCTGCAAGGATCATGTCTTGCAGAAAGAAAGGAGGAGGAACATGCACAGAGCAGCCACAGTTGCGGCTGATCGTACCCTCACCGCGGAGGTGACACAGCCGTATGGTTGATACCCGACCGAAGGCCTATGAGAAGGCCAGAAAGCGCACGGAAGAGCTGAGGGTACAGCGCGATGCTCTGCAGGAGAACAGCCCGGTTCAGACCGGAAAGCCGCCGGGCGCAGGCTTTGAATCGGAACGTCAGCGCGCCAGGAACGCCCTGCGGGACGAGCTCGACACCTATGACGGCACGGGCGTGCACAAGATCATCGCCAGCGCAGAGCGAACGCAGGAGAACCAGATCCTCAACGTTGCCGCGTATTGCCGTGTATCCACGGATGACATCGAGCAGACCATTTCCATTGAGCTTCAGAAGTGGAATTACCGTGAAATGATCCGCAGCAATCCCAAATGGAAGTTCGCTGGCTTGTATGTCGATAATGGGCTCAGCGTGACCGAGACCCTCCACAGGCCCGGTTTTCAGCGGATGATGAAGGATGCGATGGCGGGCAAGATCGATATGATTGTCACCAAGTCAGTCAGCCGTTTTGCCCGGAATCTGATCGATTGCATCAGCTGGGTGCGCAGGCTGAAGGAGCAGGACCCGCCCGTTGCCGTG
>JAQXLU010000050.1 GCA_029012285.1 Clostridiales bacterium | reverse complement strand
CAAAAAGGCCCGCGCCGGCCTTGCAGGCAGCGCGGGTCTGTGGATACGGTGATACGGCTCAGTCGAGGAACTCCTCGCGCAGCTGCACCTTGAAGTCACGGGCGATGGCGCGCAGCTCATCATCCTGGATGGTCTGGTGGATGCCCTGGCCGCAGGAGCAGGCCAGCACATGAATCTGCGCGGCCTTTTCAATGGTGTGCATCAGGCCGAAGGTGGTGTCAAAGTCCGGGCCGGAGCAGAACAGACCGTGGTGCGCCCAGACCGCCGCGTCAAATTCCTTCATCTTCTCGCAGGTGGCCAGGGCAATATCCGCGCCGCCGGGCACCATCCACGGCACCACGCCCACGCCGCCGGGGAACACCACCGGGCACTCGGTTGCGCTCTTCCACAGGGCGCGGGAGAAATCCCGGTCGGTCAGCGGCAGCACATAGGTCATGGCGATGATGTTCGCCGGATGCGCGTGGTAGATCACGCGATACGCGCCATTTGTGGCCTTGGCGCGGACGCAGTGGTTCATGTAATGGCTCGGGAACTCGCTGGTGGGACGGCCGCCGTTCACCAGCCCCCACACGATGCGGTAGGAATCGCCCTTGTCGTTGATTTCCACCACGCAGATGGAATCCTCGGGGTCGAGGATGACGTTGCGGAAGTACTTGCCGCTGCCTGTGGAGAGGAAGTACTCGCCGGCGAGGTTTTCGCCGGTGACGCCCATATTGACCCAGGGACGGGGCTGCGCGTCGAAGAAGGGCTTCATTTCAGCGACCTCTTCGGGGGTGAGACGGTAGGTGAGGTTACCGCCGTTGCGCTCATGCCAGCCCTGATGCCAGCCGTCGTCGGCCATCCGGATGTAACGCTTCACGATGGAAATATCAAGCATGCCCATGTGTTTATCCTCCTGTAAAGTCAAGTCACAAGAAAGCGAAAAAAGGGTGTCGAGAGGGCCAATGGCCCTTCGCGGGGTGGAGGGGCAGCGCCCCTCCCCGTCGGAGACCCCGCGCCCGCAGGCGCACCGCCCATCCGAGCGCCTTTCAGGAATCCACCGGATTCCTGAAACAGCGGCAGAAAGGACAATCAGCCAGGATGAAGTCCATCAGGGAGTCCGCCAAAATCCCTTCGTACCACGAACGTAACCAGGCTGAATCAGAATAATGCTATTTCTTGATTGAGGTAGCTGATGTTTGGTGAACGGGTAGGGTCATTGGCGGTTTTTATTCTGGCTGGTGTTGGGTGCGGGATATGGCTTGCCCTGATGGGGCTGATGGGGCTGTTTCTGCGAATCGGGGATTCGCAGAAAGGCGCGTGTGGCGGTTTTCACCTGCGGGCGTGGGGCCTCCGGCGGGCAGGGGCTAACGCCGTCCCTGCACCCGCGCAAGGGGGTTCCCCCCTTGACCCATTTTTTGTGCTTTCGTGTTAGTTGCGCTTGGAGAGCACGTTCTGCTCGTATTGGAGCACCTTGTCGAACCATTCGCCATCTGCGGGCTTCCCCTGACGGCGGCAATATTCATTCCAAATCTCCCCGAAGGGCAGGGTCTTCATTTCTTCCTGAGCTACCATCAGGGCCGTCCAGTTATCCTGATCCTGCATTGCCTTGTGATCAGCAATGGGTGTGAGCAGCGCCATCAGCAGCGCCTTTTGCACATTGCGGAAGCCAACGACCCACGCGGCCACGCGGTTGATCGACGCATCGAAGTAATCCAGCGCCATATGCACCTTGCCGTCCAGACCGCCGCAGCGGACGATTTCCTTGGCAATTTCGCGGGTTTCGTCGTCCAGCAGCACCACATGGTCGGAGTCCCAGCGGATGGGGCGGGTGATGTGCAGCGCCAGCTCGGGGAAGAACGCCAGCAGCGCGGGAATCTTGTCGGACACCACCTCCGTGGGATGATAGTGGCCGTTGTCCATCAGCGGGATGCACTTGCCGGGGTTCATGGCGGCGTAGGTCAGGGCGTACTCGGCGCTGCCCACGGTGTAGGCCTCCACGCCGATGCCGAACACCTTGCTTTCCACGCAGGGCTTGACCTTGTCAAAGTCAAAGGGCTCGGAGAGAATTTCGTCCATGGACTCCTTGTAGCGCACGCGGGGGCCCAGGCGGTCGGCGGGGATGTCCTTGAAGCCGTCGCCCGTCCAGATGTTCATGATGCAGGGCTGGCCCAGCTCCTCGGCCAGGTACTGGCTGATGCGGATGGAAGCCTTGCCGTGCTCGATCCAGAACCTGCGGGTCTCCTCGTTGGGGGAGGACAGGGTCAGCGGGTCGCATTTGGGGTGGGAGAAGAAGGTGGGGTTGAAGTCGCAGCCCAGGCCGCGCTCCTTGCAGAAATCCACCCACCGCTTGAAGTGCTTGGGCTCCAGCTTGTCGCGGTCAACCCAGCCGCCGTTTTCCTCATCGAAGATGGCGTAGCAGGCGTGCAGGTTCATCTTCGGCGTGCCGGGGCACAGGGACATCACCAGGTCGAGGTCAGCCATGAGCTCCTCGGGGGTGCGGGCGCGGCCGGGGTAGTTGCCGGTGGTCTGAATGCCGCCGGTCAGGGGGGCGTTCGGGTCACCGTCGAAGCCGCGCACATCGTCGCCCTGCCAGCAGTGCAGGGACACGGGTGCCTTTTGCAGCTTGGCCATCGCGGCTTCCACGTCGATGCCCAGGGCTTCGTAGCGGGCCTTGGCCTGTTCGTACAGCGTCATAGGGGTCATCCTTTCATATATAAATTGGTTGGATAAGTGAGGGTTATCGCTGGGGCAGGTATTCCTTGATTTCAAAGCTGGCGGGCAGGGCCTTGCGGAAGTCCGCCAGGGACGCAAACGCGCCGTCAGCGATCATCTGCGCGGCCAGGTTGCCCAGGGCAGTGCCCTCGGTGGGGCCTGCGTAGACGGGCAATCCGGTCACGTCCGCGGTCATTTGGTTGAGCACCACGTTGGCGCTGCCGCCGCCGACGATGTTGATGCTGGTGAAGGCCTTGCCGGTGATTTCGCTCATTTCCCGGATGGACTTGTCGTAGCACACCGCCAGGCCCATCGTGACGGCCCGGAGGATGTCGCCCAGGTTGGCGGGCGCGGGTGCACCCGCGTCGCGCAGGGCAGCCTTGACCTCCTCCAGCATGCGATCCGGGGCCAGGAAGCGGTTATCTGCCGCGTCCACCCAGGCGGGGTAGGTGGAATCCGCCGCCATCTGCGCCATCTCCGCGAAGGAATGGGCCTTGTTGGTTTCCTTGTGGATGCACTGGAGCATCCACATGCCCATGATGTTCTTGAGGAAGCGGGTCGTGCCGTTGTAGCCGCCCTCATTGGTGAAGCCGGCGTTCATGGCGGCCTGTGTGGTGACGGGGGTGGGCAGCTCCGTGCCCAGCAGACTCCAGGTGCCGCTGGAAAGGAAGGCTGCGCCGTCGTCCCTGGCGGGAACGGCCATGTAGGCGCTGCCGGTGTCGTGGGTGGCGGGGAGAATGACCGTCATTTGGCAGCCGACCTCCCGGGCAATGTCGTCCTTGAGCGCGCCCAGTACCGTGCCGGGCTTGGTGAGGGGCGTTTTGAACCATGCATCCGGGATGCCCGCTGCCGTACGGATCATCTCCGACCAGGTGCCGGAATCCGCATTGCACAGCGCGCCGGTAGTGCAGTTCGTCCACTCGTGGGCCTTCTTCCCGGTGAGGATGTAGGAGAGATACTCCGGCATCATCAGAAAATCATCGACTTCCTCCGCATATTCCGGATGCTCCTTCAATACTGCCATCATCTGATACACGGTGTTGAAGGGTTGCTTGGCGATGCCGCACAGGCCGAAATGCACGGGGAAGGGCATGACCTGCTCCAGCGCGGCGTCCATGCCCTCGGTGCGGCTGTCGCGGTAGGCCACCGCGTCGCCCACGCGCTTGCCGGCCTTGTCCAGCAGGATGAAGTCCACGCCCCAGGTGTCGATGCCCACATAATCAGGCTTGCAGCCCTGGGCCACGGCGGCCTTCAGCCCCGCGACGACGTGCCCTTCCAGGCCCTCAATGTCCCAGCAGAGGTGACCGTTCACCATGCTGCCGCCGTTGGGGAAGCGGTATACCTCCCGGGTGACGATCCGCCCGTCCTCCAGCCAGGCCGCGATGTGCCGCCCGCTGGAGGCCCCGATGTCGATTGCAAGATAGGTTTTCATGTCGTATCACTCCATCAGAAACATGCACTGCATCTTGGGCTGCGCGCCGGTGACGGGATCCATCTCCAGCTCCAGCACATCATCCATGTACACGTTCCATTTGTCCACGATGGGGCTGCCAGCCTGGGTCTTTTCGGCAAATTCGATGCCCTTTTCGCACTCGTAGTAGCCAAAGAGCACGTCGCCGTCCGACCAGATGGTGTAGTTCCGGATGCCCGCCGCCTTAAGCAGCGCCACCATTTCCGGCCAAATTTCATCGTGGCGGCGCTTGTACTCCGCCTGCATGCCGGGCTTGATGCGGCCCTTCCATGCAAATCTCTCCATTTTCGTTTTCCTCCTTCATGCGTATGTCCCTGCGGACTGTGGGGATGGACAAACTTTCTTACCATATATTATATGCACCTGGGCGCCTCCTGTCAATGCAATGGGGGCTTTGATGGGTACAGGTGGCGTGAATATGGACAGAATCGGGGATTGCGGAACAGCCCCGCCCATGCTATAATATTGGCACAAGATGGCATCAAGGCATGGTGACTTTTGAATACAGCAGCATGGAGGCGTATACCTATGGATCAGAAGTACCGTCAAGGCGGATTCACCCTCCCCGGAGAGGCCGGATATGAAGAGTTGACTTTGCAGCTGGCAAAAAAATGGGGTGCGGACGTGATCCGCGACAGCGACGGCACCAAGCTGTCCCCGGAGATCGTGGAGGCGGGTTATAGCATCTATTCCACCATTTGCATCATCCGCCAGCACAATGCCTTCGCCGCGGAGCATCCCGACGCGCAGCAGCAGACCTTCCTGTGCTCCGATCCGGTGGTGGCCCAGGGGGATACCCTCGTCATTCACCCGATGGACGGCTACTTCACCGAGCAGTTCGAGCTCAACGATACGCCCGAGGCTCTTTCCTACTGGCAGGTGTACGACCGCACGAGCAATGCCCTCGTCCCGGCGGATTGCTGGACGTATGCAGACGGCGCGGTGACCATCCATGGCTGCACCCCCTGGCATGCGTACACGGTGTCCTTCCTGTGCTGGCGCATCTGGGAGGAGATCAACATGTACAACCACACCACCAATGCCTGGAAGAGCGAGCACCTGCGCCAGCTGGACCCCCGCCACCCGGCGGCCTGGGCCTATCTGCAGCAGTGGCTGGAGGACTGGTGCGTCAACAACCCCGCCACCAACGTGGTGCGCCTGACCAGCTTGTTCTACAATTTTGTGTGGATCTTTGGCGACGACATGCGCCTGCGCAGCCGCTATGTGGACTGGGCCAGCTATGATTACACCGTGTCCGTCGCGGCGTTGAAGGCCTTCGAGCAGGAATACGGCTATGCCCTGACGGCGGAGGACTTCGTCAACCAGGGCAAGCTCCAGGTCACCCATATGCCCCCCACGAAGGCTAAGCGGGATTACATGGCCTTCATCATGAAATTCGTGGCGGAGAAGGCAAAGGTGCTGGTGGACATCATCCATAAGCATGGCAAGCAGGCCTATGTGTTCTACGACGACAGCTGGGTTGGCATGGAGCCCTATGGCCCCTATTTCAGCCAGATTGGCTTTGACGGCCTCATCAAGTGCGTGTTCTCCGGCTATGAGTGCCGCTTGTGCGCCAATGTGGAGGTGCCCACCCACGAGCTGCGCTTCCACCCCTACCTGTTCCCCACGGGCCTGGGCGGACTGCCCACCTTCTCCGAGGGCGGCAACCCCTCCCGGGATGCGCTGCAGTACTGGCAGCATGTCCGCCGGGCGCTGCTGCGCCAGACGGTGGACCGCATCGGCCTGGGCGGGTATCTGTCCCTGACGCTGCCCTTCCCGGACTTCCATGACACCATCGAGAACATGGCCATCGAATTCCGCCGCATCCGGGAGATGCACCAGCATGGCGCGCCCCTGTGTGCGCCGGTGAAGGTCGCGGTGCTCCACACCTGGGGCAAGCTGCGCTCCTGGACGCTCTCCGGCCATTTCCATGAAACCTACATGCATGACCTCATCCACATCAACGAGGCGCTGTCGGGCTTGCCGGTGGAGGTGCGCTTCCTCAGCTTTGACGATGTGGAAAACGGCGCGCTCCAGGATGTGGACGTGGTGATCAACGCGGGCCGCGCGGGCGATGCCTGGAGCGGCGGCGACGCCTGGACGTCCGATAAGCTGGTGGCGGAAATCACCCGCTTTGTGCATGAGGGCGGCGCGTTCATCGGCGTGAATGAGCCCAGCGCGGTGCCGGGCTACCACACCTACTTCCGCATGGCGCATGTGCTGGGCATCGACAAGGACACCGGCGCACGGGTCTGCCACGGCAAATGGGCCTTTGAGGTGGCGGATGCGCCCTTCACGCTGGATGCCTCCGTGCTGGGCGCGGATGAGCACCTCTACCTGACCGACGGCAAGGCCGCTGTGCTCCACGCGGCAAACGGCGTGCCGCAGATGACGCTCCATCCCTTTGGCAAGGGCTATGGCGTGTATATGAGCCACTTTGGCGTCAATCTGGAAAGTACCCGCATGCTGCTGGAAATGCTGCTCTACTTGAAGGGCGTCGACCCCCGCGACGTGTACCTGTCCGACTGCGCGAAGGTCGAGACCGCCTACTTCCCGGCGGACGATGTGCTGGTGGTGTGCAACAACGCTGAGGAAGCGGTGGATTGCACCGTGCATACCCCCGCAGGCGATGTGGCATACAGCCTCGCGCCCATGGAAACGAAAATCATCACCAAATCATAACAAAAAGAAGGACTGCCGCATGAACGCAGCAGTCCTTTTTCATGTCCGTTTAGAGCTCCTGCACCACCTGGATGGCGACGCAGCCCGGCCCGCCGTGAGCAGTGAATACGGGGGTCAGCGGCAGCAGCTCGAAGGTGGCTTGGTCGAACAGCTCCTTGAGCTGGGCCCGGGCAGCCTCCGCCAGCCCCTGCGCGGCGGCGTGCACCACATAGATGCGCCATCCCTTCCCCACGCCCCAGGCGCGCAGCTCCTTGGCTACATGCTTGATGGCCAGCTTGAAGGAACGGCTCACTGTGCTCAGCACCAGCTGGCGGCCATCCTTGGATTGGGTCAGCACCGGCGCAAGCTTGATGGTCTTGCCTACCAGGGACACCAGCGGGCTGAGCCGTCCGCCCCGGCGGAGATAATCAAAGTCGGAGGGGATGAGGAAGGACAGGTCGGTTTCCATCAGCGCGTGCACTTGTCCTTGATCTGTTGAAGGGTCGCGCCGGCGCGGGCCATTTTGGCGGCGATCTCCACCATGTAGCGGTGGGGCCCGCAGAGCGTGCCGGTGTTGATCACCTCGATCCGGTTACCGTTGGCGACCAGCTCCCGCGCGGCAACGGCGGTGGCGTAAGTGCCGCTCAGACCGTCCGCCATGGCGATGTTGAGCGCCTCGTCCTCGCCGCAGGCTTCATACAGGGCCATCACGTCGCTCAGTGCGGGCTGGCTGGAGGTGGGCATCTGCCCCTGCGCCAGCAGCTGGACGAATTCGTCGCTGCCAATCTCGTTCAGCTCCCGATAGGTTGTCCCGCCCACGCTGATTTGCAGCGGCGCGACGGCAAACCCGGCTGCCTCCGCCTCGGCGGAGGAATACATGGAGGATGTGTCTGTGATGATGCGAACCATGGCGACGCTCCCTTTCACATTTGTTCCATAAAAGGTTTTGAAAAACCGTAAAAAAGGTATAATAGACCATAAAAAATGGTTTTGTCAAGCGGATTGAGCGAATATTGACAAATGCCGACAAAAAGGAGGCTGCCCGGACGGACAGCCTCAGCAACTGATGCAGATGCGGCGATTGCGGCGGATTACTTGAACAGCAAGACGAGCTTTTGCCAAAGGGTCAGCGGTTCGGACTCCGGCTCGGGGACAGCGGGCGCTTCCGCCAGGGCGATGGGCGCTGTGCGGATGACGAACTGCACAGCCTTCACATGGGTGTTCAGCGGGGACACAAAGGAGCCGGTTTCCACGTCCTTCCCCGTCATGGCGGAAATCATGTGATTGACCGTGTCGCCAAGCTGGGCGTCCATGCCGTCCACCTCGGTAACGAAGCGCTCCGTGCCGCTTTTCAGCTCCCCAGCGCCTGCCTTGAGGGTCGCGGCGGAGAAGTTCAATACCCCGGCTGACCTTTTGAGGCTGCTCGTGCTGCCGGTAAGCGTGGAAAGCCCGCTGCTCAGCGTGGAAGCACCTTCCAACGCGGTGCTGACTCCGCTGGTGTAATCCCCAAGCCCGGTGCAGAACGTGCCGAACTGATCCAGCTGTGCTTGGATCGCAGCGATGGCAGCGGCGGTTTCGCCGTCCACACCCACCGCGTCCGCGCTGTGGGACAGTAGCTCCTGCAGCACCTCCGCGTAGGTCTCGGGGGTCAGGGTGACGGGGGCGAGGCCGTTGGCAGCCAGCAGTGCGTTCAGGTGGGCCTGCGCGGCGCTGCACAGCGCCTCATAGGCAGCGCGCGCAGCAGTTGTCAGCTCGGCGCTTTGGCTGGATAACGTGGTCAGGCTGCTTTCTAAGGTGGCTGCGCCATCCCGGAGCGCCCCGGCGCTTGTGTTCAGCTCGCCCGCTGCGGTGTTCAGGCTCATGCTGGCGCTGTGGATCGTCCCCACGCCGTCCCTCAAGCTGCCCGCGCCCTCGTCCACGGCCTTGACCGCGGCAATGATCTCGCCCACGCGCCCCTGGAGCGCTGTAGCGTCCACGTTGATATCCAGGTTCATCCGGATGCCGTTGATGGCGATGCCCTCCATCTCAAAGGCGTCCACATGGGCCTTGACTACAATGTCCTTCTCGCTGTTGGGCAATAGGGTGTAGGTGATTTGCTTCTTGCTGCCCACATTGGCCAGGGTCGCGCCCTCCGCCACGATGTTCCGGGCGTGCTTGGTATCCAGCACGAGGGTTACCTGCAGCCCATAGCCTTCAAAGAAGGACAGCGGGCAATCCAGGTTCTTGCGGATGCTCAGACGGATCTCCAAATCGCCGCTCCTGCCTGCCAGGGCCTGGGCGGGGAGCTCCTCACCGTCCAGGAAATACCCGATGGCGATCCTCCAGGGCATGGCGGTGGCGTTCAGCCGTCCCTCGTAATACAGCTTGCCTGCGCCCGCGCCGATGGTCACGACGCCGTTCTCGTAGCCGATGGCGTCCGTGGTGGTCATGTTGCGCACAGATGCATAGTCGCCGTAGTCGACGATCTGCCCGGTCTCGTCCAGGTCGAAGATGTTGACGACGTTGATTTCCTTCACCGTGCCGTCTGAAAGCAGGTTGATGTAGACGACCTCCTCCTTGGGGGTGTTCTCCTGGGCAGCAAAGGCTGACGCTGGCAGGAGGTGGACGAGCAGGAGGGTGGACAGCAGCGCCGCCGCCGTCCTTCTTGTGAAGCTACGCATGTCGATTTGCCTCCCTGTGATTTTTCCTCATGATGAACTTGTCAAAAACATTCAGCAGCCCCGGCAGTACGAGCAGCACGATGGCCAACGAGCAAAGCGCGCCCCGGCCGATGAATACGCCCAGCTGCGCCAGCAGCTTGTTGGAGGACAGGTAACCCAGCAACAGCCCGACCACGGTCAGCACGCTGCCGGAGGTGAGGATGGAGACCATCACGTCGGACAGGGTCTGCACCACCGCGTCGCGCTTGCGAAGGGAAGCGCGGTTCTCCTTGTAGCGGTCGGTCATCAGGATGGCGTAATCGACCGTAGCGCCCAGCTGCACCGAGCTGATGATGAGGTAGGCGATGTAATACACCGTCGAGCCCGCGAAGTACGGCACCGCCAGGTTCATCCAGATGGCGGTTTCGATGCTCAGCACCAGGATGATGGGGACAGTGATGGACTTCATCGTCAGCAGCAGCACCAGGAATACTGCGCCGATGGCCAGCAGGTTCACCTTACCCATGTCCGCGGTGACGGTGTCCATCAGGTCGTAGGTGCTGACGGCTTCACCTGCCAGGAAGGTGGCGCCGGGATAGTACCTGTCCGCGATCTCCCGAATCTCTTCCACCAGGCGGAAGGTAGCGTCCCCCTCGTAATCCGCCGCGACGGTGATGACAAAGCGGCTGTAATGCTCGGATTGCAGCAGGGAAAGCGTGGCGGGCGGCAGGTATTCCGGGGGAACCTCCGCACCGGCGACGTCCACGAAGGAAATCACGCTGCTGACCTGGGGCAATGCCCCCAGCGCCTCAGAGAGCGATGCCTCCGTGGCGCTGCTGCCCTTGGGCACCAGCAGCACATAGGTGTCCCGCTGGCCGAAAACCTCCTCAATGGCGGCCTTGTCCCGTCCGTAGGTCGTGCCCTCCCCGTAAATGCGGGAAGCGCCATAGTAATAGCGATTGGCGTTGGAGGCCAGGTAGGAGGGCGCAATCAACAGCACGAACACGCAGATCATGGGGATGGACAGCTTGCGCACGGCCCGGCCAAAGCCCTTGAAGCTGGGCATCAGCGGCCTGTGCCTGGTCTTGTCCAGCCACTTGCAGCAGCTCAGGATGAAGGCTGGCATGAACAGGAACACGGTGATGAGGCTCACCACCACGCCCTTGGCCAGGGCCAGGCCCAGGTCGGGACCGATCCGGAACTGCATCAGGATGAGCGCCAGGAAGCCGATCACCGTGGTCAGCCCGCTGGAGAGGATGGAGGTGGTGGACTTGCACAGTGCCTGCACCATGGCCGCGTCCACGTCCTTGATCTGGCGGCGGCATTCCTCAAAGCGGTGGATCAGGAACACGGAGTAGTCCAGGGACACAGCCAATTGCAACACGCTCCCGGCGGCGTTGGTCACAAAGGAAATTTCGCCAAAGATCAGATTGCTGCCGTTGTTGATGATCACCGCGATGCCCAGCCCCAATAGCACAATGACCGGCTCCAGATAGGAGGTGGTGGTCAAAAGCAGCACCAGGAAGGCGAAGGATACGCCGGCGACGGTGATCGTCTTGATCTCCGACACCGTGTTCGTCGTGGCGACGGCAGTGGAGACCGCGCTGCCCGTCATGGCGTTGTCGTCCCCGATGATCTCCCGGATGGCGTTCACCGCCGGGATGCGGTAATCCTTGTGGATGGTGACGGTGAGAAGCGCCGTGCCGTCCTTGTAGGAACCCTCCACCACGGCGGGGTCAAGCATGGCCATGGGCGTGGTGATGTCCACAGCGTCATCCAGCCAGGTGACCGCCTGCACACCCTGGACGGCCCGGATTCTTTCCTTGTATTCCAGCGCCTCGGGGATGGTCACATCGCGGATCATCACCCGGGCATTGGGGATGCCGCCGTCGAACTCCTCCTGCATGACCTGAAGCGACACGGTGGAGCTGGCGTCCGGGGGCAGGTAGTCATGCATATCATAGTTGACCGAGACAAGCTGATACATGAACAGGCACGCGATGAAGCAGACCGAAAACAGCCCGAGCATGAGCTTGCGGTGCTTCACCACGCCTGTATAGAAGGCTTCCATCATGGTTGTTCCTCGCTTTCCGCAAGGACGTCGCCCGTGATGGGGAACACATGGCGATCGCCCCGCAACGATAGCTCCACCGCCGTATCCGTGATGTGGCCTGTGGCGGTGTAAGGGATGGTTTGCATCAGCGTCACCAGCTGCCCGCGAAGGGTGCACTGCCCCTGCGCGTCAACCCAGCCGGAGACGGGCTCAATATGGGATAGCAGCTCCAGCGTACCGCAGAGCTGACCCTCCTCCCGTTGTAATCGGAGCTTCCCGTGCCTGGCCCCGATGGGGGTCGCCATGGTGATGCGGTATACGATGGGCTTCGTGCGGCGTATGGGTTGGTGCATGCCTGCGCCCTCCTTTCCATCCTTGCACTGTCCATTATAGGGGCACGGGGCGATCTGCAACATGGTCAAAACCGTGCCAAATAGGTGAAAACCGGACAAATCCCCCGATTTGATGGTCAAATGTCCAAAAGACCCTATGCAAACGCAGCGGACAGCAGTATAATGTCCCTGGATCGACCCTGGGGAGGAATGTGCATGAAGCACGAGATTACATCGCTGAATACAAAAAGGACGCTGGCGGAATCGCTCAAAAACGTGATGAAGCGCAAGAGCTTCTCCAAAATCACGGTGAGCGAGATCATTGCCGATTGCGGCTTGAACCGTAAGACCTTCTACTATCACTTCGAGGATATCTTTTCGCTGCTGAAATGGATGTTTGAGAGCGAAGCCATCGAGGTGGTAAAGCAGTTCGACCTGCTGGTGGAATATGAGGAGGCGCTGGCCTTCATCATGGATTATATTGAGCAGAACGACTACATCCTCAGCTGCGCCTACGACGACATTGGCCGGGACCAGATGAAGCGCTTCTTCTTCGCGGATTTCATCGAGCTGATCGCCTCCCTCATCGATAGCGCGGAAAGGGAGGCCGGGCGCTGCTTGGATGCTGAGTACAAACAATTCCTTGGCTGCTTCTACACCGAGGCCCTGGCAGGCATGCTGCTGGACTGGATGAAGAACTACAAGGATCGCAACCGCCAGCAGGTTATCGACTACCTCGTCCACACGATGAAGGCATCCATGACCGGCATCCTTACGCAAGCGCCTGTCAGGGAGGCCATACAAGGGAAGGCCACGGAGGAAGCGCCGTTGGCTTGAATGCCGCAGCGTGAGAGCGGTTACATCCGCCGGGCGGATGATGCTGCCGCCTGTCCGGAACTTGTGGAGGATGTAACTGTTGACCGGGCCGTCTGGTCTCTGGAAAGTATCTTCATATATAAAGAACAGATCCGCTTCCATTGACATTGCGGGGAGAATATGGTAAAGTAAACTGATAAACTGTTTCGGAAGGAGGACGCACATGCCTTCGTACCGAGAACTGCGGCGCGTTGTTTCCGCGTGCCTGGCGGTGCTGCTCCTGACGGGAATGGTGATAGCGGGGGCAGCGCTGGCGGCGGTGTGGCCAGAGAATAGCGGGGAGCGTATCATCCGTGTGGGCAACCTCACGGTGGATGCCAGCCACGCGGATCAGGGTTACATCATGGCCCGGGCAAAGGCGTACTCCAAGAAGTTGAAGGTGCGCATCAGCCAGGGAGATGAAACCTATACCTACGACCTGAACAACAAGGGCGAATATGAGGTGTTCCCCCTGCAGATGGGGAGCGGGAGCTACCGTATCACGCTGTATCAGAATGTCAGCTCCAACCGCTATTCCAAGGAATCGGAGGGTTCCTTTAGCGTGAGCTTGTCCGAGGAATACGCGGCCTTCCTCTGTCCCAACCAGTATGTGAATTACACGCAGGATTCCCCTGCGGTGAAGATGTCCATGGAGCTCTGCGCCAATCTGACCACTGACGCCCAGAAGGTAGAGGCTGTGCAGGATTTCATGACCCACGGCTTCGCTTATGATTATGTGCGGGCCATCACCGGCCCAGGCGCTTATCTGGGGGACATCGACGGCTGCTTTGAGAAGCGCATGGGCCTTTGCCAGGATTTCGCGGCGGTGGCGGCCTGCATGCTCCGCGCGCAGGGGATTCCGACCCAGCTGGTGATCGGCTATGCGGATGACAACTACCACGCCTGGAACAACGTGCTCATTGACGGCGAGTATCAGCGCCTGGATGTCACCGCCGTGCTGAGCGGATTTTCAAAAAACGTGGTGTATACGGCGGAACGGTATTACTGATTCCCCCAGGCTTTCGAAAGGGTGAGAGAGATGGCAAAGAAGAATCCCGTCAGCCGGAAAAAATCCCCGGAGGAGCTTTCCGGCTTTTGCGCCGAGGTGGCGATGATGCTCCACGCAGGGTTGCCGCTGCATGACGGTATGGATGCCCTGGCCCGGAGCTACGCTGGCAGCCCCATGGAGGCGGATTATGTCCATCTGAGCGATATGGTCATACAGACTGGCTCCCTGCGGGAGGCGCTGGAGTGCTGCGGCTGGCCGGCATACATGGTGGAAATGACCGGCATCGGCGAGCAGACCGGTCACCTGGAGGAGGTCATGAACGGCCTGTCCGATTCCTACCGCCGGGAGGGGCATCTGCGCAGCGCAATCTCCAGCGCAGTGGCCTACCCCATCGTGCTGGGCGTGATGATGCTGCTCATCCTGCTGGCGATGATCATCAAGGTGCTGCCGGTGTTCCGGCGGGTGCTGGCGGGCCTGGGTGTGGAAATGACCGACTCGGGCAGCCTGATGATGCGCCTGGGCCTGAATATCGGCGTGGTGATGCTGACCCTGGTGGGCTTGCTGGTGCTGGCGGCCCTGGTGTGCTGCCTGCTGCTGCGCACCCGTGCCCGCGCGAAGGTGCAAGGCGGCTTGCAGCGCCTGTTCCCGCCCATCCGGGAGATCAACCGGAAGATGTCGGCGGCCCGGGCGGCTTCGGTGCTGTCGATGCTGGTGTCCAGCGGCTACCCGCTGGATGAGGCGCTGGAGATGGCTGGTAACGTGCTGTCCGATCAGGACGGCCGGAAGAGGCTCCAGCAGGTGCGCGAGCATATGGCCCAAGGCATGGACCTGGGCGAGGCCATCGCGGCATCCGGGCTGTTTGACAGCCTCACCTCCTGCATGATCCGCACCGCCAGCGTTGCGGGCTGCGCGGATACAGCCCTGGCCAGCGCGGCGCGCGAGTGCGAGCAGGATGTGGAAAACCGCATGGACAAGCTGGTTTCCATCATCGAGCCCACGCTGGTGGGCGTGCTGTCTGTGGTGATCGGCACAGTGCTGCTGTCGGTGATGCTGCCGATGGCGGGCATCATTTCCAGCATTCTGTAATTATCGCAAAGGGAGGAATGGGCATGAAGCGGTCAAGGAGCGGAATCGTGCGGGGGCTGGCAGTCACGCTGGCTGTGTTTGCGGTGCTGCTTGTTTTCGCGTTCGTGCTCATCAGCCGCATCGACCAGGGGGCTGGGGACGAGCAAACCGCGCTGATTTGCGATGCGGTGAAAAACGCTCTGGTCACCTGCTACGCGGTGGAGGGCAGCTATCCGCCGGATGTGGAATACCTCAAGGCGCATTATGGCCTGGCCTATGACGCGGAGCGCTACATCGTCACCTTCGATGCCTTTGCGTCCAACGTGATGCCCGACGTGCGCGTGCGCGTCCGAGGGGAGGCGGGGCTGTGAAGAAAATTGGTATGAGCGAGGTCCGAGGACAGGGTGTTTCCGGAGCCTTTGTGTTTCTGCTGCTGGGCGTGTTTGCGGTACTGTCCACCCTGATGGTGCTGCTCAGCGCCCAGCTCTACCGCGTCACCGTGGATCAGACCCGCTACCATAACGATCAGCGGGTGCTGGGCAGCTACCTGATGAACGTGGTGCGCGGCAACGATGCAGCCTCCGCCGTTCGCGTGGCACATTATGACGATACCGACGTGCTGTGCCTGGTCAGCGGCGAGGGGGATGAAAGCTACATCACCTACGTCTACTGCTGGGACGGCACGCTGCGGGAGCTGTTCGCCAGTGCGAAGGATGCCTTCGTGCCGGAGAATGGCGAGCGCATCTGCCCGGCGCAAGCCTTCCGCCCCGAAGTGGAGGGCGCGCTGCTGACCATGCATTGCGTGGATGGCCGTGGCCGGGCGCAGGCATTGCAATCGGCGCTGCACTGTGCCCCGGCGGAAGGGGAGGTGCAGCCATGAGCGGCGGCAAGAATCAGCGGGCGCTGCTGATGGAGATCATGATTGCGGTGCTGTTCTTTGCGCTATGCGCGTCGGTGCTGCTGCGAACCTTCGTGACCGTCCGGGAGCTCAGCCGTAGGGCGGGCGTGCGGACGGATGCACTCCTGACGGCCCAATCCCTGGCGAACCGGCTGTACGCGCAGCAGGATATGCCCGCTGAGCTGGAAACCATGGGCTTTGAGATGCAGGAGGGTACCTGGACACGCTCCGGCGAGGGCTTTGAACTGACGGTCGTCCTGGAGGAGGAGTCCACCGCCGCCGGCACGCTGCAAACCGCGCTGGTGCGAGTGACCGAGGGGGACAGCGACATCATCGAGCTGCCTGTGGCACGCTATGTTCCCGGGGAGGCGGATGTATGAAACGTCGTGAGGTACATATCGGCCCGGGCGCGCCGTCCCTGCTGCTGGTGATTGTGGTGGTGAGCATGAGCGTGCTGGGCCTGCTGGCTATCATGAGTGCCCGCAACGACGCCCAGCTCTCCCGGCGCAGCCAGACGTACACCCTGGCGGAATACGACCGCGCCGCACAGGCGGAAACGCACCTGGCCCAGCTGGATGCTCTGCTGGTGCAGTGCACCGGAGCGGCGGATTACTACGCCACGGTGGAGGAACTGCTGCCGGATTTCATGCGCATGGATGGCCATCGGGTCACCTGGACGGAGGAGGGCGAAACCGGGCGCAGCCTGTTGTGCACCGTGGAGCTGCTGCCACCCGGGTCACCCGAGCGCTATCGCTGGGTGGAGCATCTGTTCCTGGTGACGGAAAGCAACTTTGATTTGCCGTGATTGACGAAGGACAACGGCGGGTGAATATATGGAACTGCTGGATATATTGAAGCAAACGCTGAACATGGGCGGGTCGGACATCTTCATTGTGCCCGGCTCACCGGTGATGGTGAAGGTGAAGGGTCACCTGGAGAGCGTGTTCCCGGAGCGGGTCATGCCCGAGGATACGGAGAAGCTGATCCACCAGACCTACGAGCTTGCCAAAAACAGGGAAATGACCCTGTTGCTGCAGGATGGTGACGACGACTTCTCCTTTTCCCTGGAGCGGCTGTGCCGTTTCCGCTGCAACGCCTACCGTCAGCGCGGCACGCTGGCTGCGGCTTACCGCGTGTTGACCTTTGGCCTGCCCGATCCGCGCAAACTGAACATTCCCGAGCTGGTGATCGACCTGGCAACCCTGCGCAACGGCATGGTGCTGGTGACGGGCCCCGCTGGCAGCGGCAAGAGCACCACGCTGGCTTGCATCGTGGATTGCATCAACCAGAGCCGCTCTGGGCACATCATTACCATTGAGGATCCCATCGAGTACCTGCACGGGCATCGCCGCAGCCTGGTCAGTCAGCGGGAGGTGCCCGCGGATGCGCCCACCTTTGCCAGGGCGCTGCGGGCCGCACTCCGCCAGGCGCCGGATGTTATCATGCTGGGCGAAATGCGCGATGAGGAAACCATGCAGACCGCTATCACCGCCGCCGAAACGGGACATCTGCTCCTGTCCTCGCTCCACACGGTGGGTGCGGCCAAAACCATCGACCGCATTGTGGACGCCTTCCCGCCCAACCAGCAGCAGCAGGTGCGCATCCAGCTGTCCATGGTGCTGCGGGCGGTGGTATCCCAGCGACTGGTGCCTACCCTGGACGGCGGCCTGGCGCCGGTGTTTGAGGTGATGACCGTGACAAGCGCGGTGCAGAACCTGATCCGCGAGGGCAAAACCTATCAGCTTGATAATGTCATTTACACAGGCAGTGCTGAGCAGACCATGCTGTCCATGGACAACGAGCTGCTTCGTCTGTGCCGGGACAAGCGCATTGCCCGGGAAACAGCCATTCTGTACGCCGTGAATCCAGACGCCCTGCGCAAGCGCCTGCCAATGTGAGGAGGGACCCTGTATGTCTGACAAAATCCGTATCCAGCTGATGGGCCATTTTTCGATCTATATTAATGAAGTAAAGACGGATCATCTGGTGGAAAAATCCCGCAAGGGCGCGGCGCTGATGCAGATGCTGATCATGAA
>JAQXLU010000049.1 GCA_029012285.1 Clostridiales bacterium | reverse complement strand
GCTGTTCTTTGGACGGCGTCTCCCCCGACGCTGTCCAAAGAGTTCAGGACTGGATCAACCGTTTCCCTCGTAAATCCTTCTCCTACGCTTCCGCTGCGGAACTTTTTCAGTCTGTCCTATTTGATATTGCAATTTAGAATTTTTCCAATATGGGTACTAATTCTTACCAAATGTGGCGATATTTCAAATAGGGCTTGCAATTTTTCTACTGTTTTGATACAATAAGTCGGATAAGCAAATATCCAAGGAGGATGTACCCATGCGAATGCTGCTCAAGGGCGGTCAGGTGTATGACCAGAGCCAGCTGGTTTCGATGGATCTGGAGGTCACGGACGGTGTGGTCACCGGCCGGGGGCAGGCTATTTCTTCCAATGCCGATCAGGTTTTTGATTGCCGCGGTCTTGCGGTGTTTCCCGGCTTTGCGGACGTGCATGTGCACCTTCGTGAACCGGGTTTTTCTTATAAGGAAACCATCGCCAGCGGCACCAGGGCCTGCGCCCGGGGCGGCTACACGGTGGTGGGGGCGATGCCCAACCTGAACCCCGCGCCAGATACCGACGCGCATCTGCGATTGCAGGAGGACTTGATCGCCCGCCAGGCCGTTATCCGCGTGCTGCCCTATGGGAGCATCACCCTGGGGCAGAAGGGTGAGGGCGAAGTGACCGATATGGCGGCGCTATCCCCGCGGGTCATCGGCTTTTCTGACGACGGGCGCGGCGTGAAGGACGCCGCCACCATGCGGGATGCCATGCGGCGCTGCAAGGCAGCGGATTCCATCATCGCGGCCCACTGCGAGGACATGCGCCTGATTCCGGCGGGCGGCGCCATTCACGACGGCGCATACGCCCGGGCCCACGGCATCCCCGGCATCCCGAGCGAGAGCGAGTGGAGGCCCATCGCCCGGGATGTGACCCTCCTGCGGGAGACGGGCTGCCGCTACCATGTCTGCCACGTCAGCACCAAGGAGAGCGTCGAGATCATCCGCAAAGCCAAAGCCGAGGGGCTTGACATCACCTGCGAGACCGGCCCGCACTACCTGCTGCTGTGCCAGGATGATTTGCAGGACCTGGGGCGCTTCAAGATGAATCCGCCCCTGCGCGACAAGGCTGACCAGGAGGCCCTCATCGAAGGGCTGCTGGACGGTACCATCGACATGATCGCCACCGACCACGCGCCCCATTCCGCCGAGGAAAAGGGCCGGGGGCTAGCGAAATCCGCCATGGGCGTGGTGGGCATCGAAACCGCATTCCCGCTGATGTACACCTACTTTGTGGAAACGGGCCGCATGACCCTGGAGGCCCTGATGGAGCGGATGGTCTACGCGCCACGGCGGCGCTTCCGGCTGGATGGGGGCATCGGCATTGGCGAGCGTGCGGAGCTCACCGTCTTTGACCTGCATACAGACTATGCCATCGACCCCGCTGACTTCCTGTCCATGGGCAAGGCCACGCCCTTTGAGGGCTGGCGGGTGCACGCCCAGTGCAAGCTGACCATATGCGGCGAAAACGTCGCCTACAACCAACTCAACCGATGAATCATGAGGAGGAACGGCATGCTTTACCGATTGATTGAGAACACACAACTAACCTCCACCGTCTGGCGCATGAAGCTTGAGGGCGACACCTCGTCCATCCAGGCGCCGGGGCAGTTCATCCAGTTGACCGTCCCCGGGTTCTATCTACGCCGTCCCATCTCCATTTGCAGCTGGGACGAGAGCAGCATCACCCTGGTGTACAAGGTGGTGGGCCAGGGCACTGAGGCCATGAGCGCCATGCAGCCCGGTATGGAGCTGGATGTGCTCTGCGGGCTGGGCAACGGCTTTGACACCGCCCGCTGCGGGGAGCGTCCGCTGCTCATCGGCGGCGGCGTGGGGCTTCCACCCATGATCGGGCTGTGCCGCCAGCTCCTGCGCGAGGGCAAGCGCCCCACCGTGCTGGCCGGCTTCAACACCGCCGATGAGGTGTTCCTGCAGGACGCGGTGGAGGGCATGGGCGCACCCTTCGTCCTGGCGACGATGGATGGTTCAGCCGGGGTGAAGGGCCTTGTCACCGACGCGATGGCGGACATCGACTTCACCGACATCTGTGCCTGCGGCCCGCTGCCCATGCTCAAGGCCATCATGGCGGCCAGCGACAAGCCCGCCCAACTCTCATTTGAGGAGCGGATGGGCTGCGGTTTTGGCGCATGCATGGGCTGCACGGTGAAGGTCAAGGGCGGCTACAAACGCATCTGCAAGGACGGCCCGATTCTGGATCGCGAGGAGGTTATCTGGTGATGAAAGACCTATCCGTAACCCTCTCCGGCGTAAAGCTGGACAACCCGGTGATTCCCGCCAGCGGCACCTTCGGCTTCGGTCAGGAATTCCTGCCGTATTATGACATCAACATCCTCGGCTCACTGTCCTTCAAGGGCACCACCGCGGAGAGCCGCTACGGCAACCCCACGCCCCGCATCGCGGAATGCCCGAATGGCATGCTGAACTCCGTGGGCTTGCAGAACCCCGGCGTGGATCACGTCATCGCCCACGAGCTGCCCGCCCTGCGCAAGGTGTTCCACAAGCCCATCGTGGCGAACATCAGCGGTTTCTCCATCGACGAATACGTCAGCTGCGTGGAGAAGCTCACCCGGGAGAAGCAGGTGGAAATCCTCGAAGTGAACATCTCCTGCCCGAACGTCCACGGGGGCGGTATGGCCTTTGGTACCAGCCCCGAGGCCGCCGCGTCCGTCACCCGCGCGGTGAAACAGGTCGCCACCAAGCCCGTGTATATCAAGCTGAGCCCCAATGTGACGGACATTGTGTCCATCGCCCGGGCCTGCGAGGACGCAGGCGCGGACGGGCTGTCCCTCATCAACACGTTGCTGGGCATGCGGATTGATTTGAAGCGCCGCAAGCCCGTGCTGGCCAATGTGATGGGCGGGTACTCCGGGCCGGGGATTTTCCCGGTGGCGCTGCGGATGGTCTATCAGGTGACCGGCGCGGTAAAGATTCCGGTGATTGGCATGGGCGGGATTGCCACTGCCCGGGATGTGATTGAGATGATGATGGCCGGCGCGAAGGCCGTGCAGGTTGGCGCGGCGAACCTGGTCAATCCCTATGCGTGTACGGAGATCATCGAGCAGCTGCCGGTGGAAATGGATAAGCTGGGCATCGACCGCCTAAGCGACATCACCCGCATCTAACAACGAAGCGCACCAAAAAGGGTCAAGGGACGATGTCCCTTGCGGGGTGGAGGGGCAGCGCCCCTCCCCGTCGGAGACCCCGGGCCGCAGCCCGATCCCGCCCACGCGCCTTTCGCGAATCCACCGGATTCGCGAAACAGCTCACCTACCCCAACGAAGCGCACCCCGTACACAAACTTCCCCCCACCTTTCACATGCCTTCATGCATGCTGAAATAAAAACAACACAAACAGGAGGATCACCACCATGGCCAAGGACGTCATCATTGCCCTCGACTTTGAGAATAAGGAAAAGA
>JAQXLU010000048.1 GCA_029012285.1 Clostridiales bacterium | reverse complement strand
CAAAGTCCTCGATCGTCCAGCCGGGAATGAGGGTGATGTTGCGCACGATTGGATTGCCATCGCCCGTGGTGAGCTGCTCTGCGATTTCCTGCATGGTCATGGAAGGGGCCAGCATGTAAGAGCCGGCCTGGATTTTCTGCCCCATGCCCGCGAAGTCGCAGTAATACTTGAAGGCCGTACGGTTGCGAATCAGACCCGCGGCTTCCAGGTTGTTCGCCACGCGGGTGAGGCTTTGGCCGCTCTGCACCTGAAAGAGGGTCTCAGCCTGATTGGCCGCGTCCGGCGGGGCGAGATATTCATCGTAGAGCTTGTTCCACACCGTCGCGACCACACCGATCACCACCAGCAGGCTGGCAGCGAACACCAGCAGCGGCCTGATGATGCGCCACAGCAGGTGATACCAGTAGGGGCCGTACTCCCGCTCGTCGCGGACGCTTTGGTAGGTGTCATTGCGTTTTTTCACGGTGACCTCCTGTTGGGGGGGGGGAAAAGCCGGAGCATCCCCCGGTTACTGATCCAGGCCAGGGACGCCCATGTCGATGTCCGCGGCTTCCGGCACGATTTTGAAGATGTCAGCCAGCGCCTGCTGGAGGCGCATCTCCGACAGCATGTACCTGCTGACCGTAGGGTTACCGAACAGAAGCGCCGTGATGCCCTGGAAGCGCTGCATATCGTCGTCATCCGGCTTGGCGCCTGCCACAGCACCCATTTGCAGCTTCACCTGCAGCTTTTTGTATTCCCGGATGAGGGCAGCGGTGGTCTCATCGGACATGACCTCATCCTTCAGGCCGTGGTAGGTCTGGTATTCCTCGCTCTGGCGGATGTCCTGGGCCAGGCGGTGAGCACTGGAGTATTCCATCGAAATTCACCTTTCTTCACTTTCTGCACAAACATAGAACGATTCAGGGGCGTTGATTCTTCCTGCAACGCAAAGAAGAAGGCACATTTGTACCTTCTTCATATGATAGCAGATTGTCCGCGTTTCGTCAAACATCCAGGATGATGGGCAGGATCATGGGGTTGCGCTTGATCTTCTCGAAGATATAGCGATGCAGCTCATCCTTGATGCGGTTCTTGAGCATCGGCCAGTCCTCGCCCGCCAGGCTGGAGGAGGACAGAATCTGCTGCACCACCTCGCGGGTGTTCTCGATGATGTCCTCGTTTTCGCGCACGTAGATAAAGCCGCGGCTGATGATGTCCGGCCCGGAGACCAGCTTGCGCTCGTCCCGGTTGATGCCCATCACCACGATGATCAAGCCGTCCTGGGACAGGTGCTTGCGGTCGCGCAGCACCACATTGCCCACGTCGCCCACGCCCAGGCCGTCCACCAACACGCCGCCGGTGGGCACCTGCTCGGCCAGGTACAAGCCTTCCTGATCCATCTCGATCACCTGGCCGATCTCCGGCAGGATGATGTTCTGGCTGGGCGTACCCATCGACTCAGCCAGCTCCGCGTGCTGCCAGAGCATGCGATACTCGCCGTGCACGGGGATGAAGTACTTGGGCTTGACCAGGGCGTGCATCAGCTTGAGCTCCTCCTGGCAGGCGTGGCCGGATACATGCACCTTTTCCATGGTGTGGTACACGACCTGCGCGCCGCAGCGGTAGAGCTGGTTGATGACACGGCTGATGTACTTCTCGTTGCCGGGGATGGGGCTGGCGGAGATAATGACCATATCGCTGGGGCGGATTTGCAGCTTGCGGTGCTCAGAATACGCCATGCGGGTCAGACCTGCCATGGCCTCGCCCTGGGATCCGGTGGTCATGACAAGGATCTCGTCGTCCTCGTACTGGTCCAGGTCGTCCGCCTCGATCAGCATGTCCTCGGGGATGCGCAATTCGCCTATCTGCATGCCCACACGGCTGACGTTGACCATGCTGCGCCCGATGAAGCACACCTTGCGCCCATAGGCCATGGCATTGTCGATCACCATCTGCATGCGGTGGATGTTGGAGGCGAACATAGCCACAATCACGCGGCCCTTGGCGTCCCGGAACATCTTCTCGAAGGTTTCGCCAATCTTGCGCTCGGACATGGTCTGGCCGGGACGCTCCACGTTGGTGGATTCGCACAGCATGCACAGCACGCCCTTTTCGCCCAGTGCCGCAAAGGTGGCCAGGTCGGTCACATGCCCGTCGATGGGGGTATAGTCAATCTTGAAGTCGCCGGTCACGACCACCGTACCTGCCGGGCAGGTGATAGCCAAGGCGCACGCACCGGCGATGGAGTGACTGACATGGATGAACCTTGCGGTGAAGTGCTTGCCCAGCTTCACCTCGTCCCGGGGCTGCACCACCTGCATCGGGATGCCGGAGAGGCGATGCTCCTTGAGCTTGAGGTCCACCAGGGCCAGGGTGAGCTTCGTGCCGTAAAGGGGCGCGGGCACCTGGCGCAGGATGTAGGGCGTTGCGCCGATGTGATCCTCATGCCCGTGGGTGAGCAGATAGCCGCGGACGTTCTTCTTCTTCGCCACCAGGTAGCTCACGTCCGGGATGACCAGATCCACGCCCAGCATGTCCTCCTGGGGGAAGATCGAGCCGCAGTCCACCACCACGATGTCGTCCTCGTACTCAAAAACCGTCATATTCTTACCCACTTCATCCACGCCGCCCAGGCTGACGATGCGCAGACGGGAGGGCTGCTTCACATTTCGGGGGGTCACTGGAATCCTCCTTTCGAATGCCCTGGAAGCAATCTTGCCGCCCCAGGGTGTGATGAACGATCAAAAGCGATATACACAATCAAAGCATCGGCCGTCTCCATGCCGCTGCTGAAAGCATTTCTTCATTTTCATCGAAGCCCGCCTGGCCGATCCTGTGCGAACGCACCCGATCGTCCCCGGCTCCGCAGCTTGTGCAACGTTCATGACAGATGTACCGCACCTCCTGCGGTAACACCTTTCGTTTTTCTATTATAGCACAACACAGAAAAAAAAACCACCGAAATATTGCCGAATCTTTGGCAACATTTTGGTGGACTTTATGCAAATATGCACAGATGATGTCGAATCTACCGTGATTTCCCTGCCAATTACTTGTAAAGGGGGAAGTTTGCCATCAGGGCCTCGACCTCCGCGCGCACAGCGGGGACGGCTGCTTCCCCCTCGTTGACCACGCGAGCGATCCACCCCGCGATCATCGCCATGTGCTCCTCCTTCAGCCCACGGGAGGTGATGGCGGGCGTGCCCACGCGCACGCCGCTGGTGATGAAGGGCGAGCGCTTCTCGTTGGGCACGGTGTTCTTGTTGACGGTGATGTGGGCGTCCTCCAGCAGCGCTTCCAGGCGCTTGCCGGTCATTTCGCTGTCGGAGAAGTCCAGCAGGATTAGGTGATTGTCCGTGCCGTCGGACACCATTTTGATGCCCTCAGCCCGGAAGGCGCTTTCGAGGGCCTTGGCGTTGAGGATGATCTGATGCTGGTATTCCTTGAAGGCCGGGGTCAGCGCCTCCCCGAAGCAGACAGCCTTCGCCGCAATGATATGCATCAGCGGGCCGCCCTGCGTGCCGGGGAAGATGGCCTTGTCGATGGCCTTGCCCCAGGCCTCCTTGCACATAATCATGCCGCCACGAGGGCCGCGCAGGGTCTTGTGGGTGGTGGTGGTGACGAAATCCGCATAGGGCACGGGGGACGGATGCTCCCCTGCCGCCACCAGGCCCGCGATATGGGCGATATCGACCATCATCAGCGCGCCGACCTCGTCGCAGATCGCTCGCAATTTAGCAAAGTCAATCGTGCGGGGATAAGCGGATGCGCCGGAAACGATCATCTTCGGCTGGCATTCCTTCGCCTTGGCCAGCAAATCGTCATAATCAATGTACCCGGAGGCATCCACGCCATAGGGCACAAAATGGAAGTACTTGCCGGACATGTTAACCGGGCTGCCATGGGTCAGGTGTCCGCCGTTGTCCAGGGCCATGCCCATCACGGTATCCCCGGGGTTGAGCGCGGCGAAATACACCGCCATATTGGCCTGCGCGCCGGAATGGGGCTGCACGTTGACATACTCGCAGCCAAAGAGTGCCTTGGCACGGTCGCGCGCCAGGTTTTCCACCACGTCCACACATTCGCAGCCGCCGTAGTAGCGCTTGCCCGGGTAGCCCTCGGCGTACTTGTTGGTCAGGCACGAGCCCATGGCCGCCATCACCGCGGGGGAAACGAAGTTCTCGCTGGCGATGAGCTCAATATGGGTGCGCTGCCGCTCCAGCTCCGCCTCAATGGCGGCGGCCACGGCGGGGTCGGCGTTGCGGATCACATTCAGTTCCATGACAAATCCCTCCATATGGGTCGTTTCATCCTCTATTATAAAGCATTTGCTGCATTTGGCAAGGGCTGATACAGGAAAAGAGCAATCCGCCAAAACAAAAATACCGCACGCTCAGAATGGGCGATCCCGCAGCACATCCATCGAATGCTTAATGCTGCTACCTTCCGGTCCTGACATGGTTCACACAGAAGGATCGCACGGGACCCAATCGTCATTGCAATACGGCCTATGTAGTATAGCGCATCCGCAGGGAAAAATCAAGGGGTTTTGCAAAAAAGGAGCGTTTGCACATTCCTTTGACGATCAAAGCAATTCCGCTTGAAATTCAAACGACCTTTCTTGACATTCCCCTGCCCCCATGCTATGCTATCTGCGCTGCGTCGAAGGAGGCAGCGCATCCTTTGCCCCGTTAGTTTGATGTTCAAACGGATATGCCCTTTAGCGAGGTTTGTGTATGAATCAAAACGAAAGCATGATCGACCGGGTGCTGGTCTACCTGTTCAACGATCTGCTGCGCATCGAGGAAAAGACGCTGCAAAAGCGCGTGGGCGACCTTTCCATGCGGGAGGTGCACATCATCGAAGCCGTCTGCGCCGCGCAGAAGGAGGACAACACCATGACCGTCCTGGCGGCAATGCTGCATATCACGGTGGGGTCACTCACCGTGGCCGTCAAGACGCTGGAACGCAAGGGGTATCTGCAGCGCCGCCGCTCCGAGACGGACAAGCGCCGCGTGCACGTCATTCCCCTCCCCCAGGCCCTGGAGGTGGAGCGGGTGCACCGCGAGTTCCACGCCCGCATGGTGGAGGCCGTCACCACCGCCGTGCCGCCGGAGGAGCTGGACGTGCTCATCAAGAGCCTGCACGCCATCTACGATTACTTCTACGATCAGGAGGAAGCATAATGATTCGCATCATCACCGACGCGATGTCCGATCTGACCCGCGAGGACGCCATTGCCCTGAACGTCACGCGAATCCCCATGCCGCTGCGCTTTGGCATGGATGAATTCCTGGACGCAGGCATCGCCAGCGAGCGTGCGGATTTCTTCGCCCGCATGCGCGTGGCTGCCGAATTGCCCCGCACCTCCATGGTGCCCATGGCCTTTTGGCTGGACGCGTTCAACAAGCAGCTGCGCAATCCGGCGGACGAGGTGCTGTGCATCACCGGTTCATCGAAGCTCTCCGGCGGCTTTCACAGCGCGGAGCTGGCCCGGGAGGAATCCGCCGATCCACGCCGCGTGACCATCATCGACTCCCTGGTGGCGACCTGCGCGCAGATGCTGCTGGTGGAAGAAGCCGTGCGGCTGCGGGATCGCGGCGCAACCATGGCGGAAATCGTCGCCCGGCTGGAATCGCTCAAGCGGCGGCAGCTCACCTTCGGGTTGGCGGAGGACTTGAAGTACCTCATCATGGGCGGACGGCTGAATCCGCTGATCGGCAAGGTGGGCGGCGCGCTAAATATCAAGCCGACCCTGACCTTCCGGGAGGGACAAATCGAAAAGGAGGGCGTTGTCCGCGGGCTAAAGCGGGGCTACGCCTGGTATATCGAGCAGCTGAAGAAGAATCCGCCGGACGCCGCCATCCCACTGTACATCGGCGGCGCGGACTGTGAGGAAACGGTCGCCCTGCTGGAAGGCATGGTCCGGGACGCAGGCATTGACGTGCCCATCCGCACGATGGGCATCGGCTGCCTGATCGGCGCGCACGTCGGCCCGGGACTGACGCTGATGAGCTGGGTTTGCCAGGAATAAGGGCTCAGTGCTTGCCTTTCGCTCCGCTTTGCGGTACAATGGGAGCGGCGTATAAACGCGCCCAGGAGGCCCTATGCAATCCAAACGCGACAAGCTCTTTCTGGCAGCCCAAACGCTCGGCTGCCTCACCTGCCCCGTCTGCGGTGCGGCACTCCTCCGCGCGGAGGATGATTTTGCCTGTGAACGCCACCATCGGTTGAACGTCAACCGCAAGGGCTGCCTCAATGTGCTCAGCAGCCAGGTGGATTCCTTCTATGACGCGGCACTGTTCGCGGCCCGCCGACGGGTGTTTGACGCGGGCTGCTACGACGCGGTGACCCATGCCATCGAAGCGATGCTGCCTGCAGCCCCGCAGCGCATTCTGGACGCGGGCTGCGGCGACGGCTGGTACCTGAACGCGCTGCTGAGCCGCCATGAGGACTGGTGCGGCGCGGGGGTGGACATCAGCCGGGACGCAATCCTCCAGGCCACGAATCACCCCTGCACGGCGCTGTGGGTGGTCGGCGATCTGCGCCGCTTGCCCTTTGCAGACGGCAGCTTCACCGCTGTGCTCGATGTGCTTACGCCCGCCAATTATGAGGAATTCCGCCGGGTGCTCACGCCAGAGGGGCTGCTCATCAAGGTGTACCCCGGCAGCGGCTATTTGAAGGAGCTGCGTACAGCCCGCGAGCTGCCGCCCTACGAGGAAGGCCAGGTGGACTCGTATCTGCGGGAGAAGGCCGCCATTGTGGCCGAAACGCGGGTGACTGTCACCCATCAGGTGTCAGACGCGCTGTGGCGGGATTTCGTTTGGATGACCCCGCTGATGCAGGATCTGTCCGCCGCCGAAAAGGAGGACATCGCCACCAGCAGTGCAAGGTGCGTCACCGTTGATTTGCATGTGGCGGCATGCCGTCTGCGCTGAACCGACCCCCGAAAGGAACGCGCCATGAAGCAGAAGCTCATCCCCTTGAAGAAACAGTCCAAGTCCGCCCAGCGAGCGCATGCCGCCATGCAGCGGGGCTCCTGGGAGGGCGTAAAGCCCGTCACCCGCGTGGCGGAGAGCAGAAAGATTTACTCCCGCAAGCGGCTGGAAAAGCCCCGCATCGACGGATAAAGAGCGCCTCCCCGTCCGCGCTGGCTGGGGAGGCGATTTGTCTATTTGAAGAGATTCTTGGCGAAGTTATACAATCCGTGCTTCCACACGCGGAAGTCATGCCCGCCTTCGGTGACATAGAAGGTCAGCGCCGTGCCATTGGCTTCCAGGGTGTCCGCATAGGTCTTGGGCCATGCGCCCACCACGCCGTCGGTCGTGCCGGCGTTGATGAGGATGTAGGATTCCAGCCCCTCCGTGGCCTTGAAATTCTCCGGCTGGAACAGGCCCTTCTCCACGTTGTAGGGCAGCACGCCCGGTGCGGGGCAGAACGCACCCACGTAGCCGAAGGTCTCCGGCATCATCAGACCGATGTAGAGCGCCTCGCGCCCACCCATCGACAAACCGGCCACGGCGGTGTTCTCCCGGCCCTCGGCAATGGAGAAGTTCGCCTTCATGTAGGGCATCAGGTCGTCCCGCAGATCGTTGATGAAGTTGTCGAACGCCTCGAAATGGCTTGGCTGGTACATGTCAGAGGGGTTCGCCTTGTCATTGGCCCGGGCACGGATGTTGGGCATGACCACGATCATCTCCCGCGCTTCCCCGGCGGCGATCAGGTTGCCGATCACCCAGGTGGGACGGCCGCCCGCCCATTCATTCTCATCCCCGCCGATGCCATGGAGCAGGTAGAGCACGGGGTACTGCTTTTCCTCCGTGTAGTCCGGGGGCAACAGGATCATCACCCGGCGGTTCGTGCCGGTGGTGGCGGAGGGATAGGTCCGCAGGAGCGTCTTGCCGTAGGTCATGTCCGGGCGATTGGCATCGAACCCTTCGGGCGGGTCGATCACCCCGGCTTCTTCCTCCGCACGGACCACGGGCAACGCCATCAGCAGCGCCATCAGGATGAGTAGTAGCCTTTGCACGATACAACCTCCCTTACACATTCAGATAGCCCTTGAGCACCAGAATGGCATTGTGCACGCCGTCGATGTGGCTGCGCTCATAGCCGTGGCTGGCGTACACACCCGCGCCAATCAGCCCATGGCGGATGTCCACGCCGGAACGCAGCGTTGCCTCCACGTCGGAGCCATAGAGGGGGTACACATCCACCGCGTAGTCCGCGCCCTCGGCCTTGGCGGCGGCGATGAGCCTGCTGGTCACATCGTAGCTGTACGGGCCGCCTGAATCCTTCGCGCAGATGGATACCTGGCGCTCGGTGCACTGCAAGCCGTCGCCCACGCAGCCCATGTCCACGCTGATGGCCTCAGTCACGCCCGCAGGCACGGACGCGCTGCCACCATGCCCGACCTCCTCATACACGGTGATGTGGGCATACACCCGGCGCGCGGGGGTGATGTGCTCATCCGCCAGGAACTTCGCCAGGCCCAGCAGGATGCCGACGCTCAGCTTATCATCCAGGAAGCGGCTCTTGAGGTAGCCGGAGGGTGTACGGTGGGTGCGGGGCTCAAAGCACACAATGTCCCCGACCTCCACGCCCAGCTTGCGGGTATCATCGGCAGACTTCACATCCTCGTCCAGCACGATTTCCATGGCTGCCCAGGTGCGGCTGGTGGAGGAATAGTCGCCGTTGACATGCACGGAGGCGTTGCACAGCTGACAGGTGCCCTCGATCACCTTGCCGTCACGGGTATGGATGCGGACGTTTTCCGCCTCGGCGTTGTTAGGATTCATACCGCCCAGGGGCGTCACCCGGAGCCGTCCATTTCCCTTGACCTGCGCGACCATCGCGCCCAGGGTGTCGGCATGGGCCTCCAGGAAGAGCGCGTCGTTTTCATCCTTGCCGCCCAGGTCGACCAGCACGCCGCCCTTAACGGTGAGCTGCGCATCAAAGCCAAGCTGCGCGAACGCCTCCTGCACCCATTTCGCTGCGGCGGCGGTGTAGCCGGAGGGGGAATCAATCGCCAGCAGGGCAGCGGTCTGCTCCCAGGCGAAATCAGCATATTTTCGGTCAAGCATATTCATATCTCCTTTGCGGGTTTTGGTTAGGATAGCATGATTTGCCGGGGAAGTCAATGGGCAGCTTGTACTTGCTATGCACAGGAAGAAGGCCTGTGACTTGCCAAAGTGAATGCCAGTAACGTTTACTCTGGGAATTCACACGGATGGCGCACCATTCCCCCGCCCGCTTGCCATTTCCACGCCTTTATGCTATAATGATATGCAACATAGCATCCGTGCGCAATCCCAAAGGAGTGACTCCAAATGAATTACGACGTGATCATCATCGGCGCGGGCCCTGGCGGCATTTTTTCCGCGTATGAGCTGATGCAGCTCAATCCCGCCCTGCGGGTCGGCGTGTTCGAGGCAGGACACGCGCTCCATCAGCGGCGCTGCCCCATCGACGGCGACAAGGTGAAGACCTGCATCCGCTGCAAGAGCTGCTCCATCATGAGCGGCTTTGGCGGCGCGGGCGCGTTTTCCGACGGCAAGTACAACATCACCAACGACTTTGGCGGCACGCTGCATGAGTACATCGGAAAGCAGCGCGCCCTGTCGCTGATGCATTATGTGGATGAGATCAACCTGCGCTATGGCGGCGAGGGCACCAAGCTCTACTCCACCGCGGGCAGCAAGTTCAAGAAGCTGTGCATGCAAAGCGACCTCCACCTGCTCAACGCTTCCGTGCGCCACCTGGGCACGGACATCAACTATGTCGTGCTGGAAAACCTCTATGCCTACCTCAAGGACAAGGTGGATTTCTACTTCGATACCCCGGTGGAGCATGTCAATGTGACCAGCGGCGGCTATGAGGTGCAGTGCGCGGGCACGTCCTACACCTGCAACAAGTGCGTCATCAGCGTGGGGCGCATCGGCAGCAAGTGGATGGAAACCGTCTGCCAGGAGCTGCACATCCCCACCAAGTCCAACCGCGTGGACATCGGCGTGCGCGTGGAGCTGCCTGCGGAAATCTTCTCCCACCTGACGGACGAATTGTACGAGAGCAAGATCGTCTACCGCACCAAGCAGTATGGCGACCTGGTGCGCACCTTCTGTATGAACCCCAAGGGCGCGGTAGTCAACGAGAACACCAACGGCATCATCACCGTGAACGGCCACAGCTACGAGGATCCCTCCAAGCAGACGGAGAACACCAACTTCGCGCTGCTGGTGGCCAAGCATTTCTCCGAGCCGTTCAAGGATTCCAACGGGTATGGCGAATCCATCGCCCGGCTGAGCAACATGCTGGGCGGCGGCGTGATCGTGCAGCGCTTCGGCGATCTGATCCGCGGCAAGCGCTCCACCCCCAGCCGCATCGAGGAAGCCTTCATCACCCCCACCCTCAAGGCTACCCCCGGCGATCTGTCCCTGGTGCTGCCCAAGCGAATCCTGGACGGCATCATTGAGATGATCTACGCCCTGGACAAGGTCGCTCCCGGCACCGCCAACGACGATACGCTCCTCTATGGCGTGGAGGTCAAGTTCTACAACATGGAGGTGGACGTGAACGAAAACCTCGAATGTGCCCTGCCCGGGCTGTACATCATCGGCGACGGCAGCGGCATCACCCATTCCCTCTCCCACGCCTCCGCCAGCGGCGTGCATGTAGCCCGCAGCATTGTGGGGAAGAATTGAGATTGGCGCTCCGGGAAGGCCCGGGGCGCTTTTAACGTGCAGAAAGCCCCGTCCGGCATAGCTGCCGGGCGGGGCTGTGTTGATTGTTGATGTCGCTTAGTCCATGATCTGCTTGAGCTGCTCGACGTACTCCTTGTACACCTTGCCCCTTCCGTCGAAGCTCTCCACGCCTTTGGCATCTTCCCTGTACAGGGCATGGTTGCACAGCAGCAGCAGCACCTTGGTGTCGCCACCCAGGGTGTCGGCGATGTTGATGGGCTCGCCATAGGCGTAGCTGGGCAGCTTGTCCAGATCCAGCTCATGGAGCGCGGACAGGGAGGGAATCAGGGTCATGTACTCCTCCGTCACATGGATGGTCGTGACATTGTTGACGCGGTAGGTCACGGTCACGCAGCCATCCTTGACCAGCACGCTGACCCGACCGATCCTATGCATGTTGCCAGCCACCAGGTCGAAGGTCTGGGTGCCATCCACCGACAGGTCGATGGGGGTGAACATGTACCACTTGTCGGTGATGGGGTTGTCCAGGTCGCGGAAACGGATGCCCTCGGAGCAGACGGTCATGCTGTAATTCGTCTTGTTGGGAATGGCCTGGATATCCACCTTGCCGCAGCGATTGCAGGTACGCTTCTTTTCGCCGGGCTCCTTCTCGGTCACAGGCTTGGTGATTTCCCACTGACCCCAATCATGGCCCAACGCATTGACCGCCTTGGTCTCGGTCTTGCCGCAGCCGTGCTCACACACGCGGGTCTTCTGTCCCTTCTCGGTGCAGGTGGGTTCCTTGGTGACCTTCCATTCGCCCATCTTGTGGTTCAGGGCGCTGATGTCCTTCGTCTCAGTCTTGCCGCAGCCATTCTCGCAGACGCGAGTCTGCTGTCCCTTCTCGGTGCAGGTGGGTTCCTTGGTCACCTTCCATTCGCCCATCTTGTGGTTCAGGGCGCTGATGTCCTTCGTCTCGGTCTTGCCGCAGCCATTCTCACAGACGCGGGTCTGCTGGCCCTTGGCGGTGCAGGTGGGTTCCTTGGTCACCTTCCATTCGCCCATCTTGTGGTTCAGCGCCTTCAGGGTTTCGGTCTTGGTCTTGCCGCAGCCATAGATACAGGTGGACACGCGCTTGCCGCTCTTGGTGCAGGTCGCGGCAACCTCCTCGGTCACCTTGTAGATATGCTCGCCGGTGGCGGGGATGGAACTCTCCTTCACCTCAGCGCCGCACACCGTGCAGGTGTAGTACTTGTAGCCGGTCTTGGTGCAGGTGGGGTCAAGCTGCTTGAGATCCTCGCCGGGGGTGTGGCCATTGGCTTTGATCTCCTCGTCGTAGCTATGGTTACAGATGCTGCAGGTGAATGTCTTGACGCCCTTATCCAGGCAAGTGGACTCTTTGGTGATCTTCTCTACATAGGTATGCTTGCCGGTGGCGGGAATCACGGTGACCTCATGATAATCGCAGCGGGAGCAGGTGGTTTCCTTTTGTCCGTCCTTGCCGCAGGTGGGCTCGGTGACGACTTCCTTCAAGTCATGCTTCCGCGGAGGAATGGTTCCGTCGGCGATCCACTCGCCGCACTTGGCGCACTGGTAAGAACCAACGCCAGGCTCGGTACAGGTGGGTTCCCTGTCCACGCGGGTGTTCTCGCCGGGGGTATGCACGCCGGGCGCCTTCACCACCGTTGTTTCCGTCTTGCCGCAGACAGTGCAGGTGACGGTCATTTCGCCATCCACCAGACAGGTGGGTTCCTTGGTGATCACGCCGTCCCCCCAGGTGTGCGTAGTGGACTTTTCAATCTTCTCAGTCTTGGTGGCGTTGCAGACCTTACAGGTGTAGGTCTTGACGCCCTCCTCCTTACAGGTCGCCTGCTTGGTCACCTTGCCGTCATCCCAGCTGTGGCCCTTGGCGGGAATCTCCTTGGTGTAGGAGTCACCGCATTTGGTGCAGGTGTAGGTCTCCTTGCCGGGGGTTTCGCAGGTGGGCTCAACATCCACCTTCTTGGCGTAGGAGTGGTCGCAGCCCTTGGCAGCGATGGTCACCGATCCGCCGGAAACGGATACGTTGATACTCACCACATTATCGTCGTAGTCATACGCGCCCTTGCTATATGCAGAGATGGCGTAGGTCTTGCCAGCCACCGCAGTATCCTTGACGCGCAGGGAGAAGGTACCGACGCTGCCTCCGCCAAAGGGGCTGAGGGAGGCAAAGGAGAAGCCGTTCTTGCCGGCAGCCACGCCATTGTCGCCGGCGGCGGCGACAAACTCAAACGCGGAGGAATCATAGCTCACGCCCACGTCGAAGGCACAGGCCTTGTTCGGGTTGGACACGGACACATTGACCGTCACGACGTCGCCCGTGCTGTAATCAGCCAAGGCGGCAAAGGCGGTGCAAAGCATCACCAGGAATATCGCGATCAGAATACTCTTTTTCTTCATTGGGATAGACCTCCATTTCATAGCTTGGATAGGCGTGCTTCGCCTTATTTGAGCGTCACATCCTGACCCGAGGCATATTTCAGGATCGCCAGCGCGTCACGGGAGTTGATGTTGCCGTCCGCATTCACATCTGCATTGTCCAGAATGATGCTGACCTCCTGGCCGGAGGCGTATTTCAGGATCGCCAGCGCGTCGCGGGAATTGACATTGCCGTCGCCGTTCACGTCCCCCGGTACGCGATCCTGGCTTTGCTTTTCCTCGATTTGGAAGGTCAGCGTGCCCTTCACCATCGACGAGCCGCTCTTGACGACGCTTTCCACCACGTACACACCCGGCGCTGCGTCGTCATTCACCCGGAAGGTGAGGCTGCCGATCACGCCCTCGGTCAGGTCTGCCACGGTGTAGCCGCTGCCGGAGATGCTGCTGCCGTCCGAGGAGATGGATACGCCCTCCAGGTTGACCACGGCGAAGGAATCGTCAAAGTCGCGGGGGGGCACGGTATCGTTGGCAGAGCCGCCCACAGCCCGCACAAAGGTAATGGGGGCGCCGTTGATCTGGATGCCGATCTTCGCGTACTTGCCGCTGGCAGCTTCAATGCTGACCTCCAGGGTCAGCTCATCGCCGGGCTTCGCCGTCACGACCGAATCCGCCACTGCCGTGCATGCCGCCAGGATCAGCAGCAGACCAAGCAGAAGTGCAACGATCTTTTTCATAGCTTGGATTGCCCTCCGTTCTGTGTTGTGATGTTCAGCTTCCTGCGCCGCCCGCCTGGGCGAAGATCGCCACCGCGTCGGCGAGATCGACGCTGCCGTTGCCGTTTGCATCGGCGCTTTCCATATGGAGCTTCACGGGCCAGTCTGCGGCATACTGCATGACCAGCAGCGCGTCGCGGTCATCGACCGTGCCGTTGCCGTCCGCGTCCCCGCACAGCCCGTCGCTATCGGAGATGCCCGGCGCGCCGGTGAGCGCCGCTGTGCCTGTTTTCCAGGCGGTGGTATGCCCATCGGCCTCCACCACATCAATGATGAAATAAACCTTGTTGCCGCGCATCGGGCTGCCGGACACGGTGCCCTGCGCCTCGGTAAGCGTTCGGGTCAGGAAGGTTTGCGTATTGCCGCTCGCTGTGTCGCAGGCATAGCCCCGCACGACGATCTCCCGGTAGGGCGTCAGCCCGCCGTCGACGCTGTAAACCACGCCGATTGCGTCCCCGCAATCGACCGCATCCGCGGTGAGGGCGCGCTCTACCTCCAGTCCGCCGATGAGGGCCAGGCTGCGCATCGCCACGTCCTCCGGGAAGTGCGCACAGCTTGCCCCGACCGTACATACCACCTCCTGGCCAACCCGTGGCGTATAGGTGGCCTGGCCGGTGCACTCCGTCAGTGCTTGGGTGCTGCGGGCAATGACCTCGCCATTAGCAGCGCGACATTCCCAGCGCAGCCAGGCCTCGGTGGCATCGCACAGGTGGCCATGGATGGCATAGGCCGCGGTGAGGCTGCTACCCGCTGTCAGCGCGGTATCAGCATTCAGGCTGACGGTGCAGAAGCAGCCGTCTGCCACGGTCAAGACCGGGGTGTTCGTTTTGATATGGTTGCCATCCCCATCGCTGGCGGTGATTTCCAGCTGCAGCTTCCCGGCCATGAGGGGCTGATAGGTCAAGCGCAGCTTGGCGGTTTCCGTCTGGGCGCTGACCTGGCCCGCCCTTTCCGCCCGGTCAAGGACGCTTCCCGCTTCATCGGTGAGCGTCCACACCGCGGTGTACTGCACCGGGTCGGCAGCGGTGGTAATCTCCAAGTCCGCGCCGAGAACCATACCCAGGTCGGTTTTTGCCCGATCCAGGTTCATCAGGAGCGCCAGCTGACCGTCGACGGCCATATTGCTGAACAGCGGTCGGTTTTTTTCGTACACCTGCACGGTATTGGTGGTCAGGGACACCATGTTGCCCGCACTGTCCGACACCACCAGGACAAAGCAAAAGTATCCGGGCGCGTTGGGCGTGTAGCTGGGGGTGATGGTCTTGCTGGTGGCGTCCACTTGCACATGCACGACCTGGCCCACCAGTTCGCCCGTTTTGCGGAACTGCTCGTCAAACACCAGCCCGCTGACGGTGTAGAGCATCGGGGGCGTATCGCATGTCATGTCCGCCTGGAAGGTTACCTTTTCGCCGACGGTCACCACGGAATCCGACACACGGTAGGTGATTTCCAGACTTCGGTCTGTTTTGCTTCCCGTATAGCCATTGAAGTCGCCCCTGACCTGGGATAGCAGCTGACGCTGCCCCGGCGCGCGGGCACGGGCATTGTTTAGCGCGGAGGCCATTTCCGCCTCGTAGCGCAACCGGTGCGCTTCGGGCAGATCCTCGTAGGCGACCAGCGTTTCAGTCTCGGTTCCTACCGCTGCGGCGATACTCATCCCGGGGTAAATCAGCATCAGCATCATTAGCAGCGATATGAACTTTTTCAACTGTTGAGCCTCCGTTTTGTTATTTGAGGGTCACGCTCTCCCCCGCCGCATACTGGAACAGCAGCACCACGTCATCCATGGTGACCGTACCGTCCTGGTCCACATCCGCGTTGGATTTGTCGATGGACACATTCCAGCCTGCCGCATACTGCATCAGCAGCAGCGCATCCTGGAGGTTGACCGCACCGTCGCCATTAGCGTCGCCGGGGGTACGCACAGGGTCGGGCGGCGTGGGCGGCTCCGCAGAGGCGGTATACGTGGTCATCTCGCCAAGGCTGGTGCAGCCCTTGAAGGCTGATGCGCCAATGCGCACCACCGTGCTGGGCAGGGACACCGCATTCACGCCGGTTTTCCCCTGGAAGGCGCCGCTGCCCACCTCCGTCACAGGCAAGCCGTCATGCCAGTCCGGCACGGTGACGGAGGAATCGCTCCCGGTATAGCCAGTCACCACATATCCGTCGCTGCTGCCGTTGAGCGCAAAGGTGAACTCATTTTCAGCTGCCAGCGCAGCCGTCATCCACAGGATGCACAGGGCCAGCGCGGTAGCCATCATTCGCCGAAGCATCGTCATGGGACGCAAGATTTCATCTCCTAACCATGCATGGTGCACTTTTCTAAACATGGGTATTATACCATGCAGGAATCGGCAGTGTCAAGCGTTCCGCCCCGCTATGCGCTTCGGGAGGGAAATTTTACAACTGTTAATCGGGCGGCAAATACTGCTTCAGCTCCACGTCCAACCCCGCATCGTGCTCAAAGAGCAGGATCGCATCCTGCAAGTTCGTGCTGCCGTCCGCGTTGACATCGCCCTGCCAGCCGTTGAGCTTCACAGGCCAGCCCGCGCAGTACTGCAGCACCTTCAACGCGTCCTGGGCGTCCACCCGGCCATCCTCGTTCACATCGCCGGGCAATCGCGCGTTGGGGTCATACACATTGACCACGCACATGGCGATTGCGCCGTTTTCCAGCATCGCGCCGAGCAGCGTCTCCCCCGCTGCCACTGCCGCGATGGTGTTCTTGCTGCCCTCCGTGTAGGGACTCACGGTGACGATGCCGCTGTCAGCCGTCTCCCAGTAGACCACGCCCCAACGGCCCGTATCGTCCTCCGCCACCAGATGCAGCTCCTGCGATTGACCGATTTCCAGCCAGACCTGCAAGGGCTCCAGGCGGATGATTTCGGGCAGCAGGTAGCCATACACCGATACCTTCACCTTTTTGGAGCCGTTCTTGACCGTGCCGGTCAGCTCGCCGCTCCCTGTGGGCCAGGAGCAGCTGATCATGCCGTCCTCAATGGCAAAGGCGGTGCTGCCGGGATTGCCCTCCCCCGGGTCCTGATGGGTGATTTGCCACACCATGGCGACCTCCTTGCCATTGCCATCATAGACAACGGGCAGCGGACGTTCGGAACCGGCGGGAATGTCGATGCGGGTCGTGCCAATGTAGATGTCCGACTGATCGCCGATGATCTCGATCGTAAAGGTCGTGCTGACGCTCGGGTCGTAGATTGACCGGGCCGTAACAGTTGTTTTGCCAGTTTTTTTCGGTTTGACATAGCCGCTGACAATTTCAAGCACGTTGATGTCAGCCACATCAAACGTCAGCTTATCGGATATGATTTCCCCCACATCGGATTTGAGCGTGATGGAATGCTTGGTGTTACTCTCGCGGATCACCAGCGCTTCGCCATATAGCCAACGGGGCTCTTTCCGCGACTGAACAGATGCGATCAGCTCTCGGCCATCATCCAGCTTGGCATGGATCTCAAAGGTGTGTTCCGACAGGGCAGTGAAATACCCACCGGGGGTGATATTTCCTGTGTCCTTGTAGCATGAGCAGGTGAATGATGCCGGGTAGATCCGCCCCGCTCTGTCACTGACATAGAACTGGTAGGATGTCCCCACAGGAATGGGCTTCTCCGGGCAGACAATCTGCACCGCCTTGTCACTGTCCGCAACCGTCACCGTGATGGTGCCAACCAGACGGTTTCCCCGCACAATCACTTCCTGTGTACCAGGGGCTTGGGCGAATATGGTGTTCGACCGCATCTTGATGGGTTCCAGCCACTGATTGACTGGCGTTCTCGGCGGGTTGACTGAGAACTCAAGGGGATAGCTGCCCTGATCGAAGGTTGCCTCCACCTCAAAGACATCGCCAATCTCCATCGTCAGCTCGGTGGCGTTAAGCGTCATGGATGTAGGCCGTGGCTCCACCGTAAAGGTGGCAGCGCAGGTGGAACCATCCTCATTGTAGCAGGTAACTTCCACCTCACCAATGCCCGTCGGCACCAGCATGGCGCCTTCTATGTGCGCCAGGTCCTCCCCCTTGGTGACGGCATAGCGCCGGATGCTCAGCTTCCTTCCGTCCGCGGAGTAGGCCAGTATTTCTACACGCTCCCCCATGCGGACAGCATCCGCATCCGCTTCAAGCCGCACCGCAGGCTCCTTGTCGTACACCCATGCGGTCGCTTGCGCATATAAGCCGTTGTATGTTGTGGCTGTGATCGTACAGTGGCCAGTCTCTGTAGCGCTGAAGTACCAGTCATCTTCCTTTCTCAGCACTCTCCCTGACCAGTTATTATCAGATGAGATACTAAAGTTGACATTGGGAGCGCAGTCGTTGCCACCAAGATCAACGCCAAGTGGTATTTCCTCATCAACAAAGCAAATGTAATCCTTTTGGGAGAGGGAGAGTTTGATCGGGTCACGCATGACCTTCACATGTATTTGTGCCTCCACACCATTGTAGCCCACCAAGCGGACAGTGGTTTCGCCAATTCCCTTCGGTGTGATTTTAAGCCAGCCGATGCTCGAACCATAACCGAAGTCAGTGGGCATGACCGCTTCGATGACATCAGCATCATAGGATACAAGCTTTGGTACAGGAAGATCACTGTCCTCGGAATGATTGAGCTCAATACGGATTTTCCTGGTGCCTTCGCTCTGTCCCATCACCATCTCGGTTTTATCAAGCTCGATCTTCTTTAGCGGCGGGCCGCACCAGACCTTTGTCATAAAGACAGATTTCTTGCCAACACCCGTCTTGACCGGTGTATAGGTGATAAATACGACATTGGCATAACGGGAAGAGGTCGCATTGATCGTCACTGCGCCTGTCACAGGGTCAATCGTATTCGTGTTGCTGTCAATCCTGTAGCTGATCGTGAAATCATCCTGCGTCAGCCCTTCACCAATCATTGAGGACAGGTCAGGGTAATCCGGTTGGATGGTTTCCCCCCAGCCAGCATAATTATTGGTGACTTTGACTTCAATCGCAGTTTCCGCAGCCCCGGCCATCCCCGGCCCGCAGAGCAGCCCCAGCAGCACAAGTCCGGCGATGAACCATGTCCAGTGTTTTCTCACATGCGTCCCTCCTGTGTATGTTGGCGACCATGATCTCCTCCGTCTGTGCGACGGCGGGAGGATCATCAGTTCTATATATGTAGACGTCCACGGGGTTTATGTTATTTCATGAATTGAAAATTTTTTGGAAATCTTTCCGGATGCTCCCCTGACGCAAAAGGCGCGGGGGCTCCTTTGGGGAAGCGCCCGCGTCTGTTGAGGGATCTTTGGCGGATGCCGGGGTCAGCGCGAGGCGGCGACCATATCCTCCGCCAGGGCGCAGATGCGCGCGGCGGCCTGACCATCCAGCAGCTCATGCTGGCGCTCGACCATGCGGGCGCAGGCAGCCTCGTCGCCAAGAAGTGCCATCGCCTGGGCGGCGATGTCCTGGGGATCGCGGCAGAGGGCGCTCATGCCGTGGGACTGGAAGTATTCGGCGTTGAACGATTCGCACCCGGGGATCGCCGAGGCATGCAGCACCGGCACGCCGCACACCGCCGCCTCTGTAGAGGAAAGGCCGCCGGGCTTGGTGATGAACAGATCCGCCGCGCGCATGTAGGTGGCCATCTCGTCGGTGAAGCCCACCACGGCGGTGTGGGCGGGCGACTCAGCCATCAACTGGTCGTACAGAGCCTTGTTGCTGCCGCAGACGACGATCAGCTCCACGTCGTCGCGCTCCGCCGAGGCCTGGATCAGGCTGTTGATGGCGTCGCGAATTCCGCCGCCGCCCATGCTGCCTCCGGTGATGAGGATGTACTTCTTCTTTGCATCCAGGTGCAGCAGGCAGCGCGCCTCCGCGCGGCTCATCCGGGAGGCAAAGCGACTGCTCGTGGGGATGCCAAAGGGATGCAGCTTCTGCGCAGACAGTCCCTGGCGCACATAATCCTCCATGAGGTCGGGCGCGGGGGTGATGTACGCGTCGCAGTCGGTTTCCTCCGTGAAGGGGATGCACACATAGTCGGTGGACACGAAGATCGTCGGCGGCACCGGGATGCCGCTGTTCTTCATGTTCGTCATGATTTCCGCGGGGTAGAGGTGACTCATAATGACCACATCGGCAGGGTGCTGCGCCAGGTAGGACTGCATCACCGGTACCATGCGGTGGTTGGCATAATACACCGGCGAACGGCCAGGCAGCTTCCGGTATAGCTGCCCCGCCGTATAGACGGCGCCAAAGAGGCGCGGGGTCTTTTGCACCATGCTGATATAAACCTGGTTGATCCGCCGCGCCAGCTTCTCGCTCTGCACGGCATAGGGATTGAGCATCGTTGCACGATGCTCACGCCGCTGCATTTCCTCCAGGATGGCCCGTGCCGCGCTATCGTGGCCTCCACCCGTGCCGCAGGACAGAATCAACGCATCCACAGCAGTTGCACCCCCATTGGCTCCTTTTCTTCCTTGCTGCTGAGCATTTTCAGGATGATCATCAGGGAGATCATGAAAAAGCCCACAGCCACAGCCATCGTTTCCGCTACAAAGAACATGCCGACTTGCCCGCAGCCATAGGTGACCAGCGTGCGCTGGTAATGCGGGGTGATCTTCAGGATCAGCGAGAAAAAGAGGAACAGCACGACCAGCAAGCCCACTGGCTGCCACGTCGGCAGCAGCCCGAGCAGACTGCCAAAGGAAGCCGCAATCCCCTTTCCGCCCTGGAAATGGTAGAACAAGGGCAGCACATGGCCCAGCACCGGGGCTGCCATCACCAATGCAAGGGCGGCGCCATCCGCTTGCCTTTGCGACGCGAAGGTCACGAACATGAACACGGGCAGGAAACTCTTGAGCAAATCGCAGACGAGGGTCAGCACGCCGCACAAAAGCCCGCCGTGCTTAAACGCATTGGCTGTCCCAGGGTTGTGGTCGCTGCTTTCCTCGATGATATTCTCCTTGTGGAGCAGCCTGGCAAACACCCGGGCATACAGCACGCTGCCGGACAGATAACCGGCGATGATGTACATCAGCGGCCTAACCAGCGGCCGAAGCGCTTGTAGTGCCATAATTATCCTCCTTCCTGTGTACCTTACGCCCTGGCGAGAATCTTTACGCCAGGGAAATGCTAAGTGCATCTCGCATTCCATGCATGCGATTACATTTTTATATTATAAAGACTTTGTGCGTGTTCGTCAACTTTCATGGGGAAATAGTCACGGTTGGGGCATCAATGCCGCCCATCGATTGGCGCATGGCCATATAAAGCAATAATCCGAACCCATCACCCACAAAGGAGCGATTGATTCGGATTATGCTTGTTTCGTGCGGGAAACAGGACTTGAATTGCCCGATTGCTCTCAAAATCGTAAAAAATCATCCATTTTCAATTAATTTGGTAAAGTTTTAATGCCATAATTTGCATTATTGCACACCCAAATAGAATGGTGTGTAATAATGGTTTGGGTATGATTAGGTGAAGATTCTGCGGTATTTCGTGTCAAATACCCAAATCAGAAACGGTTTGGGTAAGAAACAAACTTGACTGATTTTTATAAGGAGGATCTCACCATGAAGCAGAAGCTTCCCATCGAAATGACAGAAAACGGTATCCACTACACACTGCATGGAGACTATTACTTCCCGGATATTTCAGCCTCTGATTCTCATACAACCATCGGCCATTATGGCCGGATGCGCAAGGCATATCTGGAAGAGCATCTTCCTGGACTATACACTCGTCTGATTCTCTCTGGCAAGCTGTATGAGCATTTGGCGGAAACAGATCAAGTCTGCCGGGATCGAATGGAACGGATGATCGCCCAGATGGCTGAAGCTGAAGGCATCAATGAAAAGCTGAAAGCTTCTGACCAGTTGGGGTGGATTTCTCAGATGAATAGCATCCGCTCGCAGGCAGAAGAGATAGTTATGCAGGAGATCATTTACAGCTGATTAAAATCATCACACAAACAACCGATCATCAGAGGCCTGTGTTGAAGAACCTTTTTCAACACAGGCCTTTTGAATTACCATTTACATTCAAGTTTTTTCCGCTCTGGATCATCTTCATGACGCCGTTTTCCAAAGAACTCATCGTCTCTAGCGACGTTCGGATCAAACCAATCAGCTTTTTTCTCTGCCCAATCAATCCAGTCCTGATCAAGTTCAGCTGGATCAGAAGCAGTACGTATTGCTGCTATGTATTCACGGATCATGCGTGCAGTCTCATAATCCCTCGCTTTGTTGAGAAGAGCTTTTGTCTTTTCGATTTCAGCATTATATTGCTGTTTCTTTTGCTCCATGATCCTGCGTGCCTCTACCTCCCTTTGATACTTTTCAGCAGCAGCTATCCGTTGAAGACGCGAAATATTCGATGCTTCAAAAAGCGCAATCAGAATCTCCCCAATTCTGTCTTCGAGAACATATGCTTTGCAATCTTCAAAAGAAAATCTTTCCTGAATGATTATTTTCAGCCTGCCGCTCCAGGGATGATCATACTTGGGGGTTCTGGGTTTGCTCGCATAGCGCCCTTTGCTGCGCGCTTCCTCATACTCCAGCATTTCCAGCCGTTCAGCGTGTGTGACTTCATGGATGATACTGTCTTTTTCCTCTGTGATCGAAATGCATACATCCTCACCGTTTACACGCAGAGAATGATTGAACCCCAACTGCATCAAGCCTTCATAAGGCAGTAGTGCTCTGAGCAAAGCATCCATCAGATGGAAGGCGCGTGCATACGATTTAGGTGAAATTGTATCTGCAAGATACGGAGGATCTCCTGAAGAAATCCGTCGGGGAATATAATAACCGTTGTAGGTATCTGGCGGCTTGGGACTGCTCCACTCTCTGCATTTAATTTCAAGCTGCCTCACAGAATCGAGCATTTGTGAATTTGGACCGCCTACTCTCAGAATTGACGCGAGAGTAAGAATCTCTTCCCTGTCACGCTTCTTCATAAACTGCAATGCAGGCAAATTCAGGTGCAATTTGCGGCGGTCTCCTGTATGGGGCTTTTGAAGCTTTGGTAATTCCAAAGGCGGCAACTGAGGGCGATTTACTGGTTTCCCGGCTCTGAGTTTTGCCCAGTATCCTCTTTCTGGAATTGGCACATTCAGATGTATGCAGCGCTTTCGAAGTGCATTATCCGTAATCTGATACTCTTTTGCGACGATAGAAACAGGCTGTGCCCACACTTTTTGAAACAATTCTTCTCTGGTAGCGCGTTCCCGGTCTCCTCGGCGCAAAAGAGGAACCTTGTCGTGATCATCTTCTTCGGCAGGCATTGATGTATCCGCATGCTCAGTTGATTCCGGTATCAGGGCTGGTGGTTGCTTTTGTTCTGTTTGAGAATCGGTTTGCTTTTTCGGTACTGGTGCCTCTATGACAATCATTTCGATCTTCGAGTCAGGCAATGGTGCTCTATCAACAGGCTTGCCGATGCTAAGCTTTGTATAGTATCCGGGCGGTGGAATTGGAATATCGTTTTCTCTACAAGCTTTTAAGAGACGGGCATAGGAAAGATCATATTTTTCTGCAACCTTCGTAGCTGAGAGGCTCCAAATTTCTTCATATAGAGCATCTCTGCGAATTGAAAATCCAACCATCTTCTGATCCTCCTTCCCAGGTTCATCTTGCTCTAGTAACCTTTTATTTGCCTGCTCCATGATTTCGTTAAATGTTTTTTCCCCCCTGTTCCTCGTTTTCTTTTAATAGAAAAAGCAAATCCTGTTTCATTTCTTCAAAGCTTTCCACTATTTTCGTGATGCTGCTTTCGATATTTTGAATCTGAATCTCATTGATCCGTCCATATTTGTATGCAATAAGCCTTTCTGGAACGATTGCATAGCTCCAGCTTTCAGAAAACCTTCCTCGATCTCTTTCCTGATTATGGACAGCAAAACCAATGGGCAGCAATGAATTTCTCATTCCGATTGTTACTGCCATCGGAGAAATGCCCAGGTAGTCAGCAGCAATCTTGGCAGTGACTTTCTTCATGCTTCGAATATCGTCGTCTGTGTATCGCGCCATACAGTTCACCTCCTTTCACAAAGTAATTTGTCTATAAATATTCTTATGGCTCTAACAGACCCAAGAAATATCCTAAACATATCAGCTGCAAGTTACCAGCAAGTTAAAATGGCGATGCTTGGCTTAAGGGAAAGCCTTATGCTACAACGGATTTGTTATTTTTCAAAGCATTTTCAAGCTGGTTTCTGCAAGTTGCCAGCAAGTTAAATCATAATATGGAATCAGTAAAGAATCCTTGCGGCTGCAGCAGCTGCAGAGCTTTGACGAGGTACGCATACGCCATAGGATCAACGCTGCGGATATAATTGATTCGTTTCATTCCCTTAAGGGTGAATGCAAAATCTTTATATGCTTCAGGGTCAGAAACACGTTCGAAGGAGTCGGCTTTTGTCAGCAGGCAAGCTGCGAGGTACATGATTTCGCACGCCAGCATTCCTGCATTTTCTCCATTGATCCTTCCGCGGAAGATATGGCCTTGAATGGCGTTGATCCCGGTCAGATAATAGCGGTAATCATCCGGGCGAATCCCGTTTCGGCCCATAATACAGAGGCAGCTTTGAATCGTATCCAGAAGCACATCCTTTGGCTGAATGGGTAAACCGCGGTATCCGGCTTCCACCTGGGCCACATGATTGTACACTGCTGCGACGGTCTGGTAATCGTCCATCTCCTGGAGCAATGTCCAGCAGTCAAACATTTGCTTTATGATTTCCAGTTCTTTATCAATACCAAATGGAATGCCTGTTGTATGTGGGGCAAAGGCTGTCAGCTTGTCGCCGAGAACACAGTTTTTATCCGGAACAGTCACAAGCAAGCTGTCTCCTTCGCTCATAAGCAGCCTGCTTTGCACCGGCTTGGTTATCAGCTTTGCATACGGATTGTCCTCAAACACTACATCCAGCAGAATGCTGATTTCCTTTCCCTGTCTTGGCGAATTGAACAGAAAACGGAAATGCCGTTTTTCGATGCCGTTGTTCCCTTTGCGGATGTGTTCCTTTACATCCCGAAAAGGAAATATCTGACCGGCTTGCTGAATGAAGCCATCCACATCTGTGCCAGGCGCAACGATGATGTCTATATCCGTGCTCAACCGTCTCGGCTCATCCAACAGGATCAGCAGCGAGGTTCCGCCTTTGAAGATGAAAGGCATTTTGACACGGCACAGCGCTTCCAGCAAACCAAATGCGAAAACAGTCCTCTCCAGAATGGACGGATCTGCTCCGGTCTGCTTTCTCAGAGCATCAATATGTTCGCTTGTGTAATTCTCACGCTTCAGCATCCTCAATTTCCTCCAGTATCTTCTTCAACTCATCTTCTCTGCCGCGCCGACGGGCATACCGCATCATCTTTGTGGATTCAATGTGATATGTCTCCATTGCTTGTTTCAGCACTTCAGGATATTCTGACTTGCTGTATGCTGATGAGATCAGTTTATCACAATACATATCCACCAGCATTTTCTCCAGACAGATTTCATGCGGCGCAGTGGCAGATAAAGGCGCTTCGGAAACCATATCTGTTACAACAATGCAATCCTTTTCCCAGTACAGGGCATAGTCTGCTTTTTTCGGCTTATATAGCAAATGCTCATAGCCGAGTTCCTGGAGGAAACGGAAAACAAAAACACTGACGTCCTTTTCCACCTGAATAAATACTGTGTTCTGTGCAACCAGATGATTCAGGAAATCATTCATCAGTGCCGTTTCAAACACCGTAAAGTGAACCGAAGGATATTTTTCTGAAATTTGCTCTATTAGTTTTTTTGCCAGAGCAGAATAGGCCGGACGATACACCGGCTTTTCCCGCTCGTTTTGAACAACATAAACGTTTCGCGCAAGCTTTATAAGGACCCCGCTTTTAAGCATTCGGCAGACAGCCCAATGATACGAGCTGTCGCGCAACTGTGGGTAATCGCTTTTCAGCAGCCTGATTAATTCCTGATGGGAATAGCGATGCCCGGCTTCGAGTTTTTTAGAGGTCGCCTCATACCACTGCACGATTACTCACCTCCATTCTACATTTCGGCAATTTCACTTCAATATTGCCATAATGCATTATAGCGCATTTGATTCAAATGGTCAATGCACATCGGCAATATCTTTTAAAACTGCCGATGTGCATTTTGTTGAAAAATGTTTTGGGCCACTTTCGTTGCGGAAAGTGGCCCCATCGATTTTATCCTTTCGGCGGACACGGATCATTTCCGTGACTATCCGACGATTGGATCCGTCCATTCATTCCGTGAATGACCAGTTCTGTTTTTTGGTTTTGACTGATTTTTCGACCTGCATCCACAGCCTGCTTCTTTGTTTCATAATGACCGCTCGATCGCTGTCCACCGCCACGTTTGACATCCCATCCTCCGTTGGGATTATGAACAACATGATGCGTTTCTCGTGCCATAAGCAATTTACCCCCTATGCGCTCTGGGGCAGCAGATTGCGCATCCATCAGCGTCATTGTAAAAGCTCTTGGCAGCTTGTACAGCCTGCACTTCGTTGTCATAGTAGCCAACAAGCTTTTTGCTGCTGATTCGCAGTTCTGCTGCGTGTTCCGAGGTGTGCACTTCATGATGCAAACCGGGATTCCTGGTCTGGTCGTTGTTGATGTAATACAGTTTCATTTAATATCCTTTCTCCATTATTGGGAGTCGTGTAGGAAACGGGTTATAATCCGGCGCCTGGATTATCGAGGGAAGGCATGCTGCGTTCCTCTCGCATAGTCATAATAGCACACTTGCAGTTATTCACCAAACTATACCGTTTAGAATTTGGTGGTATTATCTTAAAATTCTTTTATTTAGAGTCCGCTCCGCAACCACCAAAACATAAGAAAACCAACATCTGAACGGCCCGTATGGTATCATACAAGTGCAAGGGAAAGCGAGAAAAACCCACCAAAAGCTTGCACAGGAGTGAGGGCGGATGTACAAGAAGGAGACTCAGCTGGCATTCGAGGACTTAGTTTTTCCGTTCGGGGAACTGGATTCGGAAAATGAATGGGTCAAACTGGCGGGTCTGATTCCCTGGGACACGGTGGAGCGAGCGTACGCGAAGCAGTTTGTGGACAACGGACATCCGGCGCATTCGGCGCGAATCGCGCTGGGGGCACTCATCATCAAACAGCGGCTGAAATGCAGCGACGAGTGGTCGGTACGCCATATGAGCGAGAACCCCTATCTCCAGTTCTTTCTCGGAATGAAGGCGTACAGCTCAAAGGCTCCCTTTGGGGCATCCACCATGGTGGAGTTCCGCAAGCGTTTTCCGCCAGAGGCCATTGCGACGATTCTGGAGGCCAGCATACCAAAGAAACCCCGTCAGGATCATGACGACCAGGGAAAGCCAGGCGGGAGCAGCGGACAGAAAGCAGCGCAGTCTGAGCCGGAGACACCGTCAAACAGCGGAACACTGCTCATGGATGCTACCTGCTGCCCGGCTGATATCGCCTTTCCGCAGGATTTCCAACTCCTGAATCACTCCCGGGAACTGCTGGAAGATATTGTCCGTGAGACCTGCATGACCAATGGCTGGAAGACACCCCGGATGTACTCAAAGATTGCGCGAAAGTCTTTCCTGAACCTGTCCAAGAGCAAAAAACGCTCTGCCAAGGCCATTCGGAAGTGCTTCAGGCAGCAGCTGCAGTTCATCCGCCGCGATATCGGGTACATCGCGGACTTCGTCCGAAACAAAGATATCCGGTTTGACCAGGCGGTCTACGACCTGCTGAACACGCTCACCACGCTCTACGAGCAGCAACTGTACATGCATG
>JAQXLU010000047.1 GCA_029012285.1 Clostridiales bacterium | reverse complement strand
GACAAGCGTCCAGTCGTCGCTGGTGTCAAACGTATACAGGCGCGAAGAAGCGCTGCCCGGCTGCGTATCATCGATGTATACGGGCATCGTGATTTTCACAAATACCAGCATGTCAACCGTGGCGTCGTTGTAAACAACAGGGCTCACATCAAGCTGTCTCCTGGACCCACCTCGCCGCTGGACATCCCCGTTTCAAGGGCAAACTGGAAAACCTGCTTCTTGGTTAGGTTGGATGTGTAGCTCTTTGTCGCGAACAGGGTCGTCAAAGCATACGCGACAACCACGGTGGTTATCAGCACACCGATCCACGTGCCAGCTGCCCATCGTTTTTCCCTCAAGCAATCTCCTCCTATGTACTTGCGAATGATAAACACGCCGCGGCATTTTCTTAGCCACGGCGCGGTTATGATGAAATAAGCACTAACGATGGAAATCAGCTGACGGCTCGGTTGACCTCCTCGGGACTCCTGTATGTCGGCACGGTCATGCGAATGGCGCGGCGCATCTCCTCGTCGTCCTTGCAAGCCTGACGCAGGATCGCCAGCTTGTCCTCCAGCTGACCCATGGTGACGGGCTCCTCGTGCTCCACGAAGATCAGGTTGTTGTCCGTCTTTTCCAGGGAATCGCCGTTGACCAGCAGCTCCTCGTACAGCTTTTCGCCCGGACGCAGACCGGTTTCCACAATCTCGATCTCGTCCACGCCGCTGAGCTGGATCATGTTCTTCGCCAGGTCGTAGATCTTCACCGGCTTGCCCATGTCCAGCACGAACAGCTCGCCATTCTTCGCCATCGCGCCGCTGACCAGCACCAACTGTGATGCCTCAGGAATCGTCATGAAGTAGCGGATGATGCGCTTGTCCGTCAGCGTCACCGGCCCACCCGCGGCGATCTGCCGCTTGAAGAGCGGAATGACCGACCCGGCGCTGCCCAGCACGTTGCCAAACCGCGTTGCTGAGCACTTGACCTTGCCACGGGTGCTGTACGCCTGCATGACCATCTCGCACAGACGCTTGGTCGCGCCCATGACGTTGGTGGGGTTGACAGCCTTATCCGTGGAAACCATCATAAAGCGCCCGCAGCCGTATTCCTCGCAGAGCTGAATCACATTCAGCGTACCGAACACGTTGTTCTGCACCGCCTCGATGCAGTTCTTCTCCATCAGCGGCACATGCTTGTGCGCCGCCGCGTTGATGCAGATATCCGGGTGATACTCCTCGAACACCCGCGCCAGGCCTTCCTTATTGGTGATGCTGACGATTTCGACCTTGATGTCCACCTTTCCCTTATAGGCAAAGAGCAGCCCTTGCTGGAGATCGTAGGCCGTGTTTTCATAAATATCGACCACAATCAGCTGCTTTGGCTCCATCTTCGCCAGCTGCCTGCACAGCTCCGAACCGATCGAACCGCCGCCGCCGGTGATCAGGATCACCTTGCCCTTGTAATACGCGCAGGTTTTTTCATCCAGGAATGCCTTCTGCTCGCGCATCAGCAAATCCTCAATGTTGAACTCGCGCAGCTGGCGCTTGCGCCCGGGAATCTCCATGGTGGGGAAGTCGAACACCTTGATTTTGAAGCCCGCCTGCTGGTATTGCTCGAAGAGCTCCATTTTGCGTGCCCGCGGCATCGCCGGCACGGCAAACACAACCTCCTGGATGTGGTGGCTGCGCAGTGCCTCCATGGTGGCCTCGTCCTCACTCATGACCGACACGCCATGGATCGAGCGGCCCACCTTCAGCGGATCGCTGTCGATAAAACAGCGGGGAACGTACTTTGCCTTCGGGTTGGCCCAGAGATCCTCCGCCAGGCTAACGCCCACCGTCCCTGCGCCGATGATGGCAATCTTGATTTTCTGGCTGTCCGGGTCGGCCTCCGTGACCACACGTCCGCCGGAGAACACCCGCAGCAGCAGCCGCAGCACCTTACCCTTCCAGTTATCCTGATACCCGCACTTGTAGGCGTAGCGGTAGATCATTCGGATTGCCAGCGCGCCCAGCAAATTCATGCAGCAGAAGGCCAGCATGCGCACAAAGGAAATCTCCTCAAGCGGGAACAGCATCTCAAGAAGCTGATACAGCACAAACGCCACGCCATCCGCCAGCAGCAGCCGGATATAGCACTGAATGCCGCCATACCGCCAAATCTGGCGATATACCTGCACAAGATAGCGGATGCCGAAGATGCAAGCAAACGCAATGGCGCTATGCTGAAGCAACCCCTGTGTGCTCAGCCTGCCGCCGCCCTGATACAGGAACAGAAGAAGGACATCGGTCAGAAGAAAGATCGCTATGTCATAGACGACCAGGGGGATTCTGACCTTCAACTGCTTTCGCAGCTTTGTGTTCGCTGTCGTATCTATCATTCGTTGTGTTGCACTCCTTACGTGTTGTGCTACGATCAGGAA
>JAQXLU010000046.1 GCA_029012285.1 Clostridiales bacterium | reverse complement strand
ATAATGGTCTCGAATCCTTTCTTGCGCGATTCGAAGAAGTGCGGGAGGCACTTCCGATTTGCTCGGAGTTACCTCCCGCACCCGGTATCAGATTCTTAGCGCATGCGGGACAGGCGAAGCTTACTCAGCGATGTACCAGCACTGGCAGTGGGCGATGCCCATGTCACGGTAGATGTCGGACCACACGCCGTCCTCCAGGAAGTTCTGGATGCGGGCGTTCACCGCGTGATAGGCGGGCGCGGCTTCCACATAGGCCAGCGTCCACTGGTTCTCCTCGTGCAGCTTGAGCATCTGCAGGGCAATCTCGGTGCGCTCCTCCGCGGAAGCGGTCACGTCCAGCTGCTTCTTCAGTTCGATCAGCTTGAGCAGATCGCCGGTGGCAGTGGTCTCGTCCATCGTGCCGTACCAGGCCACGTTGGTGGCGTAGCCGGGCACCATGGAGTTGGGCTTGAGGATGATGGAGATGTCGCCGATGTTGGTCACGGGCAGCAGCATCACCTGCACGGCATTGGCCATCAGGTCGTTGTCGATGTTGGAACGGTCGGAATCCTTGAAGGTGCACTTCACGCCGGCGGCGCGGAAGTAGGGCTCCAGCACCTTGTACACGTCAGCAGCGCCGGAATCAGCCACGGACACGATGTTGATCACGCAATCGGTGCCGTCAGCGAAGTCGTAGAAGCCATCGCTGCCCATCACCAGGCCGCAGCCCTCCAGCAGGGACTTGGCCTTGGCCACGTCGTAGTCGGTCCACTTCTTGGCCCACTCCTCGGAGTAGCCCAGCTGACCGGGCTGAGGCGCCGCCTGACCGCCGCCCAGCCAGCCATTGGTCAGAAGGCCGGCCAGCTCGTCGCGATCCACGCAGATGGACATCGCCTGGCGGAAATCAGCGTTGTTGAACAGGGCTTTGAGGTGCTCGTCATCCACATTCAGGTTGAAGTGCAGCTGGGTCGCGCCCCAATCAGCACCGGACCAGGGATAGATGTTGATCTTGGTCTTGGATTCCAGGATGGTGGGGATGGATTCCATGCCAACGGTCTGGAAGTCAACCGTGCCGTCCAGCAGCAGCATCAGCTCCTGATCCACGTTGGACACGGTGGTGTAGATGATCTTGTCGATGTAGGGCAGCTGCTGGTTGGCCTTGTCCACCTTCCAGTAGTAGGGGTTGCGGATGTACTCGTAGTACTCGCCCTTGATGGAGTTCTTGCCGGGCTCGGTGGAGAGCACGTAGGGGTTCAGGGTGGGCACGCCCGGGTAGTTCCAGAAGTAGTAGAGCAGCTCCTTGCCAGCCTTGCCGACGTCGGAGAACTCGGTGCCGCAGATGGCCTTGGCTTCCGCCAGCGCCAGCTCGGTGTTGCCGTCGATCACCGCCTGCACCATCTTCTCAAAGATGTGCTTGGGAGCGAAGTGCCACTTCAGATCAACGGTCAGGGCCTCGATGAAGTCGTACTTGGGGGTGCCGAAGGTGACGGTAAAGGTGGTGTCATCAACCTTCTCGACCACGGCGGGGTTGCCGTTGGCGTCCTTGTGGCAGTTGCGGATGCCCTTGCCGTCCACCTTGTTCAGGCACACGGCGTTGTAGAACCACACGCAGTCCTCCGCGGTGAAGGGCTCGCCGTCGGACCACTTCATGCCCTCGCGCAGGTAAATGGTGTAGACGGTGGCGTCCTCGCTCACGTCATAGCCCTTGGCGACGTTGGGCTCCACCATGCCTTCGGTGGTGAAGCGGAACAGGCCTTCCTCGATGGGCTTGCCAGCGCCCCAGTTGCCGCTGCCGGCAGAGCGCTTCAGTTCGCCGCCATAGGTGCCGATGGTCAGATAATCCGCGTCCTCCACCATGGGCTCGGCGGAGACGCGCTCAGCCACGGGGGGCAGATCCTTGCCCTCCCAGTAGGGAGCCTGGGTGTAGGCGGGGGCTTCGGCGGAAGCCGGGAGCATGCCCAGGAGCATGAACAGCGCCAGCGCCAGGGAAATGAGTTTCTTCATGACTGTTTCCTCCTTGTTATATCTCATCCGCAATCCCATTGCGGATTGATTCATGGGGTGTTCCGCTCACTTGACCAAATGCCTGTCCAGGCGGTTGGCGCGGATGCGGATGATTTTCTCCACCGGCGTGTAGGCGGTGAAGTAGACCGTGTAGTGCTTTTCGCTCAGGGGATACGCACCGCCCATGCGGTTGGTCACGTCATGCGCGCCGAAGGCGCCATCCAGGGTGATGGTCTCGCCCTGGGGGCCACAGGCCTCCACCACGCCCTCCATCACGTTGATGGATTCACCGGGCTTGGTGTGCTGCAGGAAGTGGGCCGTGCGCACATAGCCGCCTGGCAGGAAGGAGAATTCCATGCGCAAGGGCAGCTGGTCGATGCCCTCGGTCTTGATGTGCAGATCAATTCCGTCGGGCCGCTTGACGATGTCCAGGGTGGTATCCAGGGGCAAGCCCTCGATCTTCGGGCGCTTGTGGGGATTGTCCATCGCCCACCAGTCGGAGGTATCCGGCCTGTCTGCTTCGGGGAAGGGCAGGTAGTACCAGCCTGCGGCGTGGGACTTCATCCGATAACCGGTGGGGGTGCGCTCCAGGGTGTCGGAGAGGAAGTTGCGCCGGTCGCACAGGTTGGAATAGATGGTCATGTACATGGTGAACGACCCATGCTGGAAATACAGGCAGTTCGCCTTGCCGTTGAGCAGCGAGCAGGACCAATCTCCCTCGCGGATGCGGGCGATATTGCTGTCCGGGAAGAGGCGATCCACATGCTCAAAGGGCTTCATGAAGGGGAAGCCCGCGCCGTAGCCATCCATATCAGGGAAGAGCAGCAGCCATTCCGCGCCCTCTGGCATGGTGCCACGGCGGCAGCAATCCTGCCAGATCCACTCGGCCATCGCGCCCAGCTCGGGCCGCTTGAGCAAATAGCCCACCAGCAGGTACAGGATGTAATACCCATCGCCGTACACCTTGGTGCCCAGATCCTGGCGGGTGGAGTTGTTGGTGAACACCGACGCGTCGGGATCGAAGTAGCAGTACATCATTTCCAGGTTCCGCGCGGCAGCCTCCAGGTAGGACTGGTCGCCGGTGGCCAGGTAGAGGCGGATCATCTGGTCGTCGTTGACCATGTTATAGCCGCCGGAGGAGCGCTCGGCAAACTCGCCGTCCTGATTGATGTCCAGGCCCTCGCGCAGGAATTCGCGGGCCCGCTCGCCCAGCGCTTTGTTGCCTGTGATCTTCTCGCAGCACAGCAGGCAGGAGGAGATCGCCCAGCGGTGATTGGGGGTATGGAAGCCGCCCGCCGCGATGCCGCGGGAGGCCGTGTCAATCAGCCTGTACACCGGCTCGCGGATGAAGTCCGCCTCCGGGGCGCTGCACTTTTCCAGCAGCCACCAGCCGTTGAGCAGCGCGTTGATCATAAAGGCGGTATCCGGCGGGGAGGCGTAGTTGCAGGGGGTCAGGTCGAAGCAGCCGTCGGGGCGTTGATGCTTGTGCATGTAGACCAGCACCGCACGGATGGCCTCCGCCATATGCTCGGAGAGATACCACCGGCTGCCCTTGGTGCAGAACGCGGCGATCATCTCGCCCAGGTTGAAGCCGCTGTGCCGGGGCTCCACATGGAAGCCCTGCGTCCAGAATCCACCATAGCGGGGGTCGTCCTGATCCATGATCTGCTGTGCCAGCAGGCCCTCCAACGAACGATCGAGCTGGCAAAGCAGCTCCCGGCTATGTGTCACCATCCAATTCATCCCTTTCGTGCCAGTTGTGAAGCGGATGCATTTTTCATTGCTTTCGTACTCCAGTACAATCATTATAGCAAATACTGTACCACAATTCAAGAGAAATCACAAAATTTATGATAATCTTGCCCAACACTTAACAAATCCCATGTTCTGGTGAGGATTCCGGCATCAGTCATTCGCAGGAACGGAGAAAAATTGCGTGGAAACATCAAAATATACTCATTTTATTCTTTACAAATGAGGAAATTTTGGTAAAATAGAAAGCAGATAACCGCGCAAAGGAGATCGGTACAATATGAAAGCAGACCGCATGCTGGAAATGGAGCGCTACATCCTGCAAAAGGGCGCGGCGACGATGGAAGAGCTGCGCGACCGTTTTGACATCTCGATGAATACCGTACGCCGTGACGTGGCACAGCTGCTCAAGCGCGGCATGGTGGAAAAGGTGTATGGCGGCGTATGCGCCCGCAAGAATGAGCAGACCATCCCCCCCTACGAGGTTCGCCGCCGGGGAAGCGAGGAGGCCAAGGCCGCCATCGGCAAGTGCGCCGCGTCCCTGGTGCATGACGGGGATATTATCTTTATCGACTCCGGCACCACCACGCTGCACATGATCGACCACCTGGCGGACAAGCGCGACCTGACCATCATCACCAACAATCTGGAGGCCATCAACCGGGCGCTGCCCCACGCCAACATCACCATCTTCGCCCTGCCGGGACAGGTGCGCCGCAAGACGCGCTCCTTCACCGGGGACGACGCGGTGAATTACCTGCGCCGCTTCAACATCCGCATTGCCTTCATGGCCTCCACCGGGCTGTCCCCCCATGGCGTGACCAATTCCAGCCCGCTGGAATACGAGATCAAGCGGTGCGCCGTGGCCAGCGCCGAGCAACGCGTGCTGCTCATCGCCCACGCGAAATTCGGCGTGACGGGCCTGATGACCTTCGCCCAGCTCAAGGACTTCAACATGCTGATTACGGACATGACGCCCTCTGCGGAGGATCAGGCTTGGGTGAAGCGCAGCGGCACGCAGCTGATCGTGGCCGACCACGGCTGATGAGTATTGCTTCACATTATATACCTGACGGGCCGAGGAGGCTGCCGCATGATTCAGATGCCACGCCAGCTGGCCCAGCGCATCCGCGCCTGGAACGAGGAGCTGCTCCGCCGCCCCTTCCCCGTCGGCACGGCCTGAGGGCTTGCCGGGAGTACGCCTGGTTCTTGGGGACAGCGACCGTCCCCGCGTCCTGCAAGGGAGCGCGAATCGTGTTCTTCAGCGGCCTGGGCGGCGAAACCTTCCAGTTGCTGGTCGAAAGCTACGCCGGGCACGGCGCGCATCGAGCACCTCGGCCCTGTGCCGCCGGAGCGCAAGGCCATCCCGGCGGTGCCGGAGGCGCAGTGCCGCGTGGCAAAGTCGACTCCAACTTCCCCGGGGGCGAGAGCATCATCCGCCAGCTGATGTGGGGCAAAAAAGGTACAGGGAAAACCTGGACGAGAACCCGCAGGTCTCCTGGCTGACCCGGGTGACGCAGGACATGGCCGCCCTGAAGGAGCAGCTGCGCCGACAGGTCTACGCCCTTCGGGAGGGCAACGGCCTGGTGCTGGTCAATTCCCTGCCCTGGGCGCGCCAGGAATGGGTCGAATTGCCCGACGGCCGGGAGCTGTACGCATCGCTTCCGGCGGACGGCGTGACCATGGCGGACGCTGCCCTGCCCCAGCCGGAGGACGCTTCCGCTGCCGGGCGCTCGGACAGCATCCTGCTGGAAAACCGCTATCTGTCCCTGACCCTTGACCGGGCGGGCCGCATCATCGCCCTGACCGACAAGGAGAACGGCGCTGCCCTTCTGCAGCCCGGGCAAAGGATGAACGACAGGCGGCTGTACCAGAACGTTGAGGCCGTCTACGACGCATGCGCCCGTCCCCGGCTGCTGGCACCTGTGCGACATGCCCGAAAGCTGCCAGGGCGAGCTCCTGGATCAGGGCAGCAGCGTCCGCATCCGCTTAGCGCCCTTCAAGATCGCCACGCTGCGCTTCGTCCCGGCTGAAACGGAGGCTACGCCATGAACGCCCTTGACCAGCGGCTGATTCAACTCGTCCCCTCCCCACGCCAGCTTGCGCTGAAGCAGATGGAGCTCTACGCCTTCGTGCACTTCACCGTCAACACCTTCACCGACCGGGAATGGGGCGACGGTACCGAATCCCCCACCGTGTTCAACCCGGCGATCAAATCCATCGGCATATACGCCTGACAAGCCATTAACGCGACATGGTCGCGAATGAAATACGGAGGTACACCATGTATGACCTGAAGCCCTATCTGGCAGAGATTGACCGCGTGATCGCACAAGGCCCCTACAAGGATAGCTGGGAATCCCTGGGAAAATTCCAGCCCCCGCAGTGGTACCGAGACGCCAAGTTCGGCATCTTCATCCACTGGGGCATCTACTCCGTGCCCGCCTTTGCCAACGAATGGTACTCCCGCAACATGTACATCCAGGGCAGCCGCGAGTTTGAGCATCATGTCAAGACCTACGGCCCGCACAAGGATTTCGGCTACAAGGATTTCATTCCCCTGTTCAAGGCGGAGAAGTTCTCGGCCGACGCCTGGGCCGATTTGTTCAAGAAGGCCGGCGCGCAGTATGTGGTGCCGGTGGCCGAGCATCACGACGGCTTTCAGATGTATCAGAGCGACATCTCCCACTGGAACGCTGCGGAAATGGGCCCGTGCCGCAACGTCCTGGGCGAACTCAAGGCCGCCGTCGAGGCGCGCGGCATGACCCTGGGCGCGTCCACCCACCGGGTGGAGCACTGGTTCTTCATGAGCCACGGCAAGGAGTTTGACTCCGACATCAAGGAGCCCATGCAGCGTGGCGATTTCTACTGGCCCGCCATGCCCGAGCCCGCCAACCATCACGACCTGTACTCCGAGCCCACCCCCACCCCCGAATACCTGGAGGACTGGCTGGTGCGCTGCTGCGAGCTGGTGGACAAATACCGCCCCAGCCTGGTGTACTTCGACTGGTGGATCCAGCACCACAGCGTGAAGCCCTACCTGAAGAAGTTCGCCGCCTACTACTACAACCGCGCGGCGGAGTGGGGCATGGACGTGGCGATCAACTACAAGCATGAGGCCTTCATGTTCGGCTGCGCCGTGCCGGATGTGGAGCGCGGCCAGTTTGCCGAAATCAAGCCCTTCTTCTGGCAGACGGACACCGCCATCGCCCGCAACAGCTGGTGCTACACCGAGGGGAACGACTTCAAGTCCGCCCGCAGCATCATCTGCGACCTGGTGGACATCGTGTCCAAGAACGGCACGCTGCTGCTCAACGTCGGCCCGAAGTCGGACGGCACCATCTCCGAGGAGGACACCCGGGTGCTGACCGAAATCGGCGATTGGCTCTGCGTCAACGGGGAAGCCATCTACGGCACCAAGGTCTGGCGTAAGTGCGGCGAAGGACCCACCAAGGTGCAGGAGGGCCAGTTCACCGATGGCGCGGAAAAGGTATTCACCCCTGAGGACATCCGCTTCACCGTCAAGGGCGAGCATCTGTATTGCACCGTGCTCTCCTGGCCGGAGGATGGCAAGGTGATCATCAAGGCCCTGGGGCACTCCGAGAATGCCAATCTGCCGGAATTCCACGGCATCATCCGCGATGTGGACGTGCTGGGCTGCACCGAAAAGCCGGTCTGGAGCCGCGAAAAGGGCGGGCTGCATGTATCCGCTCCCGGTATCAAGACAGACAAGCCCGTGGTTGTTCGCGTCACCATCGACTAAAGGAGGCCATCCCCGATGAAGCTGACCATCCAGCCCCTGCAAAGGCAGCAGCCCATCTCCCCTCTGCTCTATGGCGTGTTCTTTGAGGACATCAACTATGGCGGCGACGGCGGGCTCTACGCGGAGCTGGTCGCGAACCGTTCCTTTGAGGACGTCAACCACCAGGGGGAGGACTGCCGCACGCTGCGCTGGGCCGTTCCGGAGGGGACCACCATGGCCATTGAAACCCAACAGCCCCGCAGCGCGCACAATCCCCATTACCTGCATCTCACAGGCGCTCCCTGCCAGCTGCACAACGAGGGCTACCTGGGCCAGGGCTTCTATGCCAAGCAGGGCGAGAGCTACCGCCTGACGCTCATCCTGCGGACACCGCAGTGCGACGATGTAGCCGCCGCTTTTGTCGGCGCGGACGGCGCCATCAAGGCGCAGGGTCTCTGCCGCACCGCAGGCAACGGCTGGGAGAAGCACGTCCTGGTCATCCCCATGGCGGAAGAGGGGCAGCGCGTGTGGCTCACCCTGACCGTCAACTGCGCGTGGGTCGACTTCGACTATGTGTCCCTGATGCCCACAAGCACCTTCAAGGGCCGGGAAAACGGATTGCGCGCCGACATCGCCCAGGCCATTGCCGACTTGAAGCCCGCCTTTTTGCGCTTCCCCGGCGGCTGTATCGTCGAGGGGCGCAGCATCGACAACATGTACCGCTTCCGCGAAACCCTCGGCCCGGTGGAGGATCGCCGCACCAACTGGAACCGCTGGCAGATGGACGAATACCAGAAGGAGGGCCGTTCCAGCGCGGACTACTTCCAGACCTACGGCCTGGGCTTCTACGAATACTTCCAGTACTGCGAGGACATTGGCGCTCAGCCCCTGCCCATCCTCAACTGCGGGTTGACCTGCCAGTGGCACGAGGGCATCGCCATCCCGCTTTACGACATGGGCCCCATCATCCAGGACTACCTGGATCTGATCGAGTTTGCCACAGGCGAAGCGGATTCCCCCATGGGCCGCATCCGCGCGCAGATGGGCCACCCCGCCCCCTTCCAGCTGAATATGATCGGCGTGGGCAACGAGCAGTGGAACGAGGTGTACTTTGAGCGCTACGAGGTGATCCACCGGGCCGTGAAGGCGAAGCATCCGCAGATCCATCTGGTCGGCTGCGCAGGCTGGACCTCCTCCGGCGCGGAGATCGACGCTGCCCATGCCTGGATGCGCCAAACCTCCACCAAGCCCGATTACTCCGACGAGCACTTCTACAAGCGCACCAGCTGGTTCTACGAGAACATCGACCGCTATGCCCGGTACGATCCGGCGCTACCCCAAGTGTTCGTGGGCGAATACGCCGCCCACGCGGAGGAACAAAAGGGCGAAATTCAAAACAGCCTGCGCACCGCCCTGGCCGAGGCAGCGTTCCTCACCGGGGTGGAAAAGGCCGCGGCGAATGTGTCCATGACCTGCTACGCGCCCCTGCTGGGCCGCATCGGCGCGAACCAGTGGCTGCCGGACATGATCTGGTTTGACGAAAAGGGGTTGTTCCTGACCCCGAACTACCATGTGCAGCGTTTGTTCAGCACGAATCGCGGCGACTATCTGGGCGAGGTCATCCAGCAGGGCGAGGGCGAACTGTACACCACCGTGTCCTTCCGGGAGGACGGCAGCATCATCCTCAAGGCGGTCAACCCCACGGATGCGGCCATCCCGGCAGACATTGCGCTGCCCGAGGCCATCACCGCCGCCGTGCAAGTCACTGTGCTCTCCGGTCAGCCGGAGGACGTGAACAGCCTGGCTGAGCCGGAAAAGGTCGCGCCTGTGACCTCCGCCTGTCAGGCAGAGAACGGACTGCTTTCGTGGATTTTTGCGCCGTGGAGTGTGACCATCCTGTGTATTCAGCCCAACGAATGAAAGAATACTGCATGAAAACATTCAAGAAAGCATTCTCGCTTCTGGTGTTCGCCGCAGTATCCATCGCAATTTGGGAGGCAGTCCAGTCATTCAGCTACGAACAGATGAATGTCAGCGGTCTTTCCTCCTGCAAAAGAGTTTACGTTGCCAACCAAACGAAACTGAACGAGGCACTACCAGCGCTGATCGCACTCGCCGGTACGAATGACAGCCCACAAGCCGTTGACAACAACCTTCATGCCTATGTGCATGGCAGTTCTGCCGAAAACTGCGCCGTCGTCATACCCGTCAGGAACGTCGGCGACTTCTACCAAAACACCTACGATTTCGGCCTGGTATGGACAACCGATGTGAGCCGACTGGCTGGGAAGAACCCTTCGATCATCCTCGTTGCCCTTGCAGATGGCTGGTGGGCCTACGCCAGTGTCCGCCCGCAATAACCCCACGCAAAAGCTGCACCCCATCGCGGGATGCAGCTCTTTTCATATGCTTGGGTTATTCCATGACCTCGGTGAGCATTAGGAAGGTCAATCCCTGGCCATAAGCGGTGGCCTCGATGGGGATGGTGCGGTAGAAATCCTTGTTGTGGCCCATGGGGGTGCCGTAGGACACACCGCCGACGATGCCGTCCTCGCCCACCTGGGCAATCACGCCACGAAGGGCGCGCTCCGCAGCATCCTTGCATTCGCTGTCCAGCAATCCCAGGCGCACGCCCTTGAGCAAGCCGTAGGCAATCGCCGCGCTGGCAGAGGTTTCCACATAGCTGTCCTCCGCGTCCAGCAGCGTGTGCCACAAGCCGGTTTCCTTATCCTGCAGCGCCACCAGCTTCAGGCACTGCTCCTTCCAGGCGTTGAGGATGAAGCGGGTCACGCAGTCCTCCGCGCCGCCGTCCTGAATGAGCCACTCCACAAAGTCCACCGCGCCGCAGGTGAACCAGCTGTTGCCGCGGGCCCAGTAGGCCTCGCCAAAGTGGTGGCGCCCGATGAAGCAAAAGCCGTGATACCACAGCCCGCTTTTCTGGGAATGTAGGTACTTGATATGCAGCAGGAACTGGTACTTGGCCTCCTCGCGCCAATCCTTGCGGGAAAGCGCCACGCCGGCGCGGTAGAGAAACAGCACGGTCATGAACAAGGTATCATCCCAAAGCTGCTGCTCATTCACGTCATGGGTGGTGATGTGCTGGAAGCCGCCCTCCTCCGTGCGGGGCAAGCCGGTCATGACCCAGTTGGCCCAATCCTCGATGAGGGGACGGTAGGTTTCGTCCCCGGTTTCCTCATAGAGCATGGTCATGGCCAGCATGGGGGCGGTGGTATTGATGTTGCGCACCGGTAGCCCGCGCTCGATATGTGTCGCGTACCAGGCCTTGATGTCCGCCAGGTCGCTCTCATGATGGGTGGACTGGTAGACCTTCATCATGGCGTACATCGCCACGCCCTGAGGCCACTCCCAGGTGGAGAGGTTCATATGATCCTCGGGATTGCCCGCGCCGCCGTCCCGGGTGGCGACCAGGCGGCTCATGACCAGCTTCGCGATCTCGTTGTAATTCATCCTTCATTCCTCCATTGTGTCGGTGGATGGTATCAGTATAGCAAATTCACCATGGAAACACAAGTCATGATTCCAGCCTCAAGATGGCCGAATACCAGACCAACCTGAAGGACAACTGGATGGTCAACTTCATCAACGGTAAGAAGGACACCAATCAGGATTGGGACGAGTACATCAAGGTGATGAACAAGTCCGGCCTGAAGGGATGTTCGAGGAAGCCAAGGCTTACTACGAGTCCTCCACCAAGTAATCCCATCAAAATAGCCGGTCAACCCGGCTGAACCGCCGCGCCTCTGCTCCCTGTGGAGCAGGGGCGCGGTTTGCTTGCATCTTACCCAGGATTTTATCAGAATTTCATCATCTATACTTGCAACTTGCTCTATATTGTGCTATGATATAGTTATTGGAAATGGTCTGTTTCTGTGAAACTGTTGGAGTTCCCATATCATCACTGAACGCGCAGCCTGCATCCCGGCTGCGATACCAATCACGAAAAGGAGCACAACCATGCCTCTGTGTAACATGCGGGATCTTCTATGCGACGCAAAAAAGGGCAACTACGCCGTGGGCTCCTTCAGCGTGGCCAACCTGGAATGCGTCATAGGCGTCGTCGCAGCCGCAGAAGAAGCGCGCGCGCCCATCATCCTCCAGTGTGCGGAGATCAGGCTTCGCTACACCCCGCTGTCCACGCTCGGCCCGCTGATGTTGGCCGCGGCGAAAGCCGCCAGCGTCCCCGTGGCGGTGCATCTGGACCACGGCGCGACCATCTCCTGCGTGGAGGAAGCGCTGCGCCTCGGCTTCACCTCAGTGATGATCGACGGCTCCCACCTGCCCCTGAAGGAAAACCTGGCCGAGGTGCGCCAGGTGGTCGCCATGGCCAAGGCCACCGGCGCGTGCGTGGAGGCGGAGGTCGGGCGCGTGGGCCGCGGCGAGGACGGCAGCGATTCCCCCACCGTGGCCGCTTCCATCGACGACTGCCTCCGGATGGATGAAACCGGCCTGGACGCGCTGGCGGTGGGCATCGGCAACGCCCACGGCCTGTATGCCGCCACGCCGGTATTGCGCTATGACATCCTGGAGCAGCTCAGCGGCAAGCTGCGGGCTCATCTGGTGCTCCATGGCGGCACAGGGCTGACGGACGAACAGTTCCGGAAGCTCATCAGCCTGGGCATGCGCAAGATCAACATCGCCACCGACATTTTCCGCGCCGCCGCCATGGCCCGACGCACAGAGGACATTTTTGCCAACATCACCAACAGCAGTGCGGCTGTCAAGGCCGTGACGCAAAAATACATCGCGCTCTTTGGCAGCGCGGGAAAGGCGGAATAACCATGGTCAAGTTTGATGCATTAAGGCCCCTGGACGTCATCCCCGTCGGCCGCGTCGCGATCGACTTCAACCCAACGGACTACAACAAGCCCCTGTCGGAAAGCGAGCATTTCAACAAATACCTGGGCGGCTCCCCGGCCAACATCGCGGTGGGCCTGGCACGCCTGGGCCGCCAGGTGGGCTTCCTGGGCAAGGTCAGCGATGACCAGTTCGGTGATTTTGTGACGAACTACTTCGTCCGCGAGGGCATTGACGTCAGCCACATCACCCGCTGTCAAAACGGCGAAAAACTGGGGCTGACCTTCACCGAGATTCTCTCCCCCACCCAGTCCTCCATCCTGATGTACCGCGAGGGCGTGGCGGATCTGATGCTCCACCCCGATGATGTGGACCTCCCCTACATCGCCTCCGCCAAGGCGCTGCTGATCTCCGGCACCAGCTTGTGCACCAGCCCCACCCGCGAGGCGGCCCTCAAGGCCCTGGCCCTGGCCAAGCGCGCGGGTACGACGGTGATCTTCGACGCCGACTACCGCGCCTACACCTGGAAGAACATGGACGAAATTGCCGTGTACACCTCCCTGGTGGCGGAGCAGAGCGACATGGTACTGGGCTCCCGCGAGGAATTCGATTTGATGGAGCGCCTGCTCGACCTGGACGGCACGGACGAGGCCAGCGCCCGGTACTGGCACCAGAAGGGCGTGGAGATTCTGGTCATCAAGCACGGCAAGGAGGGCTCCCGCGCTTACTCCCAGCATGACGGCAACTGGCTGGTGAAGCCCTTCCCGGTCAATGCGCTCAAGGGCTTCGGCGGCGGCGACGGCTACGCCAGCTCCTTCCTGCACGGGCTGCTCCAGGGCAAGAAGCTCAACGAGGCCCTCGAAATGGGCAGCGCCAGCGCCGCGATGCTGGTTGCCAGCCATGCCTGTTCCCGCGATATGCCCACCGAGGCCGCGCTGACGGCCTTCATCGCCGAAAAGAAGCAAAGCTGCGGCGATGTGGTCACCCCGCTGTAAATGAAAAGCAACACCCCATTACATAGAGAAAGAGGAAATACCCATGTCCAATCTGCCCATCATGAAGCCCTACATCGGCGGCCAATTCATCGACAGCAAGTCGGAAAAGTACAACACCATCTACGACCCCTCCACCGGCAAGGCCATCGCCCAGGTGCCATGCTGCACCAAGGATGAGGTGGAAGCCGCCATCGCCGCCGCCAAAGCAGCCTACCCCGCCTGGAAGAATACCCCCGTCCGCAAGCGCGCCGGCATCATGATGAAACTGCGCAACCTGATCGAGCGCGATATGGACGAGCTGACCCGCATCGTTGCCACCGAGAACGGCAAGTGCTGGTCCGAGGCCGCGGGCGACGTCGGCAAGGCCCTGGAAATGACCGAGCTGGCCTGCTCCGCACCTACGATGCTCATGGGTGAGAGCCTGATGGACACCTCCTCCGGCTATGACACCACCCTCTACCGTGAGCCCCTGGGGGTGTTTGCCGGCATCGCGCCGTGGAACTTCCCAGCCATGATCCCTGTGGGCTGGATGGCGCCGCTGGCCATCGTCTGCGGCAATACCTTCGTGCTCAAGCCCGCCTCCACCACCCCCATGACCTCCATGAAGTTCGCTGAATTGTACAAGGAAGCCGGCATCCCGGACGGCGTGTTCAACATCGTGCCCTGCAGCCGCAACGAGGCGGAAATTCTGCTGACCCACCCGGATGTGAAGGGCATCTCCTTTGTGGGCTCCACCTCCGTGGGGTTGCATGTGTATTCCACCGCTGCCGCCCACGGCAAGCGCGTGCAGGCCCTGTGCGAAGCCAAGAACCACGCGCTGGTGCTCAAGGACGCGCCCATCGGCCGTACCGCGGCGGGCATCATGAATTCCGCCTTCGGCTGCGCGGGCGAGCGCTGCATGGCCCTGCCGGCCATCGTAGTGGAGGAGGAAATCGCGGACGAGCTGGTCGCTGAGCTGGTGCGGCTGTGCAAGCAGCAGAAGGTCGGCCCCGCCTACGACAAGACCTCCAACCTGGGCCCCGTAGGCAGCAAGTCCCATCAGAAATTCGTGCTGGACTGGATCGAAAAGGGCATCAAGGAGGGCGCGCAGCTGGTGCTGGACGGCCGCAACGTCAAGGTTGAGGGCTACGAGGACGGCTACTATATCGGCCACACCATCTTTGACCATGTGACCGAGGACATGACCATCGGCACCCGCGAGGTCTTTGGTCCGGTGCTGTGCATCAAGCGCGTGAAGAACTTCGAGGAAGGCCTGGCGCTGATGAACCGCAACCCCTTCGCCAACGGCTCGGTCATTTTCACCCAGAACGGCCACTACGCCCGCGAGTTCGCCAAGCGCACCGACGGCGGCATGGTCGGCGTGAACGTGGGTATCCCCGTACCGATCGGTGTGTTCCCCTTCTGCGGCCACAAGCAGAGCTTCTTTGGCGATCTGCACTGCCACGGCAAGGACGCGTTCCGCTTCTACACGGAGTCGAAGTGCGTCACCACCCGCTGGTTTGACGAGGAAGAAAAGAAAAAGACCGCCGTGGACACCTGGGACGGCTCTCTGTAAGCCGCCGCTGTCCACAGCCGCCCCGCAAAGGAGGAAAGCGCCATGGCCTTCACCCGTGCCGCCATCACCCGCATCCGCCCCCACGTCTACCTGATTGACGACGCGGGCGAAAGCACCTGCTACCTGGTCCTGGGCAGCGAGCGAGCGCTGCTGATCGACACCGCGAACGGCATGGAGGATCTGCGCGCCATCGTCCGCAGCCTGACCGACTTGCCCGTCACCGTGGTCAACACCCATGGGCACTGCGACCATATCTACGGCAATGTGTACTTCGATGAAGCTTATCTGCACCCCGCTGACCTTCCCATTGCCAGGGAGCATTTCGCTATGTTCCGGGAGGAGCTGGACAAGCGTGGCCTGACCCCCTGCCCCTTCCGGGCCCTTGAGATCGGCCAGGTGTTCGACCTGGGCGGCGTCAAGCTGGAGGTGGTTGATCTGCAGGGGCACACCCCGGGTTCCATCGGCCTATTGGACAGGGAGGCGCGGCTGCTCTACTCCGGCGACGGCGTGAACACCCACCTCTGGATGCAGCTGGAGCACAGCCTGTCCATCGCGGCGCTGCAAAGGATGCTGCTCGCCCTCAAGGCACAGCACGGGGCGGACTTCGATTTCATCCTGACCGGGCACGCCAAGGACGTGCGCGGCGCAGAGGTCGTCGATTGGCTGCTCGCAGGCTGTGACGAGCTGTTATCAGACCGCAGGGAAAAGGATCAGCCCTACCACTATTTCGGCGGTGAATGCCGCCAGCACCCCATCACTGATACCCCCGGTGAAGTCATCGTATATTCCGAGGATAAGCTCTGATACATGAAAGGAGAAATTCCCATGAAGAAGCTCAATATCGGTATCGTCGGCGCGGGCCGCATCGGCAAGGTGCACGCAGCCTCCATCACCTATCACATCCCCGGGGCACAGATCGTGCGCGTCACCGACGTGTACGAGCCCGCCGCCAAGGCCCTGGCGGAAGCCTATGGTGTGCCCGCCTACGGCACCGACTACATGGACATCGTCAACGACCCCACCATCGACGCGGTGCTGGTTTGCTCCCCCACGCCCACCCATGCCGACATCTCCATCGCGGCGATGAAGGCTGGCAAGCACGTGTTCTGCGAGAAACCCGTTGACCTGACCATCGAGAAGATCAAGCTGACCGCGCAGGTCGCCGCTGAAACCGGCAGGAAGCTGCAAATCGGCTTCAACCGCCGCTTCGACCACAACCACGGCAAGGTGCAAAAGCTCGCTGCCGACGGCACCCTGGGCAACATCGAGCTGATCAAGATCACCTCCCGCGACCCCGAGCCGCCGTCCCCCGAATATGCCGCGTCCTCCGGCGGATTGTACATTGACATGATGATCCATGACTTCGACATGGCCATGTTCCTGGCGGGCTGCGACGTGAAGGAGGTCTACGCCATGGGCACCAGCCTGGTGGATCCGCGCATCGGCGAGGCTGGCGACGTGGACACCGCCATCGTCACGTTGACCTTTGAAAACGGCGCCCTGGGCGTGATTGACAACAGCCGCCGCACCGCCTACGGCTACGACCAGCGCGTGGAGGTCTTTGGCAGCCTGGGCATGGCTGCGGGCGAAAACGACGGTGATTCCACCGTGCGCGTTTCCACCGCCGCCGGCGTTGTGAGCGATAAGCCCCAGCACTTCTTCCTGGAGCGCTACATGGCGTCCTTCGTGGAGGAGATGAAGCAGTTCATCGCTGCCATCAACGAGGACAAGGACGTGCCCGTGGGCATCCATGCAGGCCTGATGAGCGTTGTGCTGGCCAAGGCCGCCAAGAAGTCCCTGGACGAGCATCGCCCGGTGAAGATCACCGAGATTCTGGAGGCATAATATGTCCGACATCATCCGCGCGGGCGGCCCCCACGCCTTCGGCTATACGGAAATCACCCAGCGTAGCGGCGATATGCAAATGGACTTTGGCGTACTGCGGCTCAGGTATGGCGAGAGCTTCCACGATGAATACAAGCTGGAGCGCGCATTCCTGCTGGTGTACGGCAGGGTCTGCTTCAAGTGGGACGACGGCGAACACACCGAGTACCGCGAGAACTGCTTCGACGTGCCGCCGACGGCCCTACATGTCAGCAAGGGCACGAAGGGCGTAACCGTCATCTGCCTGAGCGAGGAATGCGAGGTCAACGTGCTGCGCACGGAGAATGAACGGGAATTCCCCGCCAAACTCTACCTCCCCCAGGATACCCCCGATGAATTCCGCGGCGCGGGCACCATGCACGAAACCAGCACCCGCATCGTCCGCACCATCTTCGATTACCGCAACGCCCCCTATGCCAATCTGGTGCTGGGTGAGGTGATCGGCTTCCCGGGCAAGTGGTCGAGCTATCCGCCCCACCACCATCCCCAGCCGGAAATCTACTACTACAAGAACCGCCCCGAGAACGGCTTTGGCTACGCGGAGGTGGGCGATACCGTCTACAAGGTGCATCATGGCGATACCGTGTGCATTCCCGCAGGCAAGACCCATCCCCAGTGCACGCCGCCCGGCTACGCGCTGTGGTACCTGTGGGCCATCCGCCACCTGGAGGGCTGCCCCTACGCCCAGCCGGATTACCCCATCTTTTTAGAGGAGCATCTCTGGGTGCAGCGCAAGGACGAGCCCTACTGGGGCGACAACTTAGGAGGTAACTGATCCATGGAACGGGTTCGCCTCACGATGGCCCAGGCCCTGGTGCGCTTCCTGGATGCGCAGTATGTCAGCCTGGACGGCATCGAAACCAAGTTTGTGAACAACATCTTTGGCGTATTCGGGCACGGCTGTGTGGTCGGCGTGGGCCAGGCGCTCTCCCAGGGCGGACACGGCATCCGCTTTTTGCAGGGCAAGAACGAGCAGAACATGGCTCTGGCCGCCATGGCCTTCGCCAAGCAGAAGAACCGGCGGGAGATCATCCCCTGTGTGTCCTCCATCGGCCCTGGCGCGATGAACATGGTCACCGCCGCCGGCTGCGCCACCGCCAACCGCATTCCGTTGCTGCTTCTGCCCGGCGATACCTTTGCCTGCCGCCAGCCCGACCCGGTGCTCCAGCAGGCGGAGTTCTTCGATTCCTACGGCCGCACGGTGACCGACGCCTTCCGCGGCGTGTGCCACTATTTTGACCGCATCGAGCGCCCGGAGCAGCTCATCACCGCCGCGCTCCACGCCATGCGGGTGCTGACTGACCCGGCGGACACCGGCGCGGTCTGCCTCGCCATGCCCCAGGATGTGGAGGGGGAAGCCTACGATTACCCGGTGGATTTCTTCCGCAAGCGCGTGTGGCACCTGGATCGCCGCCCGATGGCGAACAGCCAGCTTGATCGCGTGATGGAGATCCTCCGCAAGGCCAGGAAGCCCCTGGTCATCTGCGGTGGCGGCGTGCGCTATTCCGAGGCGGGCGATGCGCTGGCGGCCTTCTGCGAAAAGGCGAACATCCCCTTCGCCGAGACCCAGGCGGGCAAGGGTACGCTGCCCTGGACGCATCCTTTGAACATCGGCGGCATCGGCGTGACCGGCGGGAAGGCAGCCAACGTCCTGGCTCCCCAGGCGGATATGGTGCTGGCGGTCGGTTCCCGCCTGACGGACTTCACCACCTGCTCCAAATGGCTCTTCCGCCAGGACGCGAAGTTCATCGGGCTCAACATCTGTCCCTTTGACGCCATCAAGCTGGACGCGGAGGCCATCATCTGCGACGCGAAGGCGGGCCTGGAGGCCATCACCGCCGCACTGGACGGCTATCGTTCCGCGTGGGGCGGCGAGATCAAGGCCGCCGTGGACGAGTGGAACGCCATCGTCGACGACTACTACGCCAAGGAGGACCCCCGCGGGCTTTCCCAGACCCGCGCGCTGGGCGAAATCAACCGCTTCATGCAATCTCAGGACATCGCCGTGGGCAGCGCCGGTTCTCTGCCCGGCGACATGCAGCGGCTTTGGCGCGCCGGGGAACGCGGCACCTACCACATGGAGTACGGCTTCTCCAACATGGGCTACGAAACCAACGGCGCTCTGGGCGTGAAGCTCGCCGCGCCAGACAAGGAGGTCTACACCTTCTTTGGGGATGGCACCTACATGATGGCTCACTCCGAGCTGCTGACCTGCGTGCAGGAACGCCTGCGCGTGCATTTCTGCCTGTTTGACAACAGCGGCTGGGGCTGCATCGAGAATCTGCAGAACAACCAGGGCAACGACACCTTCGGCACTGTGTTCCGCTACCGCAACGACAAAACCGGCGAGCTGGACGGCGACATTCTGCCCATCGACTTTGCCAGGAGCGCCGCTGGCTACGGACTGAAAACCTACACCATCCGCACCGTGGAGGAGCTGCGTGCGGCTCTTGCAGACGCGCTGACCCAGCCCCTGCCCGTGCTCTACGACATCAAGGTCGTCCCCGGCACCATGACCCCCGGCTTTGAGAGCTGGTGGCGCGTGGGCGTGGCGGAGGTTTCCACCCAGCCGCGCGTACAGGCCGCCTATGCTGCGTTGATGGATCATGTGAAGGACACCCGCGAGTTCTGATGCATTTCGCACGCGGTGTTTCTCCTAAGTCCCACCGCGTGACAGCGCAAATCACACAAGGAGGACAAGACCATGCTTGATCCCAACAAAGTCAAACTTGCCATCGCCCCCATCGGCTGGACGAACGACGATCTGCCCGACCTGGGCGCGGAGAATACCTTCGAGCAGTGCGTGAGCGAAATGGCGCTGGCCGGCTTCAAGGGCTCTGAAATCGGCAACAAGTATCCCCAGGATGTGAACGTCCTCAAGCACAAGCTGGACGTGCGCGGCTTGCAGATCTGCAACGCCTGGTTCTCCACGCTGTTCACCTCCGAGCCCTATGAGGTCACCATCCGCAACTTCATCGCCCACCGCGACCGCCTGCATGCCCTGGGCGCAAAGGTCATCGGCGCCTCCGAGCAGGGCAACTCCATCCAGGGCAAGCCGCTGAACATCTTCGGCGCGGACAAGCCCGTCTACACCAAGGAGCAGTGGGTGCTGATCGCCCGCGGCTACAACGAGCTGGGCGCGCTGGCCCAGGAAAAGGGCATGATCCTCACCTGCCACCACCACATGGGCACTGGCGTGCAGACTGCGGAGGAAATCGACACCTTCATGTCCCTGGTCGACCCGGAAAAGGTGTTCCTGCTCTTTGGACTGTTCCCAGTCCAACGGACAGGGAAAGAAAGGCCCTGTCATAGAATAATCATAGTTTACACGGTCTTGCTCCGAATTTCAACAGGAGTAAGACCGTTTTTGAGTGAAATACGTTCAAAATTGTAGAAATCGACGT
>JAQXLU010000045.1 GCA_029012285.1 Clostridiales bacterium | reverse complement strand
GTTCATCGCCTTCGCGGAGCCCTTCTGCGCCAGCGTCATGCAGATTGCGGCGGTCAGGGTCGTCTTGCCGTGGTCAACGTGACCGATGGTACCAATGTTCACGTGGGGCTTTTTGCGCTCGTAGCGTTCCTTAGCCATGGGTATCTCCTCCTTATTATTCCAGCACGCCTGAATCTTGGCGTGCCCTCGTAAAACTGCGAAGCACCAGGTTGCCCCGGCGTTCGCTGCTTTCCGGTTGATGCGGTGTTGGAGCGGGCGATGGGAATCGAACCCACAAGGCCAGCTTGGGAAGCTGGAGTTTTACCACTAAACTACGCCCGCATATGCCGCATCAAGCCTGCAGACTCTATTATTATAGCGAAGTCCGACCATTCCGTCAAGGGGTTGTTCTTTTTTTGTTCGCGATCCGGGAAGATTTTTTCGTTTTCCCCCGCAAAAGCGCTGCTGGCTTCGCTTCCATATTGTATGCAGCACACCTGCCGATGATTCCTCCTCCCCCTGCAGGGGCATCGTCATTTTTGTTCGGCTCGCCACCGATCCCGCTGGGACAACCATGTCTCTGGAAACGTTACCAGTCCAGTCATACCAACTTATTGCGCCCTCTGCCACATTTGCCAAAGCGCTGCGGTTTCTTTGGGCAGTTTCACCCATAACGCAGGAAATTATTTCATTCTATCCCCTTGCAATCCTTCGCCAAACATGGTATATTATCAACGTACCAAAAAGGTACCAAGACGACACGGAGGTGCTATTGATATGAGGTCTGTTAACATTAAGCTGAACCTGATGACCGACGGTGCGAAGTTCGTGCAGATCGTTGGCGCGTACCCCTACGACATGGACCTGCGCTCCGGCCGCCACGTGGTTGACGCCAAGTCCATCCTGGGCATCTTCTCCCTGGATTGGTCCAAGCCCGTCACCATGGAGATCTACAGCGACGATTGCGAAGATCTGCTCAACGAGATCAAGCCCTTCATCGCGTAAGGCCCGCGCATGCGAGGCAGGCACACGCCTGACCTTCGCGTTCTACATGAACGTCCAGCCCCTTCGCCAGCACGGCAAAGGGGTTTTTGCTTGTCCGGCAGGAATCCACCGGGCCATGTCCAATATGTCAAACAAAAAGGCAGGAGCGTGTCGCTGATATGGAACGCAAGCATATCCCCGAAACCGAAAACAGGCTGATCATCCTCTACGCCCTGCGCGCGCTTGGGCCGGTGACGGCCATGCAGCTGCTCCAGTGCATGGCGGAGAGCGACCTGATGAACTACATCACCATGCAGCTGTCCCTGGGCGAGATGGAGCGCCAGGGGCAGATCACCCAACGGGCGCATCCCCTGGGGAATCTTCTCGAGCTGACCGATGAGGGCGAGTACATCCTGCGCAGCTTTGAAAGGCGCATCCCCGCCAGCCGCCGCAGATTGATCGACGAGCGCGCCGCAGCCTGGCGGGAGCGCTTCGCCACCGAGCAGATGGCCCCGGCGGAAGCCTTCGCGCTGCCGGACGGGCGTACGGCCGTCCACCTGCGGCTGCTGGACAAGGCCGCGACCCTCCTGGACCTGATGCTCTACCTGCCCGCCGGGAAGAGCTTCACCCTGCTGCCCGAGCGCTGGCACAGCTGCGTGCAGGCCACCTATTCCACCGTGCTGGCATACCTCACGGCGGATTACGACGCTTCCCTCCCCATGCCCGAGGCAAAGGATACTGAAGCCGTCCGCCAGTGCGGGATGAACGACTGGCTGCTCACCCTCACCGACGACCCACAAGCTCCCACCATCGACCTGATGATGTCGTTGCCGGACGAGCACCTGGCCCGATGCAGCGCCCTGGAATGGCCGCACGCGGCGCAGCGCATCCGCCAGTTTGTGCTCGAGGCACTGGAGAACGCCCGCCCCGGCAGGTGAACCCAGCATGGGCTTTGCACAGCATCCACAGGCGGATATGAGCAAACCAATCGGAAATCCTCCCGAAAAAGACGAACATTTTTCAATTTTAGGGCTTCCATGATTCGTAGAAACGTGCTATAATGTGGTTTGTCCTCCGCAGGGAGGGCTTCCATCCGGAACACCCCACCTCAACGAAGGAGTATCAATACCGTGGAAAAGATTCGCCGCAATGAACGCATGAGCGCCATGATGAAGATTCTCTCCGGCGCGCCCAACCGCATTTTCACCCTGAGCAATTTCTGCGAGATGTTTGGCACGGCCAAGTCCACCATGAGCGAGGACATCGACATCCTGCGCGAGGTGGTGAGCCAGTTCGGCCTGGGTGAATTGGAGACGGTGACCGGCTCTGCCGGCGGCGTTCGCTATCGTGCCAAGGTGAAGCGGCCCGACGCCCGCAAGTTTGTGGGCGACCTGTGCCAGATGCTCGCTGGCAGCGAGCGCGTGCTCCCCGGCGGATTCCTGTACTACTCCGACATTCTGGCCACCCCGTCCATCACCAACCGCATGGGCGAAATCATGGCGACCGAGTATTACAGCCAAGCCCCCGATTTTGTGCTGACGATGGAGACCAAGGGCATCCCCGTGGCCTTCGCCACCGCCAGCGCCCTGGGCGTACCGCTGGTCATCGCCCGCCGCTCCTCCAAGGTGTATGAGGGCAGCGCGGTCAACATCAATTATGTGTCCGGCTCCGGCAATATCGAAACCATGAGCCTCTCCCGCCGCAGCGTCAAGGAGGGGCAGCGGTGTCTGATCGTCGACGACTTCCTCAAGGGCGGCGGCACGGCCAAGGGCATGGTCGACCTGATGCACGAGTTCGGCGTGACGGTGGTCGGCATGACCTTTGTGATGTCCACCGCCAAGCCGCTGAAGAAGCGCATCACCGGCGAAAAGAGCCTGATGGTGCTCGAGATGGACGCCGAGAACGAAACGGCCCACGTCAAGCCCGCCTTCTGGCTCAATGGCGACGCCTGATCCAGCTTCCCCGGTATACAGATGATGCCATGCAGGGTTTTCACCCTGAGAATCGTTCTATCCTGTGAAGCACACGCAGCCTATGTATCACCAACGAAAGGATGATGTTCCCCATGTCCGAAACCGCAAGCTCTAACGCCCCCGAAAAGGAGAGCGGAGCAAAAAAGGAAACCCCGAAGAAATGCCGCTTCCTCCCCTCCTGGTGGGTGGTGCAGCCCAAGCCGGAGAAGATCAAGAAGCCCATCAAGCAGGAGGTGATCGAATGGGGCGCCACGCTGCTGGTGGCGTTCATCCTGGCCATGGTGATCCGCATGTTCGTCTTTGAGCCGGTGATGGTGGACGGCAACAGCATGTACCCAACCCTGCATCACACCGAGATCATGTTTGTATCCAAGTGGGACTATGGCACCGCCTTCCTCGGCATCCCCTTCACCGACCTGGGCGTTCACTTTGCCGTGGGTGGCGAGCCGGAGCGCTTTGACGTGGTGGTGTGCAACTACCCCAACCGCTACACCGATACCGGCAGCAGGCAGAACTTCGTCAAGCGTGTGGTCGGCCTGCCCGGCGATACGATTGAAATCAAGGACGGCTACCTGTACATTAACGGCGCAAAGGTCGGGGAGAAGTTCCTGCACGAGCGGATGCGCAAAGACTTCGGGCCCTACACCGTCCCCGCGGAGCATTACTTCCTCATGGGCGACAACCGCAACAACTCCAATGACAGCCGCAACCCCGACGTGGGCGCTGTCACCCGGGATATGATTGTGGGCAAGGTGGAAGGCGTGATTTGGCACGACATTCCCGCCACCCTGGAGGATTCCGGACTGAAAAACTGGAACAAGAACGACTAAGCGACACATACGAACCGCCTCCCCTGGCTGCATTGGCCACGGGAGGCGGTTGTTTTTTATGGTTGATTCTCCTCAAACAGCGCCGTCACTGCGCTGAACAGGCTTTCGCGGATGCCGGGAAACTGCGTCCGGCTCTCCCGGATGAAGCGCTTCACGTCCTCACGGCGGGTATGCCCGTCGGCGGGGCAGGGATTGGCCACCACCGGCAAATCGTAGCGGCGGGCAAAGCCGATCACGTCCCGCTCCTGGACGTAGAGCATCGGGCGGAGCACCTGTAGGCCGGTCTTGTCCAGCTGCGTCACCGGCGGGAAGCAATCATAGCGACCCTCCAGGAGCAGGTTCATCAGGCTGGTTTCGATGAAGTCGTCCCTGTGGTGCGCGTAGACGATCTTGCCGCAGCCCAATTCGAGGGCCTTCTGATTCAGCGCGCCCTTGCGCAGCTTCGCGCACAGGGAGCAGGGGTTCTTCTCCCGGCGCTCCTCAAAGACGATCTGGTAGATCTGCGTCTTAACATGATGGAAGGGCACGCCCTGCGCTACGCAGAAGTCCGCCATGCGCGAGATGTTCTCCGGGGACATGCCCGCGCCCACGTCCACATGAATCGCGTGGAGCGCAAAGGGCACGGGATAGAACCGCCGGAGCGCAGCAAGGCCCATCAGCAGGCACAGGCTGTCCTTGCCGCCAGAAAGCCCTACAGCCAGCACATCCCCCGGCGCGATCATGTCATAGCGCTGGATGCACTGGCGCAGCAGGCTGGTCAGCCTTTGCAAATCCATGGACATTACAGCGCCGCTCCGATCTTTTCCAGGTGACGGCGGGCGGCCTCGGCGTTGCCGGGATTGGTGTTTTCCAGCGTCATGGGGATATTCCGTTCCCTGGCCAGGCGGCACAGGGGGGCATAATCCATATCGCCCAGGCCGCACGCGCAGGACACCACGTTGCTGAACACATCCGTGTTGTCCACCGTAGCCTTCACCTGCTGCCCCCGCGCGTCTGCGTAGGGGATGAAGTCCTTCATGTGCAGCAGCGCCACATCCTGGCCCAGGCGGGCGATGCCGTCCGCAATAACCTCCTTGGCGTTGCCCACATTGTCCTCGCCAAGCAGGTTCACCGCGTCCAGGATGACCTTCAAATTGGGGGAATGAATCGCTCGCAGCACCCTTTCGCAGCGCTCGGGGGTTGCCACGATGTGGCGAATCACCGGCTCGATGGCGAAGAGCTGGCCGACCTCCTCCGCATAGCGCACCACGGGGGTCACCCGGTCGATGAAGAGGGCGAGGGCCTCGTCGGTGTAGCACTCAGGGCAGGTGGAATAGGTCGTGTTGGGCGCGCCGGTTTCCGTGCCGACCAGGAGCGCGCCGATCTTCTTGGCAAAGCGCAGATGGGCCTTGTAGATTTCGACCGTCTTTTCGTGCTCCGCCAGATCGGGGGAGCAGAGGTTCAAATAGCAGCCCAGCAGCACGCAGGTCTGCCCATTCTTCGCCAGCTCCGCCTTGACGTAAGCTGCCAGCTCGTCAGTCAGCAACGCGGGCGCATCAGTCATTTTGAAGTCGGGAATCACCTTGCTCATGGCGATGTGCACGCAGGTGAAGCCCTGGGCCCGGGCCGCTGAAAGGTGCTCGGAAAGGTTAGTACCGGCGGTATCATGGAGCCGGATGCCGATATTCATGAGGGAATGACCTCCTTTGGCAATGGTTGTATCCATAGTATAGCGCATTTGGGCGCGTTTGGGAAGGGGTCAATGCATCATCTGCTGCTGATGGGCCAGAAAGCCCTCCGCGTTTTGCAGCGACACCAGCGCTTCGGGCAGCAGCTCACTGTCCGCATCCCGGGCGACATACCCCCGCAGCGCCTCCATCACCGCGCGCAGCTGCTCCGCACAATCACCGAAGTCCTTCTCCCAGGCGATGCGCTGGAGGTCAAACTGCACCTGCTGACGATCCACCGTCCGTTGGAGCTCGTCACACTTGTCCATCAGCGCCCTGTCCGGGGTTTGAACAGCTTCCGCCTTCGCGGCACGGCGGAGCAGCTCCTTGAGGCCCTCCAGCATGTGGTGGACGCAGGGCTGGGCCATCAGGCGGGCCGCAGCGGCGTCCTCGGGGTCGCAGAAGGCAGCGTCGGCACTCTCGATGCGGGACGCGGGCACGGGCGTCACCTCCGGGCAGGGCAACCCCTCCCGCTGGAGCTCCTCGCACACCTGGGCAATCATTTCCGGCCGGGTTTTGAGGATGGTGCGGTACTTGTTCTGATACCGCAGCATCCGGCTGTGGCTGCCGCCGGAGAGCTGCATCACGCAGGCCCGCACGGACATCCCCTGCCCGCGGGCCATGAGCACCTGTCGCAGCAGCTCATGGGTTTCCTCCGGGGTGAAGGGCTGGAACGCAGGCGTGCGGCTTTCTGCATCCGGCTGCTGGCGCAAGCAGGCGTAGTAGTAGTTGCGGATGCTGTTGGGCTTGCGGCCCAGGTCGCCGCTGAGGGCTTCAAAGACGCTCCGCAGCGGCGCGCCGGCGGCGTTGGCTTCCCGGACAGCGGTGAACAGCCGGGCGGTTTCATCCTCCTGCCACCCGGCGCGTCCCGGATGGTCAGCGTGTACAGCCTGGGGCTTCATTGTGTTGACCTGACTCATGGCTCTTGCTCCTTTACGGGCGCGGGTAACCCGCTGGCCCTGTCGATCTGCCCTTACTATATCCGGTGCATGGATGCTTTATGCGCGTCACATCAGCGGTAGCAGCGCCTCGGATAGGCTCAATCGGCCCTGAAAGAACTGCCATGCGGCAGCGCGCACCGCTTCCCCATCCACATAGGCATTGATGGCCGTCAACGCGCGTCGCGCAGCTTGCTCCACCCGGGCGGACATCCCGGCGGTGTAAAGGGTCAGATCGCTTCGGACGGTATGCAGCCCCTGGTCAAAGAGAGCCTTCTGCGCGTCGGTGGAAACCAGGTAGGACACCAACAATGCCGCCTCCCGAGGGGCGTCGGGGGTGATGCTGGCCAGCCAAACCTGGTCGGTGATCACCTCCTCCGCCGTCATCACGCGGAAGGGGAAGCCGCTCCCGGCACTGGTGAGCCCCGCGAAGGCCGTGGTCTGCCCCGTGGTGAGCATGGCGGAGGCGCATTGCCGCCGCGAAAAGGCCGCGTACACATCGGCGGCGGACAGCGTGGCGAAGTCCTCCGGCAACGGCGGATGTTCCTTGAGCAGCAGCCCCAGGGTGAACAGCGCCGCGCCACCCGGGGCTTGCAGCGCGCAATCCGCCTGGGAGGCCGCTGCCATGGGATAGGGCGGCTCCGGGGTGGCTGCGGCATCGGATGTGGCAGCAGGCTTCCCCAGCAGCGTGGTCGGCGCGGGCGTCGCGGCGCTGCCCGGCTCCAGGCTGCCATCCACAGCCAGCACCCAAGCGCCCCAGCAGAGAGGCAAGGCGTACTGCGCGCCGCGCCAGCGTCCGCAGCGCAATAGCTCCTCCCGGACAAGGCCGTCCTCCCGGGCTGTCATGTCGCCGGAGAGGGGCAGGAAGCATTCGCCCGGGGCAGTCACATCGCCAGGCATGGACAGCACCACATCCGGCAGCACCGCGCCAGGCTCGGTTAGTGCATCCGCCGTGACCAGGCGCAGGTAGGTCGATACCCCGGGATGGCGCTTTTCAAACTGGCGCAGCTGTTTTTTCAGCCAGGCTTGCCCCCCGCCGGGCGCGTTCACCACCCAAATGCGCAGCAGTACCCGCTCCTTCCCGTGCAGTCCGGGTACCTCTGCAGCCATCTGGCGATTCGCCCGCAGTGCAAGCACCGCCCAGGCCATCAGCCCGATGCAGCCCACCGCCAGCGCAGCCTTCATCCACCGGCGCTTGTTCATTCCGCTCCCCCCTTGTGGTGGATGTGTATGCTGTCACCCCGTCGGATATGAACCTCAACAAAGCTTGACATTCGCCATTTCGCTTGAAAGCGGCGGCGTTGTGTGGTAGAATAGCCAGGATTTCATGCAAAGGAGCATCCACCATGGGCAAGCTGTTCAATGTCCTCAGCCGCGTCGCATCCCCCCTCCTGCCTGTCAAAAGGGCTGAATTTGCCGAACCCATCGGCGATGAGCCGGTCGTTTTCCTGGCCAATCACATGGGCGCGGTGGGGCCGATGTACATGGCGGTGACCTTCCCGTTGCGGGATAACGTGGCCATCTGGTGCAACGAGGGCATGATGGATGAGAAGCTGACGGTCGATTACGTCCGCCACGACTGGTGGTGGAAGCCGGAAAGCAAGCTTGCGCCCCTGTATAGCGCGACCATCCCCTACATCGCAAGGGCCATCGTGCCCAAGGTGCTGCGCAGCGCCCCGACCATCCCCGTGTACCGGGACACCCGCGTGATGAGCACCATGCGCCAGTCCCTCAAGGCGCTCAAGGAGGGCAAGCACATCGTCATTTTCCCCGAATTGCCGGACGGTTACAGCTCCCATGCCGAGCAGCTGCAGATGGGCTGGCTCAACCTGGTGAGCATGTACCACCGCGCTACCGGCAAGGCCCTCCGGATGGTGCCCATCCACATCGACCAGGAAAACCGTGTGTTCCGAGTGCAAAAGGGCATCACGGTCGACCCGGACATTCCCCTGTCCGAGCAGGAGCAGCGCATTGAGCGCTATCTTGCAGCGGGCATCCGCGGGCAGCTGACGGAATGAATCCGCCAAGCGCGCCAGGAAGTATACCCACAACCAAAGGAGTCGCCCGCGAAGGGGCGGCTCCTGTTTTCATGGCACGCAAAAAGGAGCTCCGCTTCTCGCAGAGCTCCTTGCTTTTAGCCGCGGTTGGTGTAGGTTGTATGGAGCAGCTCGTGCGCCTTGTGGCTGCCGGGCTTGCCCAGGTACTCATCGTACACCTTGATGATGTCGGGGTTCTCGTGGGACTTGCGGATGGCCTTGGCTTCATCCTCAGCGTAGAGGCCAGCGCCGCGAGCCGCGCGATAGTCAACATCCATCCGGGTGGAGGCGTTCACGATGGGCTGACCGCCGCCGTTGATGCAGCCGCCGGGGCAGGCCATGACTTCCACAAAGTGGTAGGTCGCCTCACCGGACTTGATCTTCTTGATGAGCTGCTTGGCAGCAGCGGTGGAGCTGGCAACGGCCACCTTCAGCTTCAGGCCGCCGACGGTCACTTCCGCTTCCTTCACGCCTTCCAGGCCACGGACAGCGGTGTAATCAATCTTCTCCATGCTGCGGCCTTCCACCCAGTCAGCAGCGGTACGCAGGGCCGCTTCCATCACGCCGCCGGTCACGCCAAAGATCGCAGCGGCGCCGGTGGACTCCGCCACCAGCTCGTCGAAGCACTCCTCGTCGGGCAGCTCGGCAAACTGGATGCCAGCAGACTTGATCATGCGGGCCAGCTCACGGGTGGTGATGGAAATATCCACCGTGCGCAGTCCGCCCAGGGCCATCTCGGGACGGGAGGTCTCGAACTTCTTGGAGGTGCAGGGCATCACGGCGACCACGACGATCTTCTCCGGATCGACGCCGGCCTTCTCGGCCCAGTAGGACTTGATGATCGCGCCTTCCATCTGCATGGGGGACTTGCAGGAGGACAGGTTGGGGATCATTTCGGGGAAGTTGTGCTCCAGGTACTTGACCCATCCGGGAGAGCAGGAGGTGAACATGGGCAGCACGCCGCCATTCTGGATGCGCTCCACCAGCTCGTTGGCCTCCTCCATGATGGTCAGGTCAGCGCCGAAGTCAGTGTCGAACACCTTGTCGAAGCCAAGACGACGGAGGGCCTGGGACAGCTTGCCGGTCACGCGGGTGCCGATGGGCAGGCCGAATTCCTCGCCCAGGGCCACGCGGATCGCGGGGGCGGGCTGCACGACCACGATCTTCTCCGGGTCGTTGATGGCGGCCCACACCTTGTCGGTGTCGTCCTTCTCCGTCAGCGCACCCACGGGGCAGGCGTTGATGCACTGGCCGCAGAACACGCAGTCGGTCTCACCGATCAGCTTGCCGAAGGCGGGGGCGATCTGCGTCTTGAAGCCGCGTTCCACCGCGCCGATGGCGCCGATCTGCTGCACCTTGCGGCAGGCAGCCACGCAGCGGCGGCACAGGATGCACTTGTTGGGATCGCGGACGATGGAGGTGGAGAAGTTATCCAGCGGGTAGTCGATGTTTTCACCGGCGAAGCGGTTCTCGTCCACGCCCAGCTCCTTGGAGAGCTTCTGCAATTCGCAGTTCTGGCTGCGCAGGCAGGACAGGCACTCGCGCTTGTGGTTGGAAAGGATCAGCTCCAGCACGGACTTGCGGGCCGCGCGGACGGCGGGGGTGTTGGTCTTGACGACCATGCCCTCGGAAACGGGCATCACGCAGGCCGCAGCCAGGGCGCGGGCGCCCACGTCCACCACGCACATGCGGCAGGCGCCGATCTGGTTGATGTCCTTGAGATAACACAGGGTCGGAATCTTGATGTTGGCCATGCGGGCCGCTTCCAGCACCGTCGTACCGGCAGGAACGCTGACCTTCACGCCATCAATCGTTACATTAAGCATATCCATGTCCATTTTTCTCCTTCCGGTATGATCAGCCCTTGCTGATGGCGCCAAACTTGCACTTATCCATGCAGGTGCCGCACTTGAGGCACTTGGAGTTGTCGATCACATGGGGCTCGCGCACCTTGCCGGTGATACAGTTGGCCGGGCAGTTGCGGGCACACAGCGTGCAGCCCTTGCACTTGTCGGGATCGATCTTGTAGCTCAGCAGCGCCTTGCACTGACCAGCGGGGCAGCGGTGCTCGTAGATGTGCGCCTCATACTCATGGCGATAGTACTTCAGGGTGGACAGCACGGGGTTGGGCGCGGTCTGGCCCAGGCCGCACAGCGCGGTGGTCTTGATAGCCTTGGCCAGCTCCTCCAGCTTCTCGATGTCGCCGTCCTGGCCCTTGCCAGCCACGATGCGCTCCAGAATCTCCAGCATGCGCTTGGTGCCGATGCGGCAGGGAGAGCACTTGCCGCAGCTCTCATCCACGGTGAAGTCCAGGAAGAAGCGGGCGATATCCACCATGCAGTTGTCCTCGTCCATGACGATCATGCCGCCAGAGCCCATCATAGAGCCGATGGACAGCAGATTGTCATAGTCGATCTCGATGTCCAGCTCGCTGGCGGGGATGCAGCCGCCGGAGGGGCCGCCGGTCTGGGCCGCCTTGAACTTCTTGCCATTGGGGCAGCCGCCGCCGATGTCATAGATCACCTCGCGCAGGGTCGTGCCCATGGGCACTTCCACCAGGCCGGTGTTGTTGATCTTGCCGCCCAGGGCGAACACCTTCGTGCCCTTGGACTTCTCCGTGCCCATGGACGCGAACCATTCCGCGCCCTTGTTGATGATCTGGGGCACGTTGGCGTAGGTCTCGACGTTGTTGAGGATGGTGGGCTGGCCGAACAAGCCCTTCACCGCGGGGAACGGCGGACGGGGACGGGGCTCGCCGCGCATGCCCTCGATAGAGTTCATCAGCGCGGTTTCCTCGCCGCACACGAACGCGCCGGCGCCCAGGCGGACATCCATATCAAAGCTGAAATCCGTGCCGAAGATGTTCTTGCCCAGCAAGCCATACTCGCGGGCCTGCTTGATGGCGATCTGCAAACGCTTGACGGCGATGGGGTACTCCGCGCGGCAGTACACATAGCCCTGATCCGCGCCGATGGCGTAGGCCGCGATGGCCATGGCCTCGATCACGGCGTGGGGATCGCCCTCCAGGATGGAGCGGTCCATGAACGCGCCGGGGTCGCCCTCGTCAGCGTTGCAGCAGACATACTTCTTGTCGGACACGGAGTTCTTGGCGAACTTCCACTTCATGCCGGTGGGGAAGCCACCGCCGCCACGGCCGCGCAGACCGGATTTTAGGATGGTGTCGATCACATCATCGGGGGACATCTCGGTCAGGCACTTGCCCAGGGCGGTGTAGCCGTCAAAGGCGATGTACTCGTCGATGTTTTCAGGGTCGATCACGCCGCAGTTGCGCAGCGCGACGCGCTTTTGCTTCTTGTAGAAATCCACCTTGTCCAGGGACTTGATGGTTTCGTTCTCCTTGTCCATCGCGCCCTTGTAGAGCAGCTCCTTCACGATGCGGCCCTTGATGAGGTGCTCGTCCACAATGCGGGCCACATCCTCCACCTTGATGTGGGAATAGAAGGAGCCCTCGGGGTACACGATGCAGACGGGGCCGGCCTCACACAGACCGAAGCAGCCGGTGCGGACAACCTTGACTTCCTTGTCCAGGCCCTTTTCGAGCAGCTGCTTTTCAAACTCAGCAATGACGGCCGCGGAATTGGAAGAGGTACAGCCAGTACCGCCGCAGACCATCACATGGGAACGAATCAGATCCATTGTGCTTTCCTCCTAAATCATCACTCAGCCCTGATAGCCGATGGTGTACTCTTCCACGGGGCGGCCGTTGACGATGTGATCGTTGACCACGCGGGCCACCTTTTCGGGGGTCATGTGGACGTAGGTGACCTTCTCCTGGCCCTTGACGTACACCTCCACCATGGGCTCGAGGCGGCACATGCCGATGCAGCCGGTCTGGGCGACGGTCACGTTCTCCAGGCCACGGCGCTTGAGCTCATCGACAAACTCCAACATCACGGGGCGGGCGCCAGCGGCAATGCCGCAGGTCGCCATGCCGACCACGACGCGGGTATCAATGTTGTCATCCTTGCGCATGTTGACCTGTTCGATCATCTTGTTGCGGATGGCCTGCAGTTCTGCCAAAGATTTCATGTGAAATTACCTCCATGCAGTTCATTGATTTCGGTTTGGATACATTCCTTGATCCAGGCGGATACTTCCATCTGATTGAGCGGGATGGGCGACACCGTTTCCCGGACGATGCGGGTATCAAAGGTGAAGGCCTGCCCGTCGTAATCGTAGGTGAAAAGGAAATCCTTCTCCGGATTCATCACCACCAGGCTGAACCACGCGCCCGCCACATCCCCCATGGGAGGACGGTCGATGTGGTCAAGCCCGAAGGTGGCTGTCACCACAGTGCCTACGCCCACGGTGGACTGAACGTCCATCGTGCCGCCGGTCATTTCCGCCGTCTGCTTGAGCAACGGCAGGCCCAGCCCGACCTTGCGGGTCTTGCGGGTGGTGGTGAAGGGCTCCGTCACCGACCTGACCAGCTCCTGGCTCATGCCGCAGCCATCGTCCCGGAACACGAAGGTGATCCGGTTGTCCTGGTGGCTGACCTTCACATGCACCTCGGTCAAGCTCGCGCCGGCGGAGATGGAATTCTGGGCAATATCCATGATATTGTCCGCCAGTTCACGCATCATGGCGCTTCACCGTCAGCTGCGGTACTTGGCAATCACGCCGGCCACCTGCTCTGGGGTCATGCGGCCATACACATCATCATTGACCATGATGACGGGAGCCAGGCCGCAAGCGCCCAGGCAGCGGGTCGCGTTCAGGGTAAACAAACCGTCGGGCGTGGTGCTGCCGGCGGGCACGCCCAGCTCCTTTTCCAGCTCGTCCAGCACCAGCTGCGCGCCCTTGACGTAGCAGGCAGTACCCAAGCAGACGCTGATGATGTACTTACCCTTGGGCTCCAGGTTGAACTGCGCATAGAAGGTCGCCACGCCGTACACATCGCTCACGGGAATGTCCAATTCCTTGGCAATGATGTGCTGCACATCCTCCGGCAGGTAGCCGAAGATGTCCTGCGCCTGCTGCATGATGGGCATCAGGCAACCGGGCTCGTTCCGGAGCTCGTCGATCACCTGCTTGAGTGCAGCGTACTTGTCCATGTTGTTGTTGCAATTACAACAGCTCACTTGTTCCATCCTCCTCGTAGATTAGGTAGTATGCTTCAATCACGCGCCCGCCCGGGAGACGGGCGATCGTGAGATTTGCCGTATGAATGCCGTTCAGCGCCCAGCGATTGCGTCAAAGAGCGCCGCCGTGGTCTTTTCCCGCGTCTCCAGGGTGAAGGTGGGCTCCAGGATGTTTTCCAAATAATGCGCATCGGACGAACGGAGAATCCGATACCCGGAAAGGTCCATCTCCGGCAATGGCACGGCGCTTGAAACCTCCAGCGCATCATAGCGCGCGCCGGGGGGCAAAAAGCCCAGGGCATTGAGCACGCCGTTGCTGCCGCGGTTGATGTGGGCCGGGACGCATAGTCCGCCGTGGCGGTGGATCTGCCGCTCACATTCCTCAAAGGGCCAGTCCAGGGCACTGATGAGCAGCGTTTCCTCCTCGCCGGTTTCCTCGTCCTGCCCGTCCATGCGCACCTGACGGCCGAAGAACGCCGGTTGGTTGGGGATTGGCGGCAGATGCGCATGCACCTGTCTGCCAAAGGCCAGGCAGCTGTCCACATCCGGGAAATAGCAGAGCATGTGCGCCTCCTCCCTGGTGGTCAGCTCCATGCCGGGCAGGAGCACCACGCCCATCATGTCCGCTACCTCCTGCACGGCGGGCAGGTTTTCCGCCGTGTTATGGTCGCAGACGGCAATCGCGTCCAGCTGCTTGATGAAGGCCATGCCCACGATGTTGTTGGGGGTCATCAGCATGTCGCCGCAGGGGGACAGACAGGAGTGGATGTGGAGGTCGCAGGCAAGCCTCATGCCTTGCGGGCGGAGGGAACGCCCTTGTCCGCCAGGAGCACCACCAGCTCGTAGGCCGTCTGCTCGCAGGAGATGATGACGATGCCCTCCTCCGCGGCCTTGTGAATGATGGTTTCGTCCACCGGCAGCCCCTCGGGGATGATGACGCAGGCGAAGTCCATCAGCGCCGCCACGGCAATGACGTTCATGTGCGCCTGCACAGTGATCCAGGCCATATCCGCCTGCCCTTTGCCCATCACATGGCTGAGGAGATCGCAGGTGTAGCCGCACAGGATCGCTCGATCCTCATAATCGCCGGTGAGCACCCGGCCCCCGGACAGCTGGACAAACTCGGATACCTGCATCGCTTACTCCTCCTTGTCTTTCTCGGTCGTGCTCTGCTGGGCGCTGATTTCCTGGCGGTTGCCGCCCACGGAAAAGCGGGTGGAAGCCCCCAGGGCCACCAGCTCGCCCGCCAGGGCGCTGATGCGCTCGTTGAGCTTGAAGATACAGTTCATCTCGGACGCATATCCGCCCACGATGTCCTGCGCCAGGGTGCGGCAGGTGGGAGAGCCGCAGGAGCCGCAATCCAGCCCGGGCAAGCTCTTTTCGATTTCCTCCATACGGGCCGCCTTCACCAGGCGCTCGAGCATGGTGCCGGTCAGCTGCTGGGAGGCGTTGGGCTCAATGGGCTGGGTCATGCGGAATTTCTCGTGGGCGTTCTCGAAGATATCGCTGCGCTGCACCGTTTTGTCCGTCGTGTGGCGGAGGATGGCGTTCAGGCGGCTCTTGGCCACATAGCCGTTCTCCACCGCCAGCGGGCCGCCCAGGCAGCCGTTGGCGCAAGCCATCAATTCCACATAGTCAAGGCGGTCAAAGCGGCTGTCCTCAATCTGCTCCAGGGCGTGCTTCACATTGTCGATGCCGTCCACGCACAGGTAATGGCGCATGCCGACGGCCTCGGCCTCGCCGCTGGGGACGGCCCAGCGCACGCCAACCGTGCTGGCGCGCTCGATCTCCAGCGGAGTGAAGCCCTCCTTCACCAGGGATTGAATCTGCGTGTACACATCCTTGATGGCGATCACGCCGTCCACCGCGGAGTTGTCGATGCCCAAGGGATTGCGCACGTCGGTGAGCTTCGCCGCGCAGGGGGAAATGAAGAACGCGCCGATCTTCTCCATGGGGATGCCGCGCTTCTTCGCAGCTTCCTCCTTGGCGATGCGGGCCGCCGCCTCCATGGGGGACACGATGTCAATCACATTGTCCAGCAAGCTGGGGTATTTCTGCTGGATCAGCCGCACCACCGCCGGGCAGGCGGAGGAAATCACCGGGCGGGGACGATCCTCGTTGATGAGCGTGCGGCTGATGGCGTAGGACACCACCTCCGCCGCGCGGGCCACCTCAAAGACCTCGTCAAAGCCCAGCTTGTAGAGCGCGGCAATGATCTTGTCGGAATGATGCACCTGCTGGAACTGCACGTATAGGGAGGGCGCAGGCAGGGCAATCTTGTATTCATAGTCCTGGATGATGGACAGCGGGTCAGTCACAGCGACCTTGGCATGGTGGGGGCACACGCGCACGCACTCGCCGCAGTCAATGCAACTCTCGCGGATGATGGTCGCCCGGTTCTTACGGATGCGGATGGCCTCTGTCGGGCAGCTCTTGAGGCAGTTGGTGCAGCCGGTGCACTTGCTCTCATCCAGCCGGACCGAATGGAAATAGCGTGCTTCGTCACTCACTGCGCTGCCCTCCTTTGCTCATCGCAGTCCCATTCAGGGTCAGATTTTGAACACCATGGTGATATCCGTGCCCACCCCGACGGTGGACTGGATGGCAAACTCATCCGCGTTGCGCTTCATATTGGGCAAGCCCATGCCCGCGCCGAAGCCCATGTTGCGCACCTCGTTGGACGCGGTGGACCAGCCCTCGGTCATGGCCTTCTTCAGGTCGGAGATACCGGGGCCCACATCCACCACGCGGATGGTGATGGCCTCGGGGGATATCTCAAAGTCAATCCGGCCGCCGTCGGAGTGAATCACCAAATTGATCTCCGCCTCATAGGTGCCCACGGAAACGCGGCGCACGACGCTGGCGGGAATGCCCAGCTGCTTCATCTGCCGCTTGATACGGGCGGACACATCCCCTGCGGCGGTCATATCGTTCGCCTTGACGGGGTAGCTTTCCTTAATCATCGTCATCGTCGGCATCTCCATTGTATCCTTCGAGCTTGCAGGCCCGCATCCCGGCGGCATAGAGCCGCCCGCAGGCCTCAAAGAGGGAGCAGGCCGTCATCAGCACGGGCAAGCCGATCTGCCGGGCCCGCGCCAGCGCATCCTGCTGGGGCTTCTTGCCCCGCACGAACACCAGGCAGGGCACATCCAGCATTTCCGCCGTGCGGACGGACTGGCTGTTGATCAGCCCGGTCAGCAGCATGGTATCCTCGCCCACATGGGCCAGCACGTCGCTCATCATGTCCGACGCGAAGGCATAGCGGACCTCCTGGTCGGCATCCTCCTCGCCGCAGAGCCATTTGGCATCCAACGCCTTCGCGACCTCCCCGATCGTCATTCCCATCACCCTCGCAAGCAGAATCAGCCGGTAAACATTTGTGACCATTATATACGATTCTGCGCAATTTGTCAAATTTTCGGCAATGTGATTTATTTGTCAATTTCCATGCTTTTTTCTTCCAAATCGTCCCTTCGTTCCCCCGGTGGATGCTTGACGAAACGGCTATTCCATGGTAGGGTAGGAAGGCTGAATGCTTCATTGATACTTCACACAGCAGTGCTATGCTTGGACCGACCACTTGCAAAGGAAGGAAATCCCCATGAAGACACCGCTCAACAAAGAGAAGCTCCAGAATCATCTGACCTATTCCCTATGGAAGTATGCGCTGCTGGCCGTGGTGGCCGTGTTCGGGTGGAATCTGATCTATTCCGTCACCAAGCCCCAGGCGCCGGAGGAGAAGAAGATCATCTTCGGCCTGTATGCCAATGCTGACGCCACCGAGATGAACACCTACATGGAGAACGTCCGGCAATCCCTCATGCCCGACATGGAGGAAATGCTGGCCAACCAGATCATTCCCGATGAAATGTATGGCGATATGATCCTGGCAACCCGCATTGCCGCCAGGGATTGCGACCTGTATCTGCTGCCCCGCACGCAGTTCCAAAGCTACGCGGCCCAGGGCGCTTTCATGCCACTGGAAACGGTGCTTCCCGACCTGATTGCCGATTTGGAAGCGGCGGGTGTGAGCCTGAGCCGCGGCTACCGCGCCTGCGACGAGCTGGACGGCGAAAAGCACCAGTACGGCATCCCCTGCGCCGGACTGCCCGGGTTCAGCAGCCTGCTGCAGCTGGACGGCAGCGATCTGTACCTGTGTATCTTCTTTGAGACCGGCAACAACGACAATGTGGTCAAGTTCTTCGATCAGCTTGTCCGCGATATGATGGTAGCGCCCGCCGCGCCATCCGCCTGATTGCCGCACCCCGCATTCATTTTCCGCGAAGGAGGCGCCCCATGCATTATCAGGCCATTCTCTTTGACCTGGACGGCACACTGCTCCCCATGGATCTGGAAGCCTTCATGAAGCGCTATATCGGCGCGCTGGTGAAGGCGCTCGCTCCGCTGGGCTTCACCCAGGAGACGCTCATCACGCCGTTTTGGGCCAGCACCAAGGCCATGATGAACAACACCTCCGGCAAGCTCAACGCGGAAGTATTCTGGGAGACCTTCACCGGGCTGACCCGCATGGAGCGCGCCACGCTGGAGCCCATCTGCGACGCCTTCTATGCCAACGGCTTTGAGGCCTGCCGCGCTGCCACAAGGGACAATCCTCTGGCGAAGGAGGCCGTCCGCCTAGCCCATGAAAAGGCCGACCGGGTGGTGCTATCCACCAATCCCCTCTTCCCCATGGACGGGCAGCGCACCCGGCTGAGCTGGATCGGCCTCACCCCGGAGGATTTCGACCTGGTGACCTGCTACACCTCCGACCGGCACTGCAAGCCCAATCCCGCCTATTTCGCGGACATCTGCGACCGGCTCCACCTCGACCCCGGGCAGTGCCTGGTGATTGGCAATGACGACCGGGAGGACATGCAATGCGCCACGGCGGCTGGGATGGCGGCCTATCTGGTGACCGACTGCCGCCTGATGGATGCCGATCACCCCTGGACGGGCGCGCAGGGCAGCTTCGCGGAGATGGTCGCGATGCTTGAAAACCTCTGATTGCGGTTGCAACATCGCCCTTTTCCTGCTATAATAGCGTGTACCCTGACGATCGGGGTGCACGCTTTTTCACGCCATCATCCTCGAAAGGGAGATTAGGAGATTTCAATGAAGAGCAAGGACAAGACCCTTCTGGTCAACCAGGAGGAAGCCCGGCGCAAGCACCGGAAGCAGCTGCGCAACTGGATCATCCTTATCACCGTGGTGCTGCTGATCATCGGCGCGGTCAACCTGATCAACTACCTGACCCGCACCAGCGCCGTCACTGCCCTGTCCCTCCCCTGCTATGCCGACCAGGAGGTCACCGTGTTCCAGGACGGCGTGCTGTACTACGACGGCGCGTCCATCCACTTTGTCAACGCGGGCGGCGGGATTGAATGGTCCTATCCCGTGGGTGAGGGCGCGTCCTTTTCCGTGTCGGAGAATCACCTGGTGATCTGGGCCGGGTCCCAGCTGTTCATCGTGGACGCCAAGGGTCGCCCGTCCTACAATGAATCCATGGACGCGCCGATCCAGTTTGCCCGCATTGGCAAGAAGTACGCCGCCATCATCACCGGAGACGACCTGAAGGCCACGTTGACCGTCCGCGATCTGCAGGGCACCCAGGTGGACACCGAGCCCGAGGCCTACGACGGCATGCTGCTGCTGGACTGCGGCTTCTACGGCAACAACAACGAATACATGTGGACGCTCGCCTACGACGTGTACAACCCCGCCATCGCCACCATCATGCACACCTACCAGGTCGGGCAGATGAACACGGGCGAGGTCAACCTGGGCGAGCATCTGGCCTACAAGGTCATCTACGCGGACAATCGGCTGAACGTTTTCACCACCCAGCAGATGTACGTCTACGACTACAAGGGCGTGCAAAACGTCAACGACACCATGCTGGTGTACGGCTGGAAGTACCTCGACCACGCCGAGCCCGAGCGCGGCGCGACCCAGTTCCTGCTGGCCCCCACGGCGCAAACCTCCGCTGTGCAGTCCATCACCGAGCTGCGGGTGTTCTCCTCCTCCCTGGATCGCCGCTACACCCTGCCCTCCTCCTGTGTGGGCGCGGCGATCGAGAAGGGGCGGCTCTACGCCTTCTCCGAGACCTTCCTGTACGCGGGCAACGTCAACAGCCAGCGCTTCTATGCCTATGACATGAACCTGCCCGACGACCGCCCCGTCACCGCCTTTGTGGGCCTGACCGACAACGGCTACGCTATCGTGATGAGCCACAACGAGGTGTTCTCCGTCAGCCTGCCGCACTGAGAAACACAACAAAAACCGCGCCGCAGCGTAAGGCTGGGGCGCGGTTTTGATGTAGGCGCACGATGATAAACTGGAATTTATTAGGCAAACAGAATAAGTGCAACACCTGTGATAAGCAGAACTATACCAACAACAAACTCTATCTTTCCCACTTTCTTTGCGTATTCTTCTTTCTTCCGACCGGCTTTGAAATCCGCCTCAAAACCGTTGATAAGATTGTATTTCTTTTTAAAGTAAATGAAGTATCCAAACAGAAGGAATG
>JAQXLU010000044.1 GCA_029012285.1 Clostridiales bacterium | reverse complement strand
TGAGGAGGAAACGCCCTCCGCCCAGGGGAAGCTGCGGTCGGCTACTTGCCAGGCGGCCTCGTCCCCGAGGGTCAGCCCCATGTGCGTGGCGACATCGCTGACGTGGCGGATGAGCTTCATCGCGCCCTGGGGCTCGGCGGTGCGCATCACATGGAGCACGGCCCGGCACAGCTCAGGTGCGGCCTGGCATGCGCCGAGATCAAGGTAGGCGCGGGCCACTTCGCGGGTGTCGTAGGCGGCATGGTGGAGCGTGACCTCCGGGCCGTCCAGCACAAGAAAGGGGGCCTGGGCGATGTCGCAGGGGGCGTTGGCGGGCGTCCCCGGGGGCAGCTCGCGCATGCCGGCGCTGCCGGGGTTGATGCCTCGCTTCCCCCGATGGGTCACGTCCCAGGAGGTGTGGTTGTGCCCTGATACAAGCAGCTCGACGCCCTCCGGCAGCGCGTCCAGCACCGCGGGCACCTCCTTGGGCTGCACCAGATGATAGGGCTGCCCAGGCGTGCCGTGGGTGAAGAGCACCCGCCCCCTGCGCAGATCCATGGGCAAGCGGAGGTCGATGCCCTGCATCTGTCGGGCTGTCCAGCGCATAAGGCGCCAGTTGTACCCGTCGAATTCCGCGTCCGTGGGGCGGGTGAGGCGTTCCTCGTGGTTGCCCATCAGCATTGCAGCGCCCAAATGCACCAGCTGCTCATGCACCTGGCGGCTCTGAGGCCCGAAGTTGACATGGTCCCCCAGGGACACGATGTCCGCGCACCGCCGCGCTGCAGGATGAGCCAGCACGGCTTCCAGCGCGGGGAGATTGCCGTGAATGTCGGCAAGGACGAGGGTGGACAAGGCGGACACCTCCTTTGCGGGTTTCCTTCATTATAACATGCCTGCGGGGGATGCGCAAGGATGCAAAAAAAGCCCCTGCTCGCAAGGAACAGGGGGCGGTGGTCAGTAGGTCATGGCGCGGTCGGAATCGCCAGCGCCCTCCGTGGTGGGGTCGATCACCACACCCAGGGCGGTCAGCAGTGTCAGCAGGGTCTGGCACAGACTCAGCAGCCAGTCCTCCGACAGGGACGGCACGATATCCAGCATGGATAGCAGGTCGTAGATGAAGCTGATCCCCAGCGCGATCACCGAGGCCAGCCAGGTCTTGTTGCGCAAACGGACTTTCCAGTTGATTTTCATCGGCATCCCTCATTTCATTCCATTTTTCAAATCGCGGATGTCATGCTCGCATTCGTCCATCCGCCCCTCGAGCCGAAAGGTGCGCTCGATCACCTGATTGTGGCAGTTCACCTGCTTTTCCAGCGCGGCCAGGCGGTATTGGGTCAGTCGGGAAGAGGCGATCACGCCGCCGCAGCTGCCCAGCAATGTGCATACGCCGGAGATGATCGCCACCAGGATGGCGTCACTCATCGCTTATCACCTCCCCGCAGGCCGCTTGCAGCGCATGCCAGGTGACCGGCCCGACCACGCCGTCCCGGGGCAGGCCATGGCTGGCTTGGAAGGAGCGCACGCATTCCAGGGTGATGCGCCCGAACAGGCCGTCGATCTCCATTTCGTACCCGACGGCGCGCAGCATCCGCTGCAGATTGCGCACATCGCCGTCCCGGTCGCCCGGGCGAAGCAGCGCATCCGGCATGGGCGCGGAGGCGGCGTTCATCAGCATTTCTGTCAGGATCATGGGTTACTCCTTATGTCACGGTGTTGGTAATGACCGTCAGGGTGATCTCGCTGTTCACGCCGCACTCGTCGTCGGCGCTGCTGCCGTAGGGGTAGAACAGCAGCTTGTGCTGCCCCCGGGCAATCTGCCCCAGGTCGTTGCGCTGCAGATAGGGCATGGCGCTGAAGCTGCCGGTCTTCCACACCTCGTTGTCGATATAGGTCGCGTCCACCCGCACGCTGCGCATGGTGGCATTCCTGTCCACACTGAAGTGAACGTGCACATCCAGCACGGCGGCCCAGTCCTCGATGTCAAAGTAGTGCACCACCGGCGAGTAGAGCGCGCCGTAGGCCCGGTTCTTCAGCACAATCTCGGTCATCTTGCCGCCCAGCAGCTTGCCGGTGGTGACTTGGCGCACCAGCTCGTCCACCTCGGCGGATTCGCTTAGCTGCCGCAGGTAGTTGGCCAGGGTCAGCTGCACCTGACCGGGCGCGCCGTACACGTCCGGACGGTGCACGGCGATGATGCGCTCCAGCAGGGTCATGCCCATCTCCGGCAGGCAGAGGCGGCACATGCGCCCGGGGCGGAAGCGGTCGACCGCCTCGCCCGTGGCGGCGGACAAATCGGCGGCGCTGACCGTGATGGTCACCTCCGGCGCAGCGTGGCGGGCCAGGTACAACCGGGCCACATCCTGCAAGGTGGGGGCGTCGAAGATTTTGTCGTTCTCAAAGGTACGGCTGACGACCCCCAGGGCCGCTGCGGCCTCGGACTGCTCGTAGTCGCGGCCTGTGAGCGGTACCAGGCTGACGCGGCCCGTGTCCACCTCCGCGCCAAAGGGGTACACCCGGGTGCAGAGGCGGTTGCTCCGCCTGTCCACGCGGACGCTTTGCAGATTGCGGCTCAGCCGTCCCTCACAGAAGGGCGCGTCGGTGAGCTGGCGCAGGTGGAGCAGCCAGGGTGTGACGCTCTGGTCGAAGTCCAGCGCGTACCCCTCCGGGAGCATCCCGACGAGCGCCTCCAGGGCGCGGAGCAGATCGGCGTACTCGGTGGAGAACACGATGGTCAGATCCTCCGGAGCCTCCACCTCGCCCACCGTCCACAGGGGAAGCTCCTGGCAATCCAGGATACGTGCTATCGCGCCGCGGACGCTGTCTGTGAAGCCCTGGGCGGGGAGCATGCTGTCCCGCAGGGTGCACAGGCTGTGCTCCAAGGTGACCTTGCGCAGATGCCCCAGGGTGTCGGACACCTCCTTCACCCGGAATACGCCCGCGCTGCCGTGCTCGTCGTACAGCTCGATCAGGGCGCGCAGGGGTGTTTCCGGGCTGCCGGGCGGCAGAAGCAGCTCTGCGGTGGAGCGATTCATCAGCCGCTGAGTGAGCGACAGCCGGACCGGGGACAGGCGGCAAACCTCCCGCAAGCCTTCATCCAGCAGCCGGGGCAATCGGATCGTCATACATACCGCCCCCTTGCTGAGAAGGTAGCTGTCAGTGCCCTGTCGGCTGTGGCCTGGACGGTATTGTCCGCGCCGCAGCGGGCCAGCAGCATGTCCGCGCTGTCTACGGTGCGATGGGGAAGGACGCTTTGGCCGTCGATCTCCGCCCGCAGCAGGCCGTCTGCCTGGGTCAGCTGGAAGCGGCTGCCCGACTGCCACGCGAGCCCCTCAAAGCGCAAAAACGTGTCGCCGACGGAGATCGTCACCGCCGTGACGGCGCTGCCGCCCTGTTGGACAAGCGTCACATCCACCGGGGCGGCCTCCGCCGTGCCGGGGAGGGCGAGCACCATCGCGCCGCTGCCACTCACGGTGGTCGCTGCCTCATCCTCCCAGTAGGGCGCGCCATCGCTCTGGAAGGTGAGGGTCATCTTCTCCGTCCAGTCTGCAGCGGACATGGCGGCCAGCCCGGTGCAGACGACCGATAGCCGCTGCCCGGGGCGGTCGGAACAGCGGAGCAAACCGCCCCCGACCGCCCAGGCGTGGACGGAGCTAAGCAGCGCCTGGCGGCGGATGGGTTCCTCCTCGTGGAGGACAAGGTCGATGTGGAGCGTCAGGCTGTCCCGCTCCGGGCGGCGCATTCTCTGTCCAGAGAAGGACTGCATGGCGCGGTGCTTCGGCGCATCCTGCCGGATGTCCAGCACGCAGAGGCGGCTGTCCAGGCTGGATAGCGCCACGCCGTTGAGCGCGCAATCAAAGGCTGGCAGCATGGGACGCCTCCTTTCGGGCGGGGAAGCAGCGCAGCTTCCACACGCCTCTCACGCCCAGAGCCGCGCCCTCCCGCACGCACATCGCGCCGCCCTCCTGGCGCAAGGCGAGGGAGCATGCGTCCGTATCCAGGTGAAACCCATGGGCGGGGAGCAGCGTCAGCAGCTCATCGGCCAGGGAAACGAAGCGGCTGTGGGGCTGGTCGCCCGGCGCGTAAAGGGTCAGCGTGACAGCCCCCGTCGCATGGGTGGACAGCGGCACGGTGATCTTTGCGGTGATATAGGGGAACACGGCGTCGGATGGCACACATTGCGCCAGGTAGACGGGCAGCCCCAGGGGCGCCATATGCTCGCACAGGGCGCGGAAGATGCTCGTCAGCACGGCAGCACCACCTTTTTCACGCGCACCTGGGCAAAGCGCAATCCGGAATGGGCCGGGGCGCGCAGCTTGTCCGAGCCATCCACGACGCGGTAGACAGCGCCAGTATTCTCCCGGCGAACGTGGTCGCCCGGGGCAAGGGTCACGTCGAATTCATGCAGTAGCACCGGGTTTTCCTCCAGGATGAAGCGCCCCGCAGCGTCCTTCTCGGCGCAGGCGGTGCGGCTGATGACCCCCTGGAAGACCATGCCCGGGGTGAAGGTGACGGCTTCGCCGCCCAGCCCGTCCGGGGAGGCTTCCTTCTCCAGCAGGGTGAAGGGCTCAAACCACCTTTCGATCATATCTCCACCTCCGGGTACATGCGCCGGTAGGGGTGGAGGGCTGGGGCAAAGGCGCTCTCCCAGGTGAGGGCGCGGCGACTCTGGCGGTAATCCCCCAGCGACTCTGCGGTGACGGCGGGATCGGGGTTGGCCGCCGCCCAGCAGCCGATGTCCCCGCACAGGCGGAGAAAATCCGCCGGGGGCTCCAGGATGCAGATCACCCCCTGCCAGCTCCTCTCCCCCAGGCCGGGGATGCCGCCCTGCTCGTCCAGCTGGAACACGCCCCGGGGCGCGTCCTCCCCGGTGACGGCGATCCACATCCCCGGCGCGAAGCCCTCCCCGGGGGACAAGCGGCCGGCGGTGTGCGTCCAGCTGCCGCTGTGCGCGGCGCGGACAAAGTAGTTGCGGACGTGGCGCATCACATCAGAAACCTTGACAGTCATGCGATCCTCCTTTCATATGAAAAAGGGGCTGCATGTACCCCTTGTACAGAAGGCGCATGCAGCCGGTTGATCAGGCGGTCAGGGTGCACACCAGCACCGCGTCGGGCAGGATGACCTTCGCGCCGGAAAGACACAGGCCCTTCAGGCCGTCGGAAAAGCCCTTCTCGGGGCGGTAAGCGTCCACCTTGGTGATCTGGTTGGCAAAGGTGACCGCGTCGGGGATCATCGCGATGATCTCGTCATCCAGATCCACGCTGATGTAGATGTCAAAGCCCAGCGCGCGACCCACAGCGCCCTCCGCCAGGTGCTCTGCGGCGGCGGAGGAGCCGGTGATGAAGCGGCTGTCCATCAGCAGCATGGCCTCCATGGCGGGGGGAATGACCAGCTTGCGGTCGTAGCGGGGCACGCCGGCCTCGTCGAAGGTGGTCTTGATCTCCAGGAGCTTTTCGTAGAGCTTGCCGTCCTGGGGGGTGGGCATGGGCGCGGTCACCTTCTTGCCCGCGCCCTGGCGGATGGTGGTGATGATGTAGTTCTCCGCGTCGGCGGCCAGCTGATAAGCGGCGTTGCGCATGGCCGCGTCCATCACGTCGGCGCAGGCCTGGGCGGCGTCCACGTCGTTGATGTAGAAGTTGTAGTAAGCGCCGTGGTCGATGGTCAGCGTGGTGTCGGTGCCGGAGAGCTGCTCGGGGTCGGCAATCGCTGCGGTGGGCGTGTATGCCCGAACGGTGATGTCGTTCAGGGTGTTGATGTGCACGGTGTCGCCCCACTGGGCGATGTCGCCCTCGTAGTTGCGGTTGCACAGCGCGCCAAAGACCAGTGCCTTGCGCAGATTCTCCTGCAGACGGGCAGACCAGACCTGGGGAATGAAGTTGGAAATCGCCATAATGCGTTACCTCCTGTAAGCTCAGTTGTTTTGGAGCGCGCCCTTCACGGCGCTCCAGTGACGGTTGATGTCAGCGGCGGACATGCGCTTCACGTCCGCGGGGGTGAGCAATCCGCCGCCTTGCATAGGCGGCGCGACCTTCGTGACGGGGATGGGTGACTTGACGGCAAAAAGCGCGCTGTACTTGGCGCGCCAGGGCTGCAATGCGGCGGATGCGTCTTGAAGCGTGTCGCCGGACCAGGCCTCCTCGGGGAGGCTGATGGCGTCCAGCAGCAGCGGCAGCGCCTGGGGATTGGCCCCCTGGGCCGAGAGTGCGTCGGAGAGCGCGGCGCGCCTTGCGGCGGTATGCTGCGCCGCTTCGACCTGTGCGCGGTAGGCTTGGAGCTCCTCCCGGGCGGAGGCAGCCTCCTGCTCGCGGGTCTCAACAAGGGTGCGCAGCTCGTCCCGCTCGGCCAAGCTTGCCTCGCGCTGCTGGGCGCGAGCCTGGGCCTCGTCGCGTTCCTGCCGCAGGGCATCCACCGTGTCCACATGGACGGCGATGATGCGCTCGATGGCGGCATCGTTCAGCTCCAGTTCCTTGAGGAGCTTGCGGGTCAGTGACATGTCATGTTCCTCCAATCAAAAACAGGCACGGTGCTTCGTGCCTGGCAGTGGGGTTAAGCTGGGGTGTTTTCCATCAGCGGCTCGATGTCCTCCTCCTGGATGTAGGGGTTGAGCCGCAGTGCGGTGCGCTGGTCGATGTCCTGGCGCATGGCGTAAATGTCCTGCACGACCTCGCTCTCGTTGGTGATGGTCTGGCGGACAAAGCGGATGTCCTGCGTGGGGAGTCCCAGCATCGCCAGCAGCTCCTGCACGAAATGGCGCAGTTGCCATTCATAACGATCCGCCTTGAGGTTGAGGTTGGCGGTGGCGGCGCGGATGGCTACATTGGTCAGGCTGCCGCCGGTGATGGCGTCCATATCCAGGGCCATGTAGTCCTGGTAGAGGGCGCGCTCCAGCAGGTCGAGGGCCTCCCGCCGGGCGTTGTAGGGCACCTCGATGGTGCGGGGCTCGGCGGTCGCGCCGCTGCCGGAGCCGTCGGAGAAATTCGCCACGGCTTTCACCCGGTTGATCTGCTCCAGCAGCTCGGCTACCTCGTCCATCGTGCCGCCGAAGTTGTTCAGCACCCAGTATACATCGTTGGCCCGGTCCAGGTTGTCGGCAAAGTCGGAGAGGATGGTGTCGAAGGCGTCGATCTTGGCCTTGATGGCGGGGGTTAATTCGCTTGTGCCGTCGGCGTTGGCCTTGAGCGGAATCAGCGGCAGCCGGCCATATCCTTCCTCAACGAGGATGCTCGTGCCCAGCGCGTCCTCAAAGCGGCTGCGGCGGTAGGGCTCGTGCGCCACCACCACGCTCAGCCCCTGGCGATCCTCCCGGAGGATGCGCGCGCCCTGCTGGTCAAAGATGCGCACATACATCGGCCGCTCCGGGGCGATCTGCCAGAACTGCACGCCCAGCATCATTTCGCCGCTCATCTCATCCAGCAGCGGGAAGAAGCCGGAAAAGGCGTTCTTCGCCGCCTCGACGACCTCGATGTGATCCGCGTTCCAGAAGCCCCAGGCGCAGCCCTGGAGCAGTGCACATTCCCCCAGATGCTCCAGCTGATGATCGAAGTCAGCGCCCAGGGCCTGCTTGCACGCCTCGGGCAGGCTTACGCCCTCGGAGAGCAGGAACTGGTTCTGCTGGGTCACAAACCGGAACAGGAACGCGCTGGCGATGCGGTGGCCCACCACGTCCTCCGTGCCGGTGCGGACGCGGCGGCGGCCGTTTGCGTCCAGTCCCTCCATCTTCCGGGCGCGCAGCACGGTTTTGCGGGCCACCTGCGTGTTTTCGCCGCGGAAGTAGCAGTTGGCCTCCAGCGCCCGGTGGAATTCGGGGGAGGCCTTGTAGCGGCGGATGGCCTCCAGCAGCAGGGCCTCCCGGTCGGAAGCGGCCAGGTAGTCCTGCCAGGTGATGTCGGTGAACATGTTTTCACTCCTTTACATGGGAATTGGGGAGCCTCAGCGGCGGCTTCGTTCCAGCGCGCGGATGAGGCAGGCGGCGCTGTCCGGCGCATCGTCGTGGGCGGCTGAAGCGGTGTAGTCCAGAATCTGGTCGATGTACGCCCTGTCCGTGCCCTGCACGAACACCACCCTGGGCCACCATTTGCGCAGCAGCGTGGAGATCTTGATGTGCTTGTTCATGGTTTCGGCATAAGGTCTGACCGCGGCGCCCCCCGCGCGAAGCTCCCTTGCAACGTAGCCCTTGTCGCCGTTGGTTTCGCACAGAATGGGCCCACACATCAGCTGGTCGCATGCGGCGATGATCTCCGCCATCACCGCGTCCACATGCTTTTGCCACAGCCGGCCGTAGAGCAGCAGCTGATCCCCGACGATCCGCCCGCAGGTGAGTGCTGTGAAGTCGTCCCCACCATAGGCGGCGTCCACATGGGCCACGCCGTCCCGCAGCAGCGCCGCATCCCCGTTGACCGGGGGACAGCTCCCAAAGAGCGCCCCCTCCGTCGCGATGTGCCGCAGCTCGTAGTTCGCCGCAAACAGCGACGGGCTCATCGCCCTTTGCAGCTGGAGGATGTCCTCCTCCCTCAGCAGCCCCGAATGATAGCAGTCACACCTGCGGATGTTGGGCATGAGGGAGATGGCGTCCTCCGGGTGCCAGGGCGTGCCCGTGTTGAGGATGCGTCCACCCGGGTTGCGGATGTTCTGAAGCTCCTGGTACACCGCGCGGATGCGGCTGCGCTCGGCGGCGCTGGTGCGGTCGTGGAGGTTGACGATGTCGTCGGTGATGACGATGTCCGCGTGCTTGCCGGTCAGCGAGCCGCCGGTGCCCAGGCCGATGAGCTGCGTCGCGCCGCGCAACGCCGCGTAGCAGCTCAGCTGCACAGCGAACATGTCCGTCCTTTGCACCTCCACCGGGGCGCCGTAGATCAGCTGGGACAAATGCCGCATCGCATCCGTCCGCAGCAGCAGCTTCACCTGCCGGATGACCTCGGTCACATCCTCATCCGTCTTGCGCATGAAGATGATGTTCCGGTGGGGGAAGGAAAGCAGCATCGCAGCCATCGCGAAGGACAGGCAGGTGGTCTTGTAGCTCCCGCGATGGGCCAGCAAGGTCATGTCCTCCGTCCCGAGGAGCATCTCCTGCATCCACGCCCCATGAAGCTCGTCCGTCAGCCTGTCCAGCCCGCACATGCGCGCCACTTGTGCAGGACGGGTCAGCAGCAGCTCCAGCGCCGCCCTACGCATGGTCGTCCCGCCTGCTCAGGATGTCCGCCACCGCTGCATCCACCGCGGACGCAGCCTGGGTCAGGTCGGCAGCCTCCTCCCTGGGGGAGAAGAGGCTGTGGTACTTGGCCAGCTGCTCGGCCGCCTTGAGCCTCTCGGCGGCCTTGTCGCTCCGCATCAGCTCGGTGAAGGTGGCAAGTACCTCGTCTGGCGTGGCGATGTCCGGCGAGCTGCCAGGATGGGGATCGTTCATTCAGTGCCTCCTTTCGATCATGCAGGATGATGGGATGTGTTCCCTGGCGGGAGGAACAGCTTCCGAAACAGCGAACAAATGTTTGCACTGTTTCGTGATAGCATCATATCACGGGGTTCATGATAATGCAAGACAATTTTTGTGAATGAATTCCAGCGGTATCCAGTGCAATCCTGTAAGTGCCAGTACCGACCGTGCATGTCAGACGGCGTTCAGGTATTCGATGCGGATCTGATTCACCCGGGATCTGCTCATGGACATCGTTTGGGCTACCTGTTCATCCGTCTTGGCAAACAGATAGAATTGCTGGATGACGCAGTAGGTGCGGAAGTCCTTGATTTCCTTCAGCAGCAGATCAATCTGCTTACCCAGCCGCGTAAGCTCCGCCTCCTTTTGGCGCTTCATCGCCTCCAGACCATCCGCCAGCTGGATGGCTGCTGCGGCCGGGTTGTTCGTGCCGCGGGGGACGGCATCTGTCTGTGCGCTGCGGCTGCCGCTGGGCCGCCCGTCTGAGCCAATGCGGTTCAGCTGATGCTGAATTTCCTCCAGTTCAATCAATATGGTGCGATAGGTGGACAGCAGTTCCTTTTTCGTCATAGACCCAACCTCCCTTGTGTGGTTCTGTTCCTCTTAGCGGATGCGGTAGGGGAACGATTGTTTGCATTATAGACAAGGCGGAAGGAAATGTCAAGAGGGCTGCTGTGGCAAAAGTAGAAATAGGACATAGGGCAACTGCTTATGAAACGAACGTTCTTTGGGAGTATTGTTCCTATCAAACGGTATAGGTACCTTTTTGGCGTTTATCCAATGATGGATAGTTCGACATATGCAGAAAGATCAAAATATTCGAGAAATCGTTTCAAAAAACTGTTGACATTCCCGGACACAGATGATAATATATACAAGCTGACTCGCGCGGTGACGCGAGAGTCCGGCACTGAACCTTGAAAACGATACAGACGAAATAGAAACGCAAAGAGAAGACAGTAATTCCGAATGAGTTGAAGCTGGCCGGGGGACCGGTTAGTAATACAGGATTAAATGAAAGAGTTTGATCCTGGCTCAGGACGAACGCTGGCGGCGTGCTTAACACATGCAAG
>JAQXLU010000043.1 GCA_029012285.1 Clostridiales bacterium | reverse complement strand
ATTTTCGCCCACGTGGACGCAGGGAAAACCACCCTGTCCGAGCAGCTTCTGATGCATTCCGGGGCGATCCGCCGGGTCGGGAGCGTCGACGAGGGCACGGCCCATACCGACAATCTGCCGGTGGAGCGGCGTCGGGGCATTTCCGTGAAGGCCACCTGTGTCAGCTTAAATTGGCGGGGCGTGCATATTCGGCTCATCGACACCCCCGGGCATGTCGACTTTTCCGCCGAGGTGGAGCGCTCCTTGTGGGCGCTGGACGCTGCGGTGATGGTGGTTTGTGCGGTGGAGGGCGTTCAGCCCCACACGGAAACCCTCTTCCATGCGCTGCGGGAGCAAGCCATCCCCACGCTTTTCTTCCTGAACAAGACCGACCGCGAGGGTGCGGATGTGGGCCGCGTGCTGTCGCAGATACACCGACTGCTGACGCCGGATGCGGTGCTCCTGTCGGATGCCGAGGCGGTGACCGAGTTTGTCTGCGCGCAGGACGATGCGCTGCTGGAACGATACCTTGCCGGGGAGAGCTTCGCGCCTACCTTCATCCGGGAGCGCCTGGTGGGTCTGACCCGCCGCGCCGGGGCGTATCCGGTGCTGTGCGGCTCGGCATTGCGGGACGAGGGCGTCGTCCCCCTGCTGGACGCGATGGTGGACTTCCTGCCGATGCCCGCTTCCACCGGGGACGAGCTGTGCGGCGTGGTGTTCGCATCCACCCAGGATCGGATGCTGGGCCGGGGCGTGTGGGTGCGATTGTACGGCGGAGCCATCGAGAACCGCGCGCCCATCACATTGCCCGCCGGGGTGGATCCCCTGACGGGCGAGGAAAAGCAGGTGCAGCGCAAGATCACGCAGATTCGCCGGGTGGATGGCAGCGACGCGGGCAGCCTCGCTTACGGGGAGATCGGCGTGGTGTACGGCCTGGGGGACGTCCGGGTCGGGCAGACCCTGGGCGATGCCGCGCGTCTGCCCCGCCGCGTGGAGCCCGGTCACCTGCGCACGCCGCTGATCACCGTGCAGGTGATCCCCGAGAAAAACGAGGATATGCAGGCCCTGCGTGCCGCCTGTGAGGCGCTCAGCGCGGAGGATCCGCTCTTGCAGCTGCGCTACACCAAGGCGCTGGACGAATTGCAGTTGCATGTGATGGGCACCATTCAGCTGGAAATCATTCAGGAGCTGCTGCTGACCCGCTTTGGCATGAAGGTCACCTTCTCCAAGCCGGCGGTGATCTACCGGGAGACGATTGCGCGGCCTGCCTCGGGATTTGTTGCCTACACCATGCCCAAGCCCTGCTGGGCCATCATGCGCTTTGAGATCGAGCCCGCGCCCCGCGGCAGCGGCGTGACCTTCCGCTCCATCGTACCGGTGCGGCAGATTCCCGCGCGCTATCAGCATCAGGTGGAGCAGGCGCTGCCCCTGGCGCTCCATCAGGGGCGGCTGGGCTGGCAGGTGACGGACGTGAACATCACCCTGGTGGAGGGCAATTCCCACCAGTTCCACACCCACCCGCTGGATTTCATCGTCGCCACGCCCTGGGGCATCCAGGACGGATTGGCCCGGGGCGGCGCCACGCTGCTGGAGCCCATCCTGGAAAGCCGCTTCCTGCTCCCGCCGGACTGCGTGGGCCGGGTGATGAGCGACGTGGCCCTGATGCGCGGCGAGGTGATCCACACCCAAACCGACGCGGATCGTGTGCTGCTGACCGCCCTGATCCCCGTGGCGACCAGTATTGACTACGCTGCGACCCTGGCCAGCGTCACCAGCGGACGGGGCAGCATGAGCGTGAAGCTCCACGGCTACCGGGACTGCCCGCTGGAGCTGGGCGCCACCGCCCCTCGCCGCAGCGTCGATCCCCTGGACACAAGCAAGTACATCCTGGCTGCCCGCAGCGCTCTGGAGGGCGGGATCTTCAACCTAGATTAGGATAAATGCAAGGGGCTGAAGGCTTCGTTCACATGCGAAGCCTTCAGCCCCTTTTGGTATTTCGTGATTCGTCATAGGGAGGGCCGTCAGAGCACCTCGACCACCTCAAACTCCTCAAAGATTACCGGCATCTGCTCGTCAAACACATACCCGATCTCCTTCGATTCCGCCCCGAAGAACGACCGGTGATGCTGCCGCCAGGATTCCAGGCATTCGTCCTCGCCCTCAAGGCGGGCGATGTCGAAGGTTATTTCGTCAAAGGGCAGGATGCGCACATTCGTCGTGCGGATGACGCAGCGGGGGTTGCCGTCCCAGTCGGTGATGACGCTCAGGTCCCCCGCCTTCGGGATCGGCTCGCCCTCCATTTCGTACCCCCGCAAACTGCTGCTGGTGGCGCGCTTTTTCCCCGCCAGGACCAGGCCCAGCAGGTAATTCGCTGCGCCCTCGGTCAGGTCAAAATGCCATTTCGGCAGCTTCGCGATGTCCATGGTCTCCCTCCTTGTCCAGTGATAAGGCAAAGATGCCGCCGTCAAAGACGATGTCCCGCCCGGACGCATCCTGGTAGAAGCTGACCTTCTCCGTGCCCGTCAGGCGGAAGCCCAGGGAAGTCAGCAGGCGCACCGAGGGGGTGTTGGCCAGCGCCGTGCCGGCGGTAAAGTGGGTGATGCCCTTTCCCCCCAGGGCCGCAAAGAGCGCCGCGTGAGCCTCCCGGGCGTAGCCCTTGCCATGGCTGGCGGAATGGAAGCAGTAGCCGATCTCATACCCCTGCGCCCGGCGGTTGAAGGCGATGTAGCCAATCACCCTGTCCTGGCGGCAGACGGCAAAAAAGATGTGCTCCATGCCCTGCGCGGTGTACCTGGCCCACCGGGCGATGCGGGCGCGCACGTCCTCCGGGTCGGTGCTGTGGGGTTTGTCGTACTGCGCGTAGGGGGAGTGGGAGAAGTCCTCCCATATGGCGCGGATGCTGGGCCAGTCCTCCTGATGGATGGGGCGGATCAGCAATCGTTTTGTGGTGATCTGCATAGGCAACTATTCCACCACCGCGTCCAATTCCGCCAGGGCGGCGACATAGATGCGCGATACGGTCAGCAGCTTGTCGATGGGCAGCACCTCGTCCCGGCCGTGGGCGCCGCCGTGGCCCTCGGGCAGGAAGGCGGAAACATCCCGCTTGATTCCCGGCATGCCCGGCCCGAAGGAGATCGCCCCCGGCACTGCCCGGGAATAGGTGCCGCCGCCCATGGCGTAGGGCTGATCGTCCCGGCCGGTCACGTCCTTGTACAGGGCCTGCAGCGCCACCACGCGGGGATCGTCCACGGGGATATAGAAGGGCGCGGACAGGTCGAATGCTTGCACGGTGAAGCCGCGTTCGGCCCAGGCCCGGCGGAGGCCGGCTTCCAGCTGCGTACCGTCCATGGTCACGGGGTAGCGGCAGTCCACGGAAAGGGTCAGCACACCGCCTTGCAAATGCGCCACGCCGTATACCAGGGTCAGCTCGCCCGAGGGTTCGTCGGTGAAGGCCACACCCTCGGAGATGCCGTATGCATCCTGGGTCAGATCGGTCAACGCGGCGATGGCCTCCCGGGCCGTGCCGCACAGCAAACCGGAGGCATTCAGCACCCGCGATAGCCGGGCGATGGCGTTGTCGCCCCCGGCGGGATGCGCCGCGTGGCCCGATTTGCCCTTCGCCACGATGCGCGTCCCCGCCCCCTCGCTGGTCAGGGTGAGCAGGGCTGCATCCGCCGGATCAAGATCGGCCAGGGCAGCGCGCACTGTGCCGATGTCCGCGTCGATGACGCACACCGCCTCATCCGGGATGACATTGCGCACCGAGCCTGCGTCCAGCATTGTCAGATTGCCCGCGCAGGGGATGGTGAGCGCGCCGTCGATCATGCCCTTTTGGGCGTAGTTGACCGGGAAGCCCGCGTCCGGAACAAGGGAGGTGTCCGGGAAGCGATGGCCCATCCGGCGGAGGGCTTGCATATCCTGCATGCCGGTTTCCTCGCTGGTTCCGCAGATGAGGCGCACGCCATGGCGCATGGGCACGCCGAACTCCCGCAGCATCCGCATGGCGAAAAGCCCCGCCACGAAGGCGGATTTGTTGTCGTCCACGCCGCGGCCGATGAGCACGTCATGCTCCGGCAGATAGGTCGCGCCAAAGGGCGGGTAGACCCAGCCGTCCCCCACGGGCACCACGTCCAGGTGGGCAATCACGCCAATGGCATGCTCGCCATCGCCCAGGATGATCGAGCCGGCGTAGCCCTCGTGGTCAGCGGTGTCAAAGCCGTAAAAGCGGCCTCGTTCCAGGGCGTAGTCAAGCACCCGGCGGCAATCCGGGCCAAAGGGCGCGCCGGGCTGGGCCAGGTCCGCGCGGCTGACGGAGGGGATGCGGGCGATTTGCTGCAATTCGGTGATGTACTCCTCCCGGTGGGCGGCGATCCATGCGTCAGCGCGGGCCAACAGGTCGGTTCGGTTCATGCGTATCAGCTCCTTTTGAGATGATGATAGCATATTTCGGCGGGGGATGCAAGCGGGTGCAGCCAGGATGGCGGCGGTTGTGTTCGCAAACGGTCCGTCCCCCTGGGCTGCACCGTTACTTCTCATCCTTTTTGCTGTAATACGCGAAGCACAGCGCCAGCGCCAGCCCCATGAGGATCCAGGGCAGGGCGGCATCAAGGAACTCCTTCATGCTGATTTCCCCCTGTTCTTCCGGTTGCGCCACAGGCAGAGAATCAGCCCGACATTCGCGCAGATCTGCCCGGCGATGAGCAGGTTCTGCTTGCTGCCGGATTCCGTTTTCATCGCCAGCACCAGCAGAACGATGGCGGCCACCGCCAGCACCAGCGCGAGGGCATACCAGGCGTACCAGGCGGCGGGCTTTCTTTCGCTATTCATGCGCTTTCCTCCTATTCAAACAGCTGGGCGTCCTTTTCCAGGCGCTTCTTCCGTTCGTTCAGCTTGATATAGCCCTGGACCAGCAGTCCCGCTACGCCGCCGCAGAGCAGCGCGCACCACAGGTTCGTCATCGACCCCATGCCGATGGCGATACTCAGGTTGCCAAAGCTCACCGAGACCTCCATGAAGAACAGGATCGCCATCAGGCGCATGATGCCCTTGAGGTGCCGGATGCGGGTGGCGTTATCCCCGTGGAGCTCGAAGGGGCCGTCCGCCACCTTTTTGCGAAAGTACACCCACTTGAGCACCCTGCCGACGTGCTCCGCGCCGGTTTCCTCCACAAAGGCGAGGTACTGCCTGCCTTCGGCGCTGCTGGGGGAGTCGGACAGCATTTCCAGGCGGATGGCGTATTCGCCGGGGGCGCTGTCCTCGAACTCGTAGGTCAGGTAGCGGGCGTTCACCAGTGCCTTGCCCATCCTGGCCATCTCGTTGAGCCACGCTTCCTCCTCCTCAAACTCCCAGGCCCAAAACCACTTGTGACAGACTGTTCTCATTCTTCTTTCCCCTCCAGAATCGCGCGCCCGTTCTCTACCAGCTCCACCAGCCGGGCGTATTCGGCGCGCAGAATCTCCCGGCCCTTGTCGGTGATGATGTATTCCTTCTTGCGGCTGTCGCTGCCGCCGCCCAGCGCGGTGATCCAGCCCTTCTCCTGCATG
>JAQXLU010000042.1 GCA_029012285.1 Clostridiales bacterium | reverse complement strand
TGTATGTGGGCGGCGGTACGCCCACCAGCCTGAACGAGGCCCAGCTCACCCGTCTGCTGCAGCAGATGATGCGCTGCTATCCCGGCGCGATGGAATATACTGTGGAAGCGGGCCGCCCGGACACCATCACCCCGGGGAAGCTGGCGGCCATCCAGGCGGCAGGGGTGGGGCGCATCAGCATCAATCCCCAGACCATGAATGACGATACGCTGTGCATCATCGGGCGGGCGCACACAGCCCGACAGGTGGTTGACGCCTACGCCATGGCCCGGGCGGCGGGCATCCACCACATCAACATGGACGTGATTGCCGGGCTGCCAGGTGAAACGGTGGCGGATTTCGCCCACACGATGGACGAGGCCCTCCGCCTTGCCCCCGAGAGCCTGACGGTGCACACCCTGGCCATCAAGCGCTCAACCCGGCTTCACTTTGAGAACTACCGCTTCCCCGACGGCATGGAAGCCACGCAGATGGTCGAATTGGGATTGCAAACCGCCAGGAAGCTGGGCATGCAGCCTTATTACCTCTACCGGCAAAAGAATATGGCGGGCAATCAGGAGAACATCGGCTATGCCATCCCGGGACACGGTTGCCAGTACAATGTGGACATCATGGAGGAAACGACCCATATCCTGGCCATGGGCACGGGCGGCATCAGCAAGCGCGTGTACGAGGACGAGGGACACATCGGCCGCGCGCCGAATGTGACCAACATCGAGCACTACATCAGCCGCGTGGACGAGATGGTGGAACGCAAACGGGCGCTCTTTGAGGTTGAATGAACACCGCTTGGGTGCGCAGAATGTCTTTCCTCCCACAAATAAGGCCGGAAAAGTGCGAATTTGCACGGAAAACTTGCATTTCTTTGCAAATGCTGGTACAATAGGCGATGTGCAGATTTCTGCGGAAAAGGACGCAGACGATCTGCCTGTGTATTTGGAAAGGAGTGTCTTTGATGGCACAGAATCCCACTTTTGTCATTACCATGGAGGATGGCCGCGAGATGAAGGGCGAATTGTACCCCGACGTCGCGCCCCAGTCCGTGGGCAACTTTATCGCGCTGGCGAATTCCGGCTTCTATGACGGGCTGATCTTCCACCGGGTGATCCCCGGCTTCATGATCCAGGGCGGCGACCCCAAGGGCGTGGGCATCGGCGGCCCCGGCTACCATATCAAGGGCGAGTTCGCCATCAACGGCTGGGACAATCCCCTTAAGCACACCTATGGCGTGCTGTCCATGGCCCGCAGCATGCTGCCTGATTCCGCTGGCAGCCAGTTCTTCATCATGACCTCCGACAGCCCCCACCTGGACGGGCAGTATGCCGCCTTCGGCAAGGTGCTGGAGGGCATGGAGACCGCCGAGGACATCGTCAACACCAAGCGCGACATGCGCGACAAGCCCGTGGTTGACCAGCGGATGAAGTCCATCCGGGTGGAAACCTTCGGCCAGGTCTATCCCTTTGAGCAGATGTAATTCGCTTTTTCGGCGCAGATCATGGCGGACATACGCCGGTCTGCGCCGATTGCTGATTTCCGGAGGACATGATGGAAAAGCAGACAACGACGGTGCGCGTGGCGGGGAAGGAGTACACCCTCGTTTCCTCGGACAGCCCGGAGCACCTGAGCCGCGTGGCGGCCTATGTGGACCGCCGCATCACCGAAACTGCCTACGCCACGCGCCTTGGCAAGGAAAGCGTTGCCGTGCTGGTATCGCTGAACATCACTGACGAGCTGATGAAGGCTCATGACGAAAACGCCCGTCTGCGCCGGGAGCTGACCGCGCTGCGCCGGGCGGAGAATGATCCGGAGTGACCGCGCATGAAGCTGGAAAACCTTGCCCCCGCAGGCAACCGGGAGGCCTTGGATCGTGCCGCAGCAGCAGGCGCTGACGCGGTCTATTTGGGCTACGCTGCCTTTTCCGCCCGGGCTGGCGCGGGCAATTTCGATGAAGCCGCCCTGCGCGAGGCCGTGCATTTTGCCCATTTGCACCATATCCGCGTGCATGTGACGGTCAACACCCTTGTCAAGGACGAGGAGCTCCCCCGGGTGCTGGAGGTGCTGTGGCTGCTCAACGAGGTGCGGGTGGACGCGGTGCTGGTGCAGGATCTGGGCGTGATGCACCTCTGCCGCACCTGCTTCCCCGATTTGCCCGTCCATGCCTCCACGCAGATGGCGCTGCACAATGCCGCCGGCGTAGCCTTCTGCCAGCGACATGGGCTGACGCGCACGGTGCTGGCCCGGGAATGCTCCCTGGAGGAGATTCGCCGTGCTGCCGATGTGGGCCTGGAGATTGAGGTGTTCGGGCATGGCGCGCAGTGCGTGGCGGTCAGCGGGCAATGCCTGTTTTCCTCCATGCTCGGCGGACGCAGCGGCAATCGCGGCCGGTGCGCCCAGCCCTGCCGCCTGCCCTACACCTATCGGGGCAAAACGGCGGCGTGGCTCAGCCCGCGGGATGTGTGCTTGCGAGACCATCTGCCGGAGCTATGGAGGGCTGGGGCGTGCTCGGTCAAGCTGGAGGGCCGCCTGAAGCGCCCCGAATATGTGGCAACCATCGCGAGCAGCTACCGCAGGGGCATTGATTTGCTGGAAGCGGGCGCCTTCCGCCCGGCGGACGAGGCGGAGCGGGATGGCCTCATGCAGATTTTCTCCCGGGGCGGCTTCATGGATGGGTATGCCCTGGGCGCGCAGGACGCGGATGTGATTTACCCCGACCGGGTGAACCACGGCGGTGTGGCGCTTGGCGCCGTCGAGGCCGTGGCGGGCGGCATGGCCCGGGTGAGGCTGAGCCGCGATTTGCAGGACGGCGACGGATTACAGCTCCGCACCCGACAGGGCGACGCGGAGATGGTGTATAGCGGGCATGACACGCCTGCGGGCGGCATCGCCGTGCTGCGATTGCGCCCGGATATGCGGGTGTCCCCGGGGGACGCGGTGGTCAGGCTGACCAGCGCCGCCCAGCTGGAAGCCGCCCGGGCCATGACCATCCCGCCCATTCCCTGCGACGTGGTGCTGACGGCCTTTCCCGGCCAGATGATGACCCTCACCGCGACGGATGGCACATCCGCCGTGACGGTGACGGGCGACGTTGTCGCTGCCGCCCAAAGCCGCGTGCTGACGGCAGAGGACGCCCGCAAATCCCTGGCGAAGATGGGCGACACCCCCTTTGTCCTGCGGGACTGCGATGTGTATACCGAGAACGCTTTTGTGCCAGTGTCCGCGCTCAATGCCCTCCGCCGGGACGCGCTGAACGCCCTGGAAAGACAGCGCGCGGAGGACTTTGCCCGTCCCCAGGGCCGTCAATGCCCTGCGGATGCGGTTTCGCTCCCCGTCGGGCGGGCGATGGAAACGATCATCGTGCGCGATCTGCATCAGTACGAGGCCGTGAAGGCCCTGGGCGCGCGCATCGTTTGGTACCCGGAGGACTTCCGTGAGACTGCGCTGGCGCGTGATTTCGCCGCCCTGGACGACGGCGTGTGGCTGCATCTGCCCATGAAATGCGAGCAGGCCACCCTGGAAATGCTCCACCGCTTTGTGACCGCCCATGTAAACCGGCTGGGCGGCGTGGTGCTGGGGAGCGTCGGCCAACTGGGCATGCGCTGGCCCGTCCCTATCGGCGCGGGCGAGGGCATCCCGGTGACCAACCGCCGGGCGGCCCAGGTGCTCTATGCGGAGGGCTGCACGTTTGTGACGGCCTCAGGCGAGCTGTCCGCGGCGGAATTGTACACGCTGCTGTCCGGCGATCCGCCCATGCTGGTGCCTGCCTACGGGCGGCAGCAGCTGATGCTGCTCCACCACTGCCCTGCGCGCACCTATCTAGGGCTGAAAAGCGGCCATGCCGATTGCCGAATGTGCGACGAGGGCGCGCCCAACGCGTTGTGGGGCACCTGCCTGACCGACCGGCGCGGGGTAGCGTTCCCGCTGCTGCGCCAGCGTCTGCCCGAGGGCTGCCTGGTGCGGCTGATGAACAGCGTCCCGACGGACATTGTGGCCCGCGTCCGCCGCGCCTCCTGGAGCCCCCTGATGACCCTGAGCGACGAGGATGGCGCGAAGGTGGCCGATGCCGTGTCCGTCTGGCAGGGCGGCAAGGGAAGGGGAGAGACGACTTCTGCCCACTGGAGCCGCCCGGTGGAATGACGCGCCGTTGACCATGCAAAAAGCAAGGGCTCATTTGTGATGAAAAGATATCTTTGCTTGCTGCTCTGCCGGGTGATCGCCCTGCCCGCCCAGGCCGATAATCCAGAGGAGGCGCAGCTGCCTGTGTTGGATATGACGAACCGCAAGCAGATTGCCGGCAAGGAGATCGAGCGCTTCCAGGCTCATGTGCCCAACTGCCGGGTGGCGTACAAAACCAGCGAATCCACCGGCGCGACCTGGCGGGAGCACTGACGCTACAGCATCATGCGAGAGAGCCTTGAAAAACGGAAATGCAAGCCCTTTGTGCGGTAAGAACCGCCTGACCCAATCGGAGAAAAATGATGATGAAAGAAAGAACCCTGCGCGTCCTGGAATTCACGAAGATTCGGGAGCGCTTAGCCTCCAAGGCGTTGACCCCCATGGGCGCGGAGCGCTGCATGGCCCTGACGCCCTCCTGCAACCTCAAGGAGATCGAGCTGTGGCAAGCCGAAACCGAGGAAGCCACGGTCATTTTGCAATACCTGGGCGCAACGCCCTTGGTGGCCTTTGAGGACGTGCGCCAAAGCCTGTCCCTGGCGGAAAAGGGCGCGACGCTCTCCCCTAAGGCGCTGCTGACCATCGCGTCGCTGCTCTCCGCCGCCCGCGCTGCCCGCTCCGCCCTGGATACCGAGCGGGACAACACCCCGCTGCTCAAGGCGAAGGCCCAGGGCATCGTGTCGCTGCGCCACATCGAGACGGACATCACCAGTGCCATCATCTCCGAGGAGGAAATCGCCGACCGCGCCTCTACCGAGCTGATGAACATCCGCCGTCACCTGCGCGGCGCGACGGAGCGCATCAAGGAAAAGCTCAATCAGATGGTGCACAACCCCAACTTCCAGAAGTACCTGAGCGACAGTATCATCACCGTGCGCAACGACCGCTATGTCATCCCCGTGCGCGCGGACTGCCGCAGCATGGTGCCCGGCCTGGTGCATGACCAGTCCGCCACCGGCGCGACGCTGTTCATTGAGCCCATGGCGGCGGTGGAGATGGGCAACGAGCTGCGCCAGTGGGAGGCCAAGGAGAAACAGGAGATCGAGCGCATCCTGGCGGCACTGTCCGCCGAGATCGCCCCCTACGCGCCGCAGCTGCGCGATACCGTCGACATCCTCTCCGAGCTGGACTTCATCTTCGCCAAGGGGTTGCTGGCCCGGGAGATGTACGCCGTCACGCCCAAGCTGAATCAAAATGGCTACCTGAACATCATCCGCGGCCGCCATCCGCTGATCGACCCGGAAAAGGTGGTGCCCTCCAATCTGTGGTTGGGCAAGGATTTCACCACCCTCATCATCACCGGCCCCAACACCGGCGGCAAAACGGTGACGCTGAAAACCGTGGGCCTGTTTACGCTCATGGCCCAGGCGGGATTGCAGATTCCGGCGGACCTGGGCACGGAGCTGGCGGTGTTTGAGCAGGTCTTTGCCGACATTGGCGACGAGCAGTCCATCGAGCAGAGCCTGTCCACCTTCTCCAGCCACATGACCAACATCGTGTCCATCATGCAGGAGGTCACCCCCCGCGACCTGGTGCTCTTTGACGAGCTGGGCGCCGGCACCGACCCTACCGAGGGCGCTGCGCTGGCCCAGGCCATCCTGACCCGGCTGCGCAACATCCGCGTGCGGACGATGGCCACCACCCATTACAGCGAATTGAAGGCCTTTGCCCTGTCCACCCCCGGGGTGGAGAACGCCTCGGTGGAGTTCAGCGTGGAGACCCTGCGGCCCACCTACCGGCTGTCCATCGGCGTGCCGGGCAAGTCCAACGCCTTTGAAATCAGCCGCAAATTGGGGCTGATGGAGAACCTCATCGACGACGCGAAGAAGCTGCTCTCCGGAGATTCCATCCGCTTTGAGGATGTGATTGCCAACGCGGAATACCACCGCCAGGTAGCCGAGCGTGAGCGGGAGATCGCCCGCCAGGCCAGCGAGGAAACCATCCGGCTGCGGGACGAGGCCGAGCGCCTTCGCCGGGAAATCGAGGAAAAGCGGGAGAGCGCTATCCGCAAGGCCAAGGAGGACGCCCGCCGCATCATGGAGCAGACCCGCCGTGAGGCCGAGGGCATCATCTCCGAGCTCAAGCGGATGAAGAAGGAGCAGCAGAGCCCCGATGCGGGCATCAACGCCGTCCGCAGACAGATTGAAAAGAGCGTCGATGGCCTCTCCGAGGGCCTCACGCAGAAGGTGGACAATTCCGCCGCGCCCAAATCCGTCAAGCCCGGCGACAAGGTGGACATCCTTACCATCGGCAGCCAGGGCACGGTGCTGTCCGCCCCCAACGCCAAGGGCGAGGTGGAGGTGCAGGCCGGCATCATGAAGCTGAAGGTGAACATCACCCAGCTGCGGCTGCTCAAGGAGAAGCCCGCTGCCAATCAGAAGCCCCGGCAGAGCAGCGTGCGCATGCACACCGGCGCGATGGAGCGCACCGTCCGCATGGAATGCGATGTGCGCGGTATGTCCCTGGACGAGGCCCTGGCCCAGGTGGACATCTACCTGGACAACGCCATCCTGGCCGGGATGGGCGAGGTGTCCATCATCCACGGCAAGGGCACGGGCGTGCTGCGCAGCGGCATCCAGCAGCATCTGAAGCACCACATGCATGTGGCCAGCGCCCGACTGGGCGTGTACGGCGAGGGCGAAAGCGGCGTGACCATCGTGACGCTGAAATAACGGGGCACGGCGCAAGATTCACAGTTTCTTCATGCCCGCGTCATACTTGCGTGCTATCCTTACCCTGGAGGTGTTCCCACCATGAAAGACAAGCCCTACATCCTCATTGTGGATGATGACCCCAATATTGCCCACTTGGTGCAGCTCTACCTGGAAAAGGAGGGCTTTGCCGTCAAGGTGGCCCAGCGCGGCGACGATGCGCTGAGCGAGTTCCGCCGTCTGCCGCCCGATTTGATGCTGCTTGACCTGATGCTCCCCGGCGTGGACGGCTGGCAGGTGCTCAAAACCATCCGCAAGACCAGCACCATCCCGGTGATCATGCTCACCGCCAAGGACGAAACCTTCGACAAGGTACTGGGCCTGGAGCTGGGCGCGGATGATTACGTCACCAAGCCCTTTGACGCCAAGGAGCTGGTCGCCCGGGTGAAGGCGGTGCTGCGCCGCACCCAGGGCCCGGAGGAGGAAAAGAGCGACAGTTTGTCATTCCCCGGGCTGACCGTCAGCCTGAGCCGCTACGAGGTGTTCTACGAGGGCGAGAAGATCGACATGCCCCCCAAGGAGCTGGAGGTGCTCTACTTCCTGGCCAGCCATCCCAACCAGCTGTTCACCCGCGGCCAGCTGCTGGATCGGGTGTGGGGGTATGACATTGAGGTGGAAAGCCGCACTGTGGATGTGCATGTGAAACGGCTGCGCGACAAACTGCCCGGGTGCGAGAAGCACGGCTGGGGCATCACGACCATCTGGCGCAGGGGCTACAAATTCGAGGTCCAATAAGCACCAGAAACGAGCCGAAAAGAATGGGTGTCGAGAGGGCCTGTGGCCCTTCGCAGGGGTGAAGTGGACAGAGTCCCCTTCCCGTCGGAGACCTCCGCGCCCGAAGGCGCAAAACAAGCATGCGCCTTTCGCGAATCCACCGGATTCGCCGAAACAGCCCATATAGCCCCAAAGGAGCCGCGCAGCGCCAACGGAATCCTGCATCCCCAAAGGAGCAGCACCGCCATCACCCCCAACATCCCCCAAAAAACAATCCCGTCATGAACCAAAATACAGGCCGGGCGGCAAGATCGCTCGGCCTTTTTGAGGAGAATGATCTATGTTTACGCGAATCATGGCCGTGGTGCTCACGGTGATCCTGCTGCTGACCAGCGTGCTGTCCGGCATCGGGTGGGTCACGCTGCGCAATCAGCAGACGCAGACCGTGATGGAGACCCTGCGTGGTGAGGCCCGGGAGATTGCCTACCTGGCGGCGCAGCGGCGCACCAGCCTGAGCTTCTTTGACCGCACGGAATCCAGCCAGCAGCAGTACCTCCAGTGGAAGGCTACCCAGGTCTACGACGACTACGGCGCGTACATCCTGGTGGTGGACCGCACGGGCCGCATGATGGACAACATGAACGTCGCCTACGCCGACAATCCCGACTTTGCCAAAACCTTGGATGCAAAGGACATCATGGAGGGCCTCCGCCGGGTGCTGGCAGGCGAGGAAATCGAGCTGCACGTCAATGTGGACGGCAACGATTACTTCACCGTGGGCATCCCCTTTGTGCAAAACGGCCTGGTGCTGGGCGCGGTATTCATGCAGACCCCGGCGCAGGTTATCGAGGCGGGCGCGTCCGAGCTGCTGCTGCCTGTGGTGAGCGTGGCAGCGGTGGCGAGCCTGCTGGCAGGGCTGGTGCTCTTCCTCATCCTGCGCGGGGTGATGAAGCCCCTTGCCCGGTTGACCGATGCGGCCCGCGCCATGGCTGAGGGCGATTTTGCCGTCCGTGTGCCGCAAACGCGCTCGACCCCTGAGGTGGCGGAGCTTTCCGCAGCCTTCAACAGCATGGCGGACGAGCTCAGCGAGGTCGAGGACAGCCGCCGGGAATTCGTCGCCAACGTCAGCCACGAGCTGCGCAGCCCCATCACCGCTATCAGCGGGTACATCGAGGGCATGCGGGATGGGGTGATTCCCCCGGAGCAGTACGACAAGTACCTGTCCATCGTTTCGGATGAGTCCAAGCGCCTTAGCCACCTGATTGGCGAGCTGCTGGCGCTCTCCCGCCTGGAGCGGGACGACGCGGCGCTGACCTGCACGGATTTTGACATCTGCGACCTGCTGGAGCGGGTCTTTCTCCGCCGCACCGGCGACCTGGAGAAGCGCGGTATGAATATCGACTGCGACTTCGATCCCGAGCCCTGCCTGGTGCATGCGGACATGGC
>JAQXLU010000041.1 GCA_029012285.1 Clostridiales bacterium | reverse complement strand
CCTGTTGATATCCTGCTTGCTCTCGTTGGTGGAGCAACGTGCATATCCGTATATCATATAGTCCTCCTGTCAATGAAAGGGTCAAAACCTCGTTTTACAGTTTTGACACACCGGAAAGCCGCGAAACACCGTGTTTTTGCGGCTCCGAAAAACTGTCAAGCCTAACAAGTGTTTGAATTAACAACCGCCGCTTGTAGTTCGGCAACCTCCCGCCGCAGTTCGTTGAGCGCCGTCCCCAGCATATCAAGCGCCAGAGCTTCATCTGTGCGGCCCGCCGCCAGTGCCTCCCGGTAATGCCCGGAAAGGTCAGTTTCAAAGAAGGCCGTGGCCCCTTCCAGCGTCAGCCGCATTTTGTTGAGGGTCTGTCCTGCGTTCAGCATGAAATCCATTTCCATCATGATTCCTCCTGTGGCCCCTGCGGGGATAGCTCCCCGCAAGGGCTTTCGTATTATTTGGCAAGAATCAAGTTTACTGCTTTTTCCGCCCGACCCGCTGCGCTTACGATGAACCGCTTGTCGCCCTTCAGGACGCCCAGCCAGTTCTGGATGTAGGCCGCGCTGTTGCGGAAGCTACTGGCCGTTTCAAGTCCGACGTGATTTACCAGTGTTGCCGCGCCTATCTCTGCGACAAGCTCTTCCTTGCTGTAGTCTTCCGTTCCGAAGAAGGAAGGCCGCGTCAACCGGTTCAGGCGGGAGGGATGGCCGGTGCTGTGGGTCAGTTCGTGGAAGACCGTGCTGTAGTATTCCGCAGTACTCATGAACTGCTTGCGGATCGGGAGGACAACTTCATCGGTGGCCGGACGGTAGAAGGCTCGGTCGCCTTCTTCGTGGAGGAGCTTCACGCCCTCGCGGGAGAGGTAGTCATAGATGATATCTTGCGCGGCTGCCAGCGTATCAGCTCCATCAGGGAAGGTAGCTTCGGTGGTGTACTTCGCGCTGACGCCTTCGCATTGGTCGATGTGGAATACGTTGTAGTATCGCAGGAAGGGAACTTCTTTCTTTTCGTGGGTTTCTTCGTCTTCCTGCTCAATCCATTTCCAGAAGACCACCATGCTGGCCTTTTCGCCCTTCTTGACCTTGCCGCCAGCCTCCTGGCACTGCTTGAAGGTCAGATATTCGCCGGGGTGGCCCAGCATGAGCTGGTTCAAAAGGCTGTAAGGCTTGCCGGTTGCGTGACTGACGGCTTTGCTGTTGGAAATCCAGGGCTTCTGCCAAGGGATGATACCCTGCTCCATCTGCTCGATAATCCGGTCGGTGACGGCTGCGTAAATGTCCATTTTGTGCTCCTTTCATCTTGCGGGGAGCACTCCAAGTGTGGTAGAATGAAGTGCTCCCCCGGTTTCAGTAGAGAGTTATCGTAGGGGCGTTTGCCGGAATGCTGTGGTAGGTGTTCCGGCTCTTAGTTTATGGAGAAGCGGCGGCCCGTGGTAGTCTTCGTGTAGGCTGCGGCGACTTCCGGCAGGGCCTTCTTTAATGCGGTGGTATCGACCCGGCTGCTGGTGAAGGTCTTCCAACTGACCTTGTAAGCGCCAGCGGTCAGGAGTTCTTCGTCTCCCATGACTGCTTTGATGGCATCTTCTGCGGAGGCGATTTCGGCTTCAAGCTCTTCCTTCATCCGCTTCAGTTCCATCAGTTCGTGGACTTTTGCTTCCATGTTGGGGTTACACATTGTGGGTTCCTCCTTTTTTCGCAGGACTCGTGGCCCTGTCTACGCATACTATTATATACTAAAAAATATATTTTGTCAATAGAAAAATCAATCTTTTGACGATTTCAGCAAATTTTGTTTGACTTTGAATACAAATTAGTATATAATGATGCTTCAGGAGGGATGAATATGGGTATGGTTCAAAGCATTCGAATTGCTATGGTTAAGCGCGGCAACATTTCCGAGGCTGAGCTGGCGCGTCGCGTTGGCGTTACGCCGCAGAACTTCAACCATAAGATGAAGCGCGACAACTTCACCGAGACAGACTTGCGCGAAATTGCGGAGGCACTGGGTCTTCGCTTGGAGATTTCCTTTATTGACCCTGAGACTGGTGAAAAGGTATAAGAAAAGGGAACAGCCACGCTCTGGTGGTCTGTTCCCTTCTGTCATAATGGGGATAGGTTTCCGGTTGAATGTAGCCGCGCCATTTTGAAATGGCCGCCGCCGCCTCAACTACCGGGAGATTCCTTACCGGAACATACTCATGATGGCATCCCGCACTTTCTTCAAGGAAGCCTTCGTCACATAGACTTCGGCCTCTATTTGTGGATGCTTCTTTTCATCCTGGAACACAGTCTGCTCTATGCGGGTAACACGCTGTTCCAAGACGTCGAGAGCCTCAGCCATCGCCTTGAACTGGCCGTCATAATGTGCCTGCACCTGCATCAATGAATCTTCCATACACTGCGTGTATTCCATAATGTGCTGATTGTGATAAGGGGTATCTGTCATACTGGCGCGCAGATTCTATACTGCACGTAAATGATGTAATGGTTCTGGGATAATCAAATTGTTCACTCCCTTGGGACACTGCCCCTTTGTTTCTATACTTATTATAATATAAATTTTGAAACTTTGCAAATTTTGACTCCGTTGGAGAGTATCCCGGCAAAAACTATTTTCAACGGGGAAACCGGTAGATTCCGCGCCTGTTGGTGCTTGAATTTCATCGCGTTTTTCGGACAGAGGACTGGCCATGACATACGAACTCATCCGTTCCAACAGAAAGACCATTGCCCTACAAATCATAGGCGATGGCCACATCATCGTAAGAGCGCCGCTGTGGATGGCTGCCAAGGACATCCAACGCTTTGTTGACTCCAAGGCCGCATGGATTGAGAAACACCTTGCCATCATCCAGCAGCGGCAGCAACCTGTTGCATCTGCCTTTACCCTGGAACAACTGCACCAGTTGGCAGAAGCGGCAAAACAGGATATTCCACAACGTGTAGCACGCTTTGCCGCGCTTGTTTGCGTCACCTATGGCCGTATCACCATCCGTGCGCAGAAGAGCCGCTGGGGATCCTGCTCCGGAAAAGGTAACCTGAACTTCAACTGTCTGCTGATGCTCTGCCCGGAGGAGGTGCGGGATTATGTGGTGGTGCATGAGCTCTGCCATCGCAAGGAACTCAACCACTCCTCGCGTTTCTGGGCAGAAGTGGAAAAGGTACTGTCTGGGTATAAGGTACAGAGAAAGTGGTTGAAGAATAACGGTGGAGGCTTAATTCGTCGGTTGCCTTGACTGAGAATCCTCTCAAAATGTAAACTTTGTCCCATTAGTTGCAATCACAGTCGCAAAATCATTCCCGGAACCCCTAAAGATATAGTACTGACACCCATGATTGTTCTTTTGCCCCCACTACATGTCAGGAGATGACCCAAAGATGCGCGGAACCACCCAAAAGCTTAAACTTTTGTACTTGAAAGAGATCTTTGAAGAAGAAACGGACAATGAACATGCTATTTCGATGCCTAAAATCGTTGAAGAACTCAAAAAACGCGGTGTTCCGGCGGAAAGGAAGAGCGTTTACGACGATATCCGTTTGCTTCAGGATGAGTACGGTCTGGCCATTGCGCATGAAGATGGTGGCCGCACCTACCGGCTGGAAGAGCATAATTTTGAGTTCTCTGAACTGAAACTGATCATTGATGCAGTAGCATCCTGTAAGACACTGTCCGAAAGCAAATCCTTGCAGTTGATCGACAAACTAAAAAAGCTCTGCAGCAAGCATGAGCGTGAAACCCTTCATCGCCAGATCATTGTTACCGACCGCGCAAAGACACAAAATTCGCAGGTACACTATAATATCAACACGCTGAATCTGGCGATTTCCCGGCAACGGTGGATCGGCTTCCGATACTATTATTATGACGTGAAGAAAAGGAAGAAGTACAGTTATGGTGGCCGCTCGTACTTCATGCAACCCTATTCGCTGATCTATGTGGATAACAATTACTATTTGCTTGCCTTTGATAATCATGGAAAGAAGCGGCATTTCCGTGTGGATCGTATGGAGGATGTGCGCATCCACACCTGGAGTTTTTCCATGGAAAAGATAAACACGAAGGTCGATCTGGAGAACTATACCAAGTATACCTTCTCCATGTATGGCAAAGGTGATGTTGTCCAGGTAACAATGCGTTTTGACAACAACCTGGTCAGTATGGTGCTGGATCGTTTCGGTCACGACGTCATGCTGGTGAAAGATGACGAATCCCACTTTACCATCACTGAGCCCATCGCTGTGAGCCCGCAGTTCTTTGCCTGGATCTTTGCCCTGGGAGAAAAAGCGGAGATTGTCGGCCCGGTGGAGGTGCGTGATCAGATGCGGAAGATGATGGAGAAAAGGCTGAAAACATATGCAGGTAAATGAATATAAAGAGGTTTGCCCTACATTTTAGGACAAACCTCCTTTTGTTACACCAGCAAGCCGTATTTGTTATTATTTTGTATCTTTATTAATGCGAACGCGCAGTTCGCTCAAGTTCCGCAAACCGTTGAATCATCTGGTAAAATTCGCCACTCCGACTCTGAAGGTCACAGGTTCGAATCCTGCCGGGCGTACACAATGGCGCTGGAATCACGTGATTCCAGCGTTTTTCTGTTGCAGAGATGCTTCGCCCGTCCCATCAAGACAATGTGAAGATCACATAACCGCCTGCGGATTGGCATGACTTCCATCAAGCAATCCGCAGGCGGCTTTATGCAGTCTAAAGGCGTTTAGTCGAAGAACACGTCCTCCTCGCCCTCCACAGGGGCTTCGGGGGCTTCCACGTCGCCCAGGTAGGCACCGATGATCGCCTCCGCCCAGCTGGTGCTGGCAGCGGCATTGTACTCGTGCAGGTAGGGCGTGTAGAAGTCGAAATACACGTTGGAATACACCGGGATGGTGGGCAGCTCCTCGGCCCAGGCCTCCTGGAAGGCCACCCACTGCTGGCAGTAGCCCAGCACATCGCCCGGCTCCACCTGGCGCATTGCCACGGCCAGCTCGTACAGCTCGGGCGCGATGATGCCGGTGCAGTTGTTTATGCCCTGCTGTGCGTTGTCGGGGTTGAACACGGCGGAGGGCTCAAACACGGTGGTGAAATTGGTCGCCAGGTAGATCATGTCGCAATCGCGGGCATCCTGGCGGTAGTAGATGCGCAGCAGCTCCGCGAAGGGCTTGGCTTCCACCGTCAGGCTGATGCCCACCTCGGCCAGGTTCTGCTTGAGCGCAGTGCCCAACGCCTCCCCCACGGCGTTGCCCTCGGGGTAGATCAGCTTCAGCTCCAGGGCGAGCAGCTTGCCGTCCACCTCCTTGCAGCGCTCCACGTTCAAGCGGGCGTCGTAGGGCCGTCTGGCACGGTTGAGCGTCCATCCGTCGTCCAGCAGCAGCTTCTCCGCCGCTGCCAGATCCAGATTGTACACGCGCATGTTCTCCAGGCTCAGCTCTTCCCACTTTTTGAGCGTTTCCTCATAGGCTGCGATGGTCGCGCGGTCCGCGTTTTCCGCAGGGGCTTCCACCGGCGGCTCCACATCGCCCTCCACCAGGCGGTACATCCACTGGCCGATGCCGTAGTAGCCGTCCACGCGCAAGCCGTAGTTGCGCACATAGTCAGCGATGAAGCTGTCCTTGTCAAAGCAGTTGGCAATCGCCTGGCGCACCTTCGCGCTCTGCATGGCGGGGCGCTCGCAGTTGAAGCTGATGAAGCTATAACCGCTGCGCGCGTAGTTGCTCACGCTGGCCAGGCCGTCGGCCACCAGCTGCAAGCCGGCATCCAGGGTGCTGGCGTTGACGCACTTGTTCAGCAAGCCGTACTCACCCATTGCCAGGCGGCTGATCATGTCCTCGTTGCTGGCGGGCTTGTAGACGATCCTCGGGATGAGCGGCAGCTTGCCCTCCATGTTGCCCTTGTAGTATGTGTTGATTTCAAACTCCGCGACATTCGCCTGCGCGTCGTAGGAAACCAGCCGGTAGGGGCCGCTGGTCACAGCGGGATGGGTCAGATAGCCGGTTTGGGCATCCAGCACGGTCTTGCGCAGCAGTTCCGCGGTGAACACAGGGTTCGGGTTGTTCCGGTCGATGTTGCGGATGTACACACCCTGGCCATCATCCGCCACCTCGCAGCCGGGCGCGATGACGTGAATGGGATAGGGGGTGACAGAAAGCAGCGCCAGCTCGTAGAAGAAGGGCAGATACGCCGCCTTCACGGTGATGGCCAGCTGGTTTCCACCCGGCAAGCGTACGCCCGCCAGGACGTCGCTCTGGCCGTTCATGTACGCTTCAATGCCATAGATGTAATCCGGGCTGCTGATCGCGCCGCCGATCTCCGCCACCTGGGGGGCAATGGAGAACAGCAGGGAGAAGGCGTAGTCCTTCGCCGTGATCGGCGTACCGTCAGAATACACCAGGTCGTTGTAGAGGGCCAGGGTGTAGGTACGGTTGCCCTCCTCATCCTCGGTCACGACCATACCGCTCACGACGGTATCATCAATGCCGAAAGCGCCTGCATCGCCGTTCCAGCGGATCGGATTGTAGGCATGGATCAGGGTGCGCACATCCATATCGGCGGTGTTCCTGCCCCACATGTCGGTAAAAAAGTGTCCTGTCATGGCGGTTGTTGAACCAACCACCAGTTCGTCATAGTTGGGCGCGGCCACAGGGGCTTCCGCCATCGCGCAGCAGGTGCTCAAGAGCATCAACAGCGCCAGGAAGAATGCAAGTCCCTTTTTCATGTACCGTACTCCTCTCTGTTCCGGTTATGCCAACCAGGCGTAACCCCATGGGTGCGGACATACCCGGCACATGCATTTGATGTGCCGGGTACGCCCTTGAATGTCAGTTGATGAGATTATTCGAAGCAATCGCCCACGTTCATCTCGATGTTCCCGATGCCCAACGGCACACCGTACTCGTTAATGATGACGTTCACGGTCACCGGCACGTAGATCACGGTCACCTCGAGGTTATGAGCGGGCATCATGCCCTGAACAACTCTCTGGCTGGCAGTGTAGCCCTGCAGCGCAGGCGTTGCCAGCTCGTAGTAGTTGCCATAGTCGACCGCCCGTACGCGACTGGGCGACGCTACCGTGCCATCCTGGAAGACGTAGTTCACGGTCAGGTTGTAGGAGTTGCGGGCGTAGATCACGTCGTATTCCACATCCTCGCTCATCACACCGGTCACACGCTCCGTATCAGCGGTATAGCCAGCCTGCGCGGGTGTCGCCACATTGTAGCTCTCACCATAACGGTAGGTTCTGCTCACCGTGGGTGCAGCAGTCTCGCCGTCGATGCTGTCATACCAGTAGCGGATGGTCAGGTTGTAGTTGTGCAGTTCGTTGGTGATGTCGTAGCTGTCCTCGGCGTACACGGTGTCATAGCCGGTCACGGCATCCTCCGTGATGGTGTACACGATGACCTCGCCCTCCGTGGTATGCACGGGCAGCTTGGTGAAGGTGTAGCCCCACTCGCCTTCCGCATTGGCCTCGACGCTCTGGATTTCCACATCATCCGCCATCAGCCGCAGGGTGATGGTTTCAGGACGGGTCTTATAAGCGTTTTCGAGGTCGTTCCAGGTCTTGGTGCCAACGATCTCCAGCACCTCATCGGTGGGGATCGCTTCCTCGTCCTTCGCGTTCTCCGGATCAATGGTGGTCTCGGGGTTCGCGGGGTCGATCGGGCCAGTAGCCATCGCGGTGACAGTGTTCACCAGTTCCTTGCCCAGATCATCCTCGGTGATGGTGTAGGTTGCCTTGATGACAACCTCCTCGCCGGGAGCCAGGGTCTCAATGGTCGCAGCCGCACCATCCACGGTGTAGCCCTCGCCTTCCGCAACCTGGACGCCAAGCAGCTCATCGGTGACCACCACCTGGGTCAGCGTGAGGTTGCCGTTGTTGGTCACGGTGATGTCGAATTCAGCCGTTTCACCCAGCGTGAAGTAGGTCTTCTCCGGCAGGTTGGTCAGCGTCTTTTCGACCATCAGGCTCGGGGTTGCTGTTTCGGTGGGATCGTTCGTTTCGCCAGGTGCGGACTCGACCACGTTATCGGTGGAATCCGTCCCCTGCGCGGTCACGGTATTCACCACTTCGCCAGCCAGGATGTCAGCTTCGGTCACCACGTATTCCGCGGTGTACTCCTCGCTGGTCGCTCCGGGTGCAAGGCTCTCGATCGTCCATTCGTCCTTGGTCAGTTCGTCAGCCACCGTGATGTTCGTTACCGTCACGTTGCCTTCGTTCTTCACCGTGATCGAATAGGTGATGGTCTCGCTCAGCGCGTAGGCTTCGCCGTTGGCGGGCATGCTGGTCGTCGTCTTGGTGACGCTCAGCTTCGCTTCCGCATCTGCGGTTTCGTCGGTCGTGTTGCCTTCGGCGTCCACATCAGCATCGTTGGAGCCCTTGCCCTTGGCCGTCGCGGTATTCACCACTTCGCCAGCCAGGATGTCAGCTTCGGTCACCACGTATTCCGCGGTGTATTCCTCGCTGGTCGCACCCGGTGCAAGGCTCTCAATCGTCCATTCATCCTTGGTCAGTTCGTCAGCCACCGTGATGTTCGTAACCGTCACGTTGCCTTCGTTCTTCACCGTGATCGAATAGGTGATCTTCTCGTCCAGCGCGTAGGCTTCGCCGTTGGCAGGCGTGCTGGTCGTCGTCTTGGTGACGCTCAGCTTCGCTTCCGCCTCTGCGGTTTCGTCAGTCGTGTTGCCTTC
>JAQXLU010000040.1 GCA_029012285.1 Clostridiales bacterium | reverse complement strand
AATGTTCACGTCCGTCACCTGCCAGCCCAGCCGCCCCTGATGGAGCGCCAGGGGCAGCGCCTGCTCCACCTGATGCTGGTAGCGCGCGGGAATCTCCCGCACCGGCACGACGGAGCGGAAGGTCACGCCGCTGCCGCGGGGCGCGGGCTCAATCTCAAAGCGCATGATGGCCCAGCAGGGCTTGGGCATGGTGTAGGCCACAAACCCGGAGGCAGGCCGTGCAATCGTCTCCCGGTAGATGACCGCTGGCTTGGTAAAGGTAACCCGCATGCCAAAGCGGGTGTCCAGCAGCTCCTGGATGATCTCCAGCTGGATGGTGCCCATCACGTGCAGCTGCAGTTCCCCCAGCGCCTTGGCATAGCGCACCTGCAGGAGCGGGTCCTCCGCACAGAGCGTCTCGCAGGCCTGCCGCAGCGCCTGCATGTCCTCGGTTTTTTCGGGAATCACCTGCACGGTGATCAGCGGCGTGCGCAGATGTCCGGGCTCCACGCGGCGGGGCAGGAGCGCGGCGTCTCCCAGCGTCTGCCCGACCTTCACGTCCCCCAGGCCGTACACCACGCCGATCTCCCCGGCGGCGAGGCTGCCCGCGTCGCTGCCGTCCACCCGGCGAATCTGCGTGACCTTGCGCTGCACCAGCCTTTCCTCGCCCGTCAGAGGATCCACCCCGGCGGGCAATGTGATGGGCTCACGATTTTCGACGGCTCCCGCGTACAGTCGCACCCACACGCCCCGGCCCAGCACCCGATCCTGGGCGGAGGCAAATACCACGCCGCACAGCTCCTTCCCGGCTGAGACAGGCGGCGGCAGGAAATCCACCATCGCGTCCAGCAGGGGGACGATGCCCTCGTCCCGCAATGCCGAGCCGAACAGCACCGGATACGCCCCGGCGCGGCGGGTCAGACCCACCAGGCGCTCCCGGATGAAGGGGGGCGCGAAGCTCTCCCCGGCAAGGTATCGTTCCAGCAGCGCATCGTCCTGCGCGCAGACAAACTCGGTCACCGCCTCGGCATCCGACAGGAGCACCGCGTCCGGCGTCAGCAATCGGTGTATCTGCGACAGCACGCGGCCCACATCCGCGCCCTCGCGGTCGGTCTTGTTCAGGAAGAAAAGCGTGGGGATGGCTTGCTCCCGCAGCGCATGGAAGAGGGTTTCCGTGTGGGGCTGAACGCCCTCCACCGCACAGACCACCATCACCGCAGCGTCCAGCGCCCACAAGGATCGCTCCACCTCGGCGGAAAAGTCGACATGCCCGGGGGTGTCAATGAGCCGAATATGCACGCCCCGCCAATTTAAGCTGACACAGGTGGCCTTCACGGAGATGCCCCGGCGCTGCTCCACCGGCAGATTGTCGGTATGGGCCGTGCCCTCGTCGACGCTCCCGGCCCGGCGGATCGCCCCGGAATGCATCAGCAGCTGCTCGGACAGGGTGGTTTTCCCTGCGTCCACGTGGGCGAAAATGCCGATGTTACGCATATGCGCGCATCCTCCTCCCGCTTTTGTGATGGGTGAATTATATCATGGATAGCCCCGGGGTGCAAGCAGCGCGCCAGGGGCTTCGTCGCCGCACAGCACCTTCGGTTGACTTTTTCCGCTATTTGGATTATAATGGTTTCATTCACAATGATTCATCCTCCATGCCGCACAGCGAAGCGCTGGGCAGTTTTTTTGCATGGAGGATCACCGGGGTGAGAAGGAATGGAACGAGTGCTGATCTTTGGCAGCACGAAGGAAGCGAGGGAAACCGCAGCCACATTGCGCCGCAGAGGCCGCCAGGTGGTGTTCAGCGTGGTGTCGGAGTATGCCAAATCCCTGCTGCCACTGGGCACGCTGTGCCATGTGGGACGGCTGGATAGCGAGGCCATGCTCTCCTTTATCCGGGAGGTCAACCCCCACCGCGTGGTGGACGCGACCGCGCCTTATTCCGTGCAGGCCAGCCAGAATATCCGGAATTGCTGCGACACGCTGAACATCGCCTACGAGCGGGTGCACTTCAAGGACATCGAAAACGCCTGGCGCGACGCGGTGGAATGGGTGAATACCCGCGAGGGGTTAGTCGCCGCCATCCAGCGGGAGAAGGGCAATCTGCTCCTGGGGGTGGACGGGGAGGACATCTTGCCCATCCCCCGGGAGGTGGAGGCGGAGCGGCTGTTCCCCCGCATCTCCCCCCGGCCGGAATTCGTGGCAGCTTGCCTGGCGGCGGGCTACCCGTCCTCCAACATCATCGCCATGGAGGGACCCTTCTCCAAGCCGCTGTTGCTGTCGCTCTTTGACGACAAGCACATCACCGCCGTGGTGGTGCGGGACGCAACAGACAAGGTCGCTCTGCAGGAGATGGTCATCCCCGCGCTGGAACGGGGGTATCATGTCATCATGGTGGGGGAAAAGTAACGTCCGGTGGGAACATTCCTTGCTCGGGTACGTCTGATGAGGTGCCGCCGCCCTGTTCGGTGCAAATACATGAAAGAAGGTATCCCATCATGAAGAGGTTTATTGCGACGCTGCTGGCCCTGCTGCTCCTGTGCCTGTCCTGCGCGACCGCCGAGCATTCTGCCGGCGCGTGGTGTGTGGCGGAGGACATCGCCATCACCGAGGAAAACCAGGCCCTGTTTGACCGGGCGATGGAGGGCTTGCTGGGGGTGGAATACGTTCCCCTCGCCTACCTGGGCAGCCAGGTGGTCGCCGGCTTGAATCACTGCTACCTGTGCCGCGCCACGGTGGTTTATCCCGGTGCGACACCCGCCCTGGTGCTGGTGTATCTTTACGAGGGTGTGGACGGCCATGTGGAGCTTGTCCGAATCGCCGACCTGGACTTGGCGGCGTTGGCAGCTATTGCGGAATAACGGCATGCACGGGGCGGCAATGTAGGCCGCCCCTTTCCTGTACAGCGCGCTCATCCATGGACGGATCTGGACTTCTGCTACGCAAGCAAAAAGCAGCGGCTGTGACAAATGATCCATCCGGAACGCAGCCCAGATTCGGGGAATGCAAATTCCCGCTTTACAGACGGGCTGCATTTCTGTATAATGTTGCTGTATGAGCCAAGTAAGATCCCTACTTCGACAAGTGACAGGAGGTCTTTCCAATGAGCATTTTTCTGGATAGCATGAAACGCCCCGACGATATGGGGCGCATCACCACCCCGGAGCAGGCCAAGGCATTCCTGGATGAGGTGATCCCCGCCGTGCGCGAGCAGGTGGGCGACAAGAAGGTGCTGCTGGCCCTGTCCGGCGGCGTGGACTCCTCCGTCGTGGCGGCGCTGCTGATCAAGGCCATCGGCAAGCAGCTGGTGTGCGTGCACGTCAACCACGGCCTGATGCGCAAGGGCGAGAGCGAGCAGGTCATTGAGGTGTTCCGCAACCAGATGGACGCCAACCTGATCTACATCGACGCGACCGACCGCTTCCTGGACAAGCTCGCCGGCGTGGCTGAGCCCGAGAAGAAGCGCAAGATCATCGGCGGCGAGTTCATCGAGGTGTTCTCCGAGGAAGCCGAGAAGCTCGACGGCGTGGAATTCCTGGCCCAGGGCACCATTTATCCCGACATCCTGGAATCCGACGGCGGCGTGAAGGCCCATCACAACGTGGGCGGGTTGCCCAACGGCATGACCTTCCAGCTGGTGGAGCCCGTCAAGCTCCTTTTCAAAGATGAAGTCCGCGTGGTTGGTCAGGCACTGGGCCTGCCCCACAGCATGGTGTTCCGTCAGCCCTTCCCCGGCCCCGGCCTGGGCGTCCGCTGCCTGGGCGCCATCACCCGCGATCGCCTGCACGCCCTGCGCGAGGCCGACGCCATCCTCCGCGAGGAGTTCGACATTGCCGGTCTGGCGGGCAAGGTGTGGCAGTACTTCATTTCCGTGCCCGACTTCAAGAGCGTCGGCGTGCGCGACGGCAAGCGCTATGAGGGCTGGCCGGCCATCATCCGCGCCATCAACACCACTGACGCCATGACCGCCACGATCGAGGAGATTCCCTACCCGCTGCTGCACAAGATTACCGACCGTATCACCCACGAGGTGGAGGGCATCAACCGCGTTGTGCTGGATCTGACCCCTAAGCCTGTGGGGACGATTGAGTGGGAGTGACAAGTCAAAGCCCGGAACCCCAGTATTTTCAAGGGGTTCCGGGTTTTTCTTTGTCCGTTTGAGTACAAATTGAGTACATTTGCTATCAAGTAGGCTTGTGCAATGCAGTCAATACTGCAATGGTAACGGCCTATTGGGAAATTGGTGAGCAGATATATAAAGCTTGCGGTGAAAATGACCGTGCCACATATGGTAAGGGATTATTGGAGTTTTTGTCCAAGCAGCTGACAGCAGAGTTCGGAACAGGATTTTCAGAGCGAAATCTTCGTTCAATGCGACAGTTTTATTGCTGCTATCCAATTCGGAACACACTGTGTGCCGAATTGAGTTGGTCGCATTACAAACTGCTTATGCGTGTTCCAGATGATAAGGCGCGTGCTTTCTATACGGAGGAATGTGCGAAATCTGCATGTAGCGTAGCAGCGATGAGCACATATACAGTCAATGTATATGCTATTCAACACAGCGCCGGCGAAAGATTAGCTGAAACCACATAAAAACGTGGGGGAAATTAGCTGACACCCGGTGAGGTGAGATAACTGAAGCAGGAAAGCTAAAAACCCGGATACCCTTGAAAACACAACGAAAAACGCCTCTGCGAAAGACTCGCAAAGGCGTTGATCTGGAGCTGATACCCGGATTCGAACCGGGGACCTCATCCTTACCAAGGATGCGCTCTACCTGCTGAGCTATATCAGCACGCTGCTTTACCAGGCAACGGATATATATTATCACACTCTCGGGAAAAATGCAAGAGGTAAATTGCAAGAAAGTGAAGTTTTCTTGCCCCCTCCCCCGTGCAGGAGGCAAAATCGGCGGCGGAGGGGGCAAAATCCGCCGCCGAGCTTGTTCTTGGAGGAAGAATATGCTATAATCAAAAGGATTATTATGAAGCAGGAGTACCAATGCCATGGATAAGCAGACCCGTACCCTCCCCACCGGCACGCTGGTGAAGCGCTTCCTGCCCTATTTTTACAGGCACAGGAAAACGGTTTTCTTCGACCTGTGCTGCGCTTCCCTCACCACCGTGTGCGAGCTGGTGCTGCCCATGATCGTCCGCACGATCACCAACAAGGCCACCGTTGACCCGTCCTCCCTCACGCTGCGGTTCGTGCTGATGATGGGCGGCTTCTACCTGCTGCTGCGCATCATCGACGCGGCGGCGAACTACTTCATGCAGTCCGTGGGCCACATCATGGGCAGCAGGATGGAAACCGACATGCGCGGGGATCTGTTCCATCATGTGCAGCAGCTGTCCTTCGGGTATTACTCCGAGGCGAAGGTCGGGCAGATCATGGCCCGCATCACCTCCGACCTGTTTGAGGTAACCGAATTCGCCCATCACTGTCCGGAGGAGTTCCTCATCGCGGGGGTCAAGATCCTGGTCAGCTTCGTGGTGCTCTGCGGCATGAACATCCCGCTGACGCTGCTGATGTTCGCCGTGCTGCCCTTCATGATCCTGGCCGCCAAGTACTTCAACGGCAAAATGCGCCGCATCTTCAAGGAGCGCAACAAGCAGGTGGGCGAGATCAACGCCCAGGTGGAGGATTCCCTGCTGGGCATCCGGGTGGTGAAGTCCTTTGCCAACGAGGCCATCGAGGAGGAGAAGTTCCGCAAGGGCAATCTGAAATTCCTTGACCTCAAGGCGCAGTCCTACCGGGTGATGGCCCAGTTCGGCACCTCCAACCGGCTCTCGGACGGGCTGATGTACATCATCATCGTCTGCGCCGGCGCGCTGCTGATGGGCAAGGGCAAGCTCTCCGTGGCGGATTTCACTGCGTATATGCTCTACGCCAACGTGCTGCTGAACTCCATCCGCCGCATTGTGGAATTCACCGAGCAATTCCAGCGGGGCATGACCGGCATTGACCGCTTCTTTGAGGTGCTGGACGCACCGGTGGAGATCACCGACGCCCAGGATGCAAAGGAGCTCAAAAACGTCCGGGGCGCGGTGACCTTCGAGAACGTGTCCTTCCATTATGGCAACGACGACGCCGAGGTGCTCCACAACCTGAACATGCGCGTAGAGCCGGGGCAATCCATCGCCCTGGTCGGCCCCTCCGGCGCGGGAAAGACAACCCTGTGCAACCTGATCCCCCGCTTCTATGACGTGACCGGCGGACGCATCCTCATTGACGGACAGGACGTCCGCCACCTCACCCAAAAGAGCCTGCGTGAGGCCATCGGCATGGTGCAGCAGGATGTGTACCTCTTCGCGGGCACGGTGTATGAAAACATCGCCTACGGCAAGCCCGGCGCATCCCGGGAGGAGGTCATCCAGGCCGCGAAGCTGGCGGGCGCGCATGAATTCATCTCCGCGCTGCCCAACGGCTATGACACCTACACGGGTGAGCGCGGCGTGCGCCTTTCCGGCGGACAGAAGCAG
>JAQXLU010000039.1 GCA_029012285.1 Clostridiales bacterium | reverse complement strand
CCGGCGCCCAGGCCCTTGGTCACCTTGTCGCCAATCTGAATCTTGGTGTGCGCACCGGACATCTGCAGCGCCTGCATGTCGGTGTTCACCGCGATAAACTCAACGCCCTTCAGCCCGGCCTGCACCATGCGGTTGACGGCATTGCCGCCGCCGCCGCCACAGCCCACGACCTTGATGGAGGCGAAGTTGCTACTCACCTGATCATTCTGGAACTCAATCACGTTTGCATCCCCCTATATTCTCAATGGTTGTATGCGTTCGGGTCAGCGTCAGCCGCCCACCAGGGAACGGAAGAACTCGCCGGCCTTGCCGAGCATGCCCTTAGCAGGCTGGCGCTGCTGCTCCATGGTGTCGATGATCAGATCCATCAATCCCATGGTGGAGGTGTAGATGGGGCTGGACATCTTGACCGTGCGCTTGGGCGTTTCCCGCACGGGGCGGCCCAGCTTTGCGCTCAGGTAATCCCGGCCGCCCTTGTTGATGGCGATGCCGCCGCCGGTCAGGTACACATTGGACCAGTTGCCCAGCTTCACGCCGGATTCCTCCAGCGCCTTCTTGATTTCCTCGGCAATCTCATCCACGCGGGCGGTGATGACGGGCGCGACCTCGTCCCGGGTGAAGCTACGGGCGGGCTGGTCGCCGGTGGCGGGAATCTCGTAGGTTTCGGGCTTGGCGGACATGGCGTAGACGAAGGGCTGCTTGATCTTCTCCTCGGCATTCTTGAAGGAGATGTCCAGCTGCTCGGCCAAGTCCGCGGCGATATGCCCGCCACCGATGTCGATGCATTTATGGAAGATCAGCGCATCGCCCTCCACCGCCATGACCTCGGTGTTCAGGTATCCGATGTCGATGAGCACCGCCGTGCGGTCACGATCCTCCTCGGGCAGGTAGAGCATGGCCTCGCCCGCGGGGGTGGAGAAGAAGTGCTTGGGCTTGATGCCCATGTTGTTAAGGCGGGTGGTCACATCATCCAGGAAGAAGCGGTTGCCGATGACGAAGGAGATCAACGCCGTCAGCTCGCGGCCCTTGAGGCCCACGGGCTCCAGGGTCTTTTTGCCGTCGTCCACGCGGAACCAGGCGGGGGTGGAGTTGATGATTTCGCCCGGCAGGGATTCCAGGCCCAGGTTTTCCATCGCCTTTTTGAAAATGGCACGCACATCGTTGGCCGTCACATGGGGATCGGCGCCGGTCAGGGACACCCGCGCCTCGGTCACATACACCTTGGTGAACGCGCCGGGTACGCCGATATTGACCTCGCGGATCTTGTGGTGGCTCTGCTGCTCAGCCTGGGTGATGGCCTCGCGGATGCAGCCGTCAATCTCAAAAGGGTTGTTCCAGCCGTCCTCAAGGAAGCCATCGTAGGTGACGATGCCTGCGCCCACAATATCGCAGCGCTGGGCGCCGCTGTTCTCGGCAACCAGGGTCACGATCTTGCTCGTCCCGAAATCGAGGCTCGTTACCGTGGTTTTCATGTTGCTTCATACCCCCTGTTTTCCGGCTTCCGCTTAACCCGGCATCGCGCAGGGATGATCTGGAAACCATTTCTGATGCGGAGGTGAAATGCATCCACCCTCCGACGTGTAGTTCAAAGGCTTGTCCTCATGCCATAATGGCACGATGGCATGATGAGCCACTATCCACTATGCCATACTGTATTATAAACACTTTCCCGGAAGATTGCAAGCATTTTCCGGCATTTGCAGGGACTTATCCGCATTTTCCTGCGTTTTTTTGTCCTCAGATGGTATTTTGTGCCGCATCCTCGGACAGGAAGGTGGGCCGGGCCGGATTGGTCACATCGATCGTGCCCGGGCCGGCTGACATCTCCAGCAGCTTTTCGCGGGTGATGAGGAAGGCACGGAGTTTCTCATGGATGCTCTCCTCACTCCCCAATCGCACGCTGAAGCCGTCATGGGTGGCAAGATATATGCTGTCCATGCTGGACATATCCAATACACGAATCAGGTCAAGGCCCTTCATCGCCTTGAGCTCCACCAGAATCTGCGTGTAGGTATCCAGCTGCTTGCGGTTGGTCAGGGTCAGCTGCTGGCCCAGCTCGCTCCTGCGCACCTCCAGGCCCACCACCTGAACCAGGCTGCCCGCGGGGTCGGACGTGCTCAGGGATTCCCGCAGCACATAGCCGCGGTTGTCCAGCGTCAGCAGCATGCCGTTGTGCTTGAGGTAGGCCGCCGGAACCCGCTCCTTGACGTGGATGATCACCGTATCCCACTGCACATCCACCAGGGTGCAGCGCAGGGAGCTGTTGCCCTCCACCTTGCGCATGACGGCCTCGTCGTCGATGGTCATGGTGCTCTGCCCGACCCGGATGCCGGAGAGACGGATGATCTCCTGGGTGGAAATGGTCGAGTTGCCCACCACCTGAATGGTGCGCACCTGGAACAATGCGCTGTAGAGGATCACCGCGATCACCACCACCACGGCCGTCATCAGCAGGCATTTCTTCACCGTGCCCGAGCCGAGGAACTTGCGCACCTTTTGCAGCTTCGTATCGTTGTCAAACTGGAGCAGGCGGTCGGTGTCCATCACGTCGGGGTGATTCCAGTAATTGGCATCCCGGACGTCATCCCGGGGAACTTCAGCTCCGTCCACGACCCGGTTCCAGAAGGGTTCTTCCCTGCTGTACAGGTTTTCAGATCGATTTTCCCGCAATTCGGGCGCCTGCTCCGGCTCCTCAAAGGGGGATCCTTCCGCATAGGGCTTGTCCGACACCGGCGTCTGATCGCCCGTGTGCCATCCCTTTTGGTCCATCGCCGTATGCTCCCTTCTGCTGCCCGCCGGAGGAAAGCCGCTCTCCCCCGGCAGCGCAGCGTTTCTCATGTTGCGTCCGTCGTGCGCCGCACCTGCGCGCCCAGGCTGCAAAGCTGTTTCTCAAAGTGGTCGTAACCCCGGTCGATCAGCTCGGCATGCTCAATCACCGTTTCACCCTGGGCCTTGAGGCCCGCAAGCACCAGCGCCGCGCCGCCGCGCAGGTCCCGCGCAATCACATGCGTGCCAATCAGCCCCTCCACGCCCCGGACGATCGCCGTGCGCCCGGAGCAGATGATCCGCGCGCCCATACGGTTCAAATCCCCCGCATGGGTGAACCTGTTCTCAAATACATTCTCCACAATCACGCCAGTTCCTTCCGCAACGCAGAGCAAAGCCAGCATTTGTGCCTGCATATCCGTCGGGAAACCCGGATGGGGCTGGGTTTGCAGGATCGGGAAGGCCAATAGCCGCCGGGGTGATTCCAGGCGGAGCACATCCGTCTCCTCATGGAGGGTGCAGCCCATCTCTCGCAGCTTGGCGCAGATGGCGTGCATTTCCGCCACCGGGGCGTTGGTCAGCTCGATGCTCCCCCCGGTGATGGCTCCCGCCGCCAGCATCGTCCCCGCGCAGATGCGGTCCGGCATGAGGGTGTAGGTTACGCCGTGCAAACGCTTCACCCCATCCACCACCACCGTGGGGCTGCCCGCGCCCTGCACCTTGCCCCCCATGGCGCAGATGAAGCGGCACAGATCGACGATTTCCGGCTCCCTGGCGGCATTGTGGATGGTGGTCGTCCCCGGCAGGCAGACCGCTGCCATGATGACGTTCTCCGTCGCCCCGACGGAGGGGTAATCCAGGTGCACCTCGCCCGCATGCATGTGCGTGCCGTCGCAATGCACCACGCCGCCCTCCTCGCGCACCTCCACCCCCAGCGAGCGTAGCCCGCTCAGGTGGAGGTCGATGGGACGCAAGCCGATCTCACAGCCCCCGGGATATGTAACCGTGGCCTGGCGGAAGCGGGAGAGGATCGGCCCCAGGAGGAAGATGGACGAGCGGATCTGCTTGGAGAGCTGATCGGGCATTTCGCTGCTGCGCATGCTACGGCCCGATACGGTCATCGCGCGGCCGCAGCGGCGGGTTTCGCACCCGAGCATGTCAAGAATATCCGCCATGCGGCGCACGTCAAGAATGTCCGGCACATCCAGCAGATGCACCGTGTCCTCGGTCATGGCGCTCGCCGCCAGGATGGGCAGCGTGGCGTTCTTCGCGCCATCCACGCGCAAGGTGCCCTCCAGGCGCAGCCCGCCCTGTACCACCAACGATTCCATACGCTCCACCTCCATCGGGGATGGTACAGCGTATGCGGAAAATGCCCATTGGTGTGCAAAGAAGGAAGAATCAGCAGTCCAGCTTGCCGGCGCTGCGGGAAATGTTCATCAGGATGCCCATGGCAGCCATGGTGATGGAAACGCTGGTGCCGCCTGCTGAAAAGAAGGGCAGCGGCAAGCCCGTAGTGGGCAGCAATCCCACCACCACGCCCATGTTCAGGAACGCCTGCACGGTAATGGAGGAGGTGATCCCCGCCGCCAGCAGCGCGCCGAACTTGTCCCGGCAAGCCACGGCCACCCGGTAGCCCGCCAGCATCAGCGCCACGAACAGCCCGATCACTGCCGCGCAGCCCAGCAATCCGAAGTCCTCGCCCACGATGGCAAAGATGAAATCGCTCTCCGGGTAGGGCAAATAGGCGTATTTCTGCCTTCCCTGCCCCAGCCCCATGCCAAAAACGCCGCCCGAGCCAAAGGCGATCAGCGACTGGGAGAGCTGGTAGCCCTCATTGGTGAGAAAATCGAACGGATGAGTAAACGACATCAGTCTCGCGCGCCGGTAATCCTCGGAAAGCGCATAGAACGTGCCCAGCGCCATACCCGATACGCCCAACATGCCCAGGTGCACCCAGCGCGCGCCAGCCAGCATTACCATTACCACCGCCACGATTATTATGCTGCCCGCGGTGGAAAGATTGGGCTGCATGAGAATCAGCATAAACATTATGCCCGGCACCACGAACAGCGGCATAACCGTGCGCAGCATAAGCCTTATATCCCGTTTCCCCGTGGATAGCGCCCGCGCCAGAAAAACTATCGAGGCGTATTTAGCCATTTCGGAAGGCTGAAAGCTCACCGGGCCGATCACCAGCCAGCGCCGCGAGCCGTTTATGTAGCGCCCTACGCCCGGTATCGCCACGAGT
>JAQXLU010000038.1 GCA_029012285.1 Clostridiales bacterium | reverse complement strand
CGCTTGCCCTTGTGGAAATTGCGGACAGCGGCATCACGGGTTGGCTGCCAGCCTATGGGCTGCTGCTGGGCAGGGAGCAGGTTTGGGGAGTGATCGGAACGGACGAGGAGGACGAATGGTGCTATTGGGAAACGGCGGCTTATATCGCCCCCACGGTCGAGCTGCGCTCCGGCACGCAGCTCTATGATGCGCCGGAAGGAGCGCTGCTGTGGTCCCTGCAGGGCGGGGATGATGTGCTGCTGCTGAGCGACTGCGGCAACGGCTGGCTGCATGTGGGCGAGATCGACGCCCTGTCCAGCTACTTTGTCCGCGCAGAGGACTGCACATTCGAGGAATAACCGCCATCATTTTTCCCTGCCCGGCAGGATTTCGCGCCTAAACCGCGAATCTTGTCCGGGCAACTCTAATTTTCGCCCATTTCAAGGAGGAACCCATGGCACGCACCCGCGATATGACCACCGGCAGTCCCATGAAGCACCTGATTCTCTTTACCCTGCCCATCATCGCGGGCAACGCCTTCCAGCAGCTGTATTCGCTGGTGGATTCCTTTGTCGTGGGCCAGGTGAGCGTGGACGCGCTGACCGCCGTGGCCTCCGCCGGGTGGCTGGACTGGCTGGTGCTGTCCCTGGCCATCGGGTTGGCCCAGGGCTTTGCCATCCAGGTGGCGCAGTCCTTCGGCGCGGGGGATTACAGCGAGCTTCACCGGGCGGTGGGGCAGAGCCTGCTGCTGTCCGTGGCGACGGTGGCGGTGGTGGAGCTCCTGGCCCAGGCGACCCTTTGGCCCGTGCTGGTGGCCATGGACATGCCCCAGCAGACCATCCGCATGACGGAAAGCTATCTGCGCATCATCTTTGCAGGCTTGCCGCTGGTGATGGGCTTCAACCTGTTCAGCGGCTTCCTGCGCTCGGTGGGCAACAGCACCACACCCCTGGTGGCGATGATCTGCGCGGCGCTGACCAACACGGTGATGGACGTGCTTTTCGTGCTTGGCCTGGGCTGGGGCGTGCAGGGCGCGGCCCTGGCGACCCTCGCCGGGCAGGGGCTGAGCTGCATCATCTGCGTGGCGGTCATCCTGCGCCTGCCGGTGATGCGCTTGCAGCGCAGCGACCTTCGCCCGGACGGACGCATGTGCGCCCGCCTGATGAAGCTGGGCATCCCCATCGCCTTTCAGAACTTGATTATCTCCATCGGCGGATTGGCGCTGCAGCGGGTAGTCAACGGCTTCCGGTACGCCTTTGTGGCGGGCTTCAACGCCGCCAACCGCCTGGTGGGCCTGCTGGAACTGGCCGGGACAAGCCTTGGCAGCGCGGTGGGCACCTTCGCCGGGCAGAACCTGGGGGCAGGCCGCATCGACCGGGTAAAGGCCGGCACGCGCCGGGCGGCGCAGCTCAGCGTGCTGCTGGGGGTGATGGTGGCCGCCGCGATGATCCTATGGGGCAAGCCGCTTTTGTCCCTATTCCTGACGGATGAGGACCCCGTCAAGGTGGCGGAGACCCTTGCTGTGGCTTATGAGTATCTGGTGGTGATGAGCGTGGGCTTGCCGATGCTGTATTTGCTCTTTGCATACCGGACGACGCTGCAGGGCATTGGGGACACGGTGATTCCGATGATTTCCGGCGGGGTGGAGCTGGTGATGCGAATTCTTTGCGCGGTGGTACTGCCCTGCTTGATGGGGGAATGGGGGATTTACCTATCGGAGATTGCCGCCTGGATTGGTGCTGCGCTGCTGCTGATGTGGGGTTACTACCACCGGATTCACCTGCTGGAAAGCCACCTCCCACCCCTCCAAAAAGGGTCAAGGGGCTAAGCCCCTTGCGGGGTCCAGGGCCGCGGAGGCCCTGGCGGGGTACAGGGGCAGCGCCCCTGCTCCGCGCCCGCAGGCGCAAGCACCCCCGCGCGCCTTTCGCGAATCAAAAATTCGCGAAACAGCTCACCCAGCCCCAAAAGGGCCGTACACAGCAACACGCCCCCGCAAGGTGCATGAAAGCAGACCACGCCGTGACATCTGCACAGGCAACTCCCCCCGCCAGATGCACGGAAGCACCCCACGCCATGACAACCGCACAGGCAACTCCCCCCGCCAGATGCACGGAAGCACCCACGCCGTGACAGCCGCACAGGTAACTCCCCCTATGTTGATCTATGCCGTCCCGCCTTCTGCCACAGCAAAGCGCCCCTATCCCGAAAAATGGGACAGGGGCGCGCGGTGTTTTGGATTACTGGCCGATAACAGCCTTGATGCGGCGGACGCCGGCGGAGGAGCTTTCTTCCTTCTGAATCTTGAAGGAGCCCAGGTCGCCGGTGTTCTCGGCATGAGGGCCGCCGCAGATTTCAAAGGAGTATTCGCCCATCTTATAGGTGCGCACCTTCTCGCCGTACTTGGACTCGAACAGGCCGATGGCGCCCTTGGCCTTGGCTTCGGGCACGGTCATTTCCTCGCAGACGATCGGCGCCTTGGCCTGGATGGCGATGTTCACAAGGCGTTCCACCTCGTCCAGCTCCTCGCGGGTCATCTTGCGGCCGAAGGAGAAGTCGAAGCGCAGGCGCTCGGCGGTGATGTTGGAGCCCTTTTGAGCCACCTCATCGCCCAGAACCTTGCGCAGGGCGGCGTGAAGCAGATGGGTCGCGGTGTGGAGCTTGGCGGTCTGCTCGCTGTGGTCAGCCAGGCCGCCCTTGAACTTCTGCTCCGCGCCCTGATGGGACAGCTCCTGGTGCTTCTTGAAGCGCTCAGCGAAGTCGGCCTCATCCACGGTCAGACCCTTTTCAGCGGCCAGCTCGATGGTCATTTCAATCGGGAAGCCGTAGGTATCGTAGAGCTTGAAGGCGCTGCGGCCATCCAGCACGTTCAGGGAGGCCATGCGGGCATTGACGGCAGCGACCAGTGCGGCCTCGTCCCCGGCGTTGGCGGCCTCGATGATGGGCATCATGTCGGGGGAGGGGCGCAGCTTCTTGGTCTGGGCCAGCTCCTTGGCGAAGGCAACCTTGTCCGCCGCGTTCAGGATGGATTCCAGCATCGCGCGAGTGTTGACGGTGTTGCTGTACACCTTCTCGAATTCCTTCTCGCCCTGACGGAGGGTGCGGGCAAAGCGGCCCTCCTCCAGCTTAAGCTGCTCCAGCACAAAGGCGGCGTTGCGGGGCAGTTCGGGGTACACATCGGCATACTGGTCGATGATCACCTTGGCGATCTCGCAGGTGAAGCCCTCAGGCATGTTGATGGACATGCCGTAGCGCACGGCGCGGCGGATCAAGCGGCGCAGGATGTAGCCCTGGTCGGTGTTGGAGGGGGACACGCCGCGGTCATCGCCCAGGATGAAGGTGGCGGTGCGCAGATGGTCAGCGACCACGCGGAAGGCCTTTGTCACATCCTCGTCCTGGCCGTATTCCTTGCCGGACAGCTCCGCGATCCGGGCGAGAATGCCGGTGAAGGCGTCGGTCTCGTACACGGTTTTCTTGCCGTTGAGCACGCAGATGGTGCGCTCCAGGCCCATACCGGTATCCACGTTCTTCTTTTCCAGGGGGATGAAGGTGCCGTCCTTCTGCTTGTTGTACTGCATGAACACGTCGTTCCAGATTTCCAGGTAACGGCCGCAGGAGCAGGCAGGGGAGCAGTTCGGGCCACAGGGAGCCTGATCACGGATGATGAACATCTCGGTGTCAGGGCCGCAGGGGCCGGTCTGCCCGGCGGGGCCCCACCAGTTGTTCTCCTTGGGCAGATAGAAGATGTTCTCCTCCTTCACGCCCATGGAACGCCACAGGTCGTGGGCTTCCTCGTCCCGGGGGCAGTCAGCGTCGCCCGCAAAGACGGAGAAGGCCAGCTTGTCCTTGTCCAGGCCCAGGTACTCCGGGCTGGTCAGGAACTCCCAGGACCAGGAGATGGCTTCCTTCTTGAAATAGTCGCCCAGGCTCCAGTTGCCCAGCATCTCAAAGAAGGTGCAGTGGGAGGCGTCGCCCACCTCGTCAATATCGCCGGTGCGGATGCACTTTTGCACATCGGTCAGCCGGGTGCCGGCGGGATGGGGCGTGCCCATCAGGTAGGGCACCAGCGGATGCATGCCCGCGGTGGTGAAGAGCACGGTGGGGTCGTTTTCGGGAATCAGCGAGGCAGACTGAATGCGATGATGCCCCTTGGACTCCATGAAGGACTGGAACTTTTCGCGCAGCTGCGCAGAGGTGATTTGCGGCATGGTCAGTGTACTCCCTTCGTTATGAGAAAACAGTCAGACGCTGTTTTGGGTGAATCGCAGCTTGTATTATAGCATTGATGCGCGACTTTGGCAAGATGGAGGAATAGGGGTGGCAGCAATATCTCCCCGCCCCCTGTCGCCGCCGCTGACCGGGCCGCGTACCATACAGCGAATCACGATTCCACCGTCACATGCCCCCAGCCAAGGCTGCTCCAGCCCTGCACGCATTCCCACAGCCCGCTGTTCACGCGAAGCGCCGCGCGGCCACCATTGATCGTCAGGGAGAGCGCCATGGGGCAGACGAAATCATCGCACAGCTCGCAGTGCATCACATAGCGGTTATCGCTGACCCAGCCGCCGCTGCTGATGCAGCGCTGCGTGGTGCCCGGGAACACGCCCTCGCGCCATTGGCCGGGTACGCAGGGCAGCAGATCGTCGCGCCCGTCGATGTGGAAAACCAATCCGTCCGCCTGAAGCGTCAATGCGGTCATGGCCAGTTGGCTTTCCTGCAAAGGGATGTGCACGCGCCCCTGCGTTTGCCTGCCCGGCAGGGGTGCAAGCTGCAAGCCACTGATGTATTGCCGCAGCGCCGCTGCATCCTGGGCATCGGAGGGAAGGTCGCCAATGCCGGAAAGGTGGCGGAAGAACGCGTCAAAGATCGGCTGCACCCCGGTGGAGGACAGCATCATATCCGCCGTGGTGCACAGCACCAGCTGCTCCTCCGGCAGGCATAGCGCCATCTGCCCCGCCAGGCCGTACATGTAAAAGCCCTTGCGCATCCGCCAGAACTGGTAGCCATAGCCGTACTTTTCCTCCGGCGCGGCGCGCTCGTCGGTGGCGATTTGCCAGCCGGTGGCCGCGCGCAGATAGGCCTGGCTGATGATGCCCTGTCCGTCCGACATGCAAAAGCACGCCAGCCGGGCAAAATCCCGCAGCGTCAACAGCAAACCGGTGCCGCCCTGGCTTGTGCCGGCGCGGTCCTTGAGCCACCGCTTCGGCCCGTTCATGCCGATGGGGCCAAACAGCCGCCGCTGCATGAAGGACAGGATGTCCTCCCCCGTCAGCCGCTCCACCAGCGCGCACAGCACCTGGGACGCGGATGTGTCATAGTGGAACAGCGTCCCGGCGGGATGGGTCGGCTTGCCATAGAAGAAGGGCTTTGTCCAGTCCGCATCCCCCAGGGGGGAATACTGCGCCCGGTCATAGCAGGTGGACATGGTCAGCATGTGGCGCAGCGTGACTTCCCGCAGCATGCCCGGCGTGTCCTCGCTGACCCACTCCGGGAAATAATCGACGATGTGATCCTCCAGCGAGAGGCGGCCTTCATCCGCCAGGATGCCGATGGATAGCGATACCACCGACTTGCTCACCGAGTACATTGCAGATGGTACCAACGATGGTGTAGAAGATGCTGTTGCCGTAGGCGACCCACAGCTGGTCATACTGCATGACCATTTTGTAGGTCTCCAGCGACAAGCCCTTGGGGAAGAGGTACACATCGCCCCGGGCCACCGCCGCGCCGTCGGAGAAGGAGACGGACACCACATACAGGAAGGGATAGGCGGTCACGATGACCGCGAAGGCGACCAGCAGGAGGACGATCACATCCAGCAGCTTGTCGCTGGCGCTTTCGGAACGGAAGGAATCCGGCTTTCTCATGTCGCTTCCCTCCTTTACCACAGCGAGGAGCCCGTCACCCTGCGGGACAGGGTGTTGGACGTCATCACGAATACAAAGCCGACCGCCGAGTAGAACAGGCCCACTGCCGCGGCATAGGAGAAGTTCTTGTTCTCAATGCCCTGGCGGTACACATAGGTGGAGATGACGTCCGCGGTTTCATACACCGCCGGGCTGTACATCAGGTACACCTTTTCAAAGCCGACGTTGAGCAGATTACCCAGCGTCATGATGAGCAGCAGGATGATGGTGTCGGAAATCATGGGCAGGATCAGGTGGATGATCTGCTGCCAGCGGTTGGCGCCATCCACGCGCATGGACTCGTACAGCGCCGGGTCAATGCCCATGATGGCCGCCACGAAGATGATGGAGTTGAAGCCGAAGGTCTGCCAGGAGCCAGAGATCACATACAGGCGGCGGAACCACTTCGGGTTGCCCATAAAGTTGATGGCCTTGCCGCCCATCGCCTTGATGAACTGGTTGATGATGCCCGAGGAGGGGGACAGGAAGTTGGTCATCATGCCCACCACCACCACGGTGGAGATGAAGTAGGGCAGATAGGTGATCACCTGCGCGGCCTTTGCCAGGCGCTTCTGGCGCATCTGGGTGATGCAGATGGCGAAGATGATCGGGATGGGGAAGCCAAAGAGCAGCGAGTAGAAGTTGAGCAGGAAGGTGTTGCGGATCAGCCGCCCCGCAAACACGGAGCTGAAGAACTGCTTGAACCACCTCAGCCCCACCCATTCGCCGGTAAAGACGCCCATGAAGCCGCTGCCCATCTTGAAGTTCTGGAAGGCCATGGTCAAGCCCGCCATCGGCAGATAGCAGAAGACCACATAGTAAATGAACACGGGCAGGAACATCAGCAGCAGATACTTGTCACGATCCACCAGCTGCCACAAAGTCTTTTTATCCTTGGGCTGCTTGATGGCTTTGTCCGTCTTTGCGCGAATCAGATCAATCCGCTCCTTTTTGTGAACGTCCAGGTCACCCGGCCATCCAGTATTCATCAGCGCCGCTTGCATCGGCTTGCTTGATGGCGCTATTATATATAAAAAGAGCCAAAAAGCACAAGCATCAATTCATGCATGTACAATCTGGCTCCTATTTTGATGCATCAGGCAGAGTCGCAATGCATCAAATCCGGTCACGAATGCTGCCCGGGCAGCGCTTCTCAACGCGCTTACTTCCTGTAATCGCTGGGATTCATGCCCACCACCGCCTTGAAATTTCGCCGGAATGTCAGCAGGTTGGCAAAGCCGCACTGACCGGCAATTTCCTCCAGGGTATCATCGGTGTTCTGCAACAGCTCCACCGCATGCTGGATCTGCAAATCGCGCACATGCTGGAGGAAGGTTTTCCCATAGGCCTGCTTGCAAACCAGCCCCACCATCTTGGTGGATACGCCAAAGGCATCCGCCACGGCGCCCAGCGACAGCTCGGGGTCACAGAAATGCGCGGCGATGTAGTCGCAGATCTCCGTTTCCAGCGCGCGCTCCACGTCCTCGTCCGGCAGCTCCGCCCGCTGGCTGATGGCGGTGGCCAGCACCGTGCGGTAATAGGCGAAGATTTCCTCCAGGGTGGCCGCCTCCCGGATGCGCTGGATCTGTATGTGGGTGGCGCTCATGTCGAACACGTCGCACAGCGCGTTGCGGCAGGTCACGTGCAATTCGTCCAGCATCAGCCGCAGCTCGGACGGGGGCAGCTCGACCTCCCGGGCGTTCTGGCGGTAAATGTCCTGGAGCATGGCTTCTAGATCCGCCAAATTGCCCTCCTTGAGTCCGCGGACGATGCGCTTGTGGGCGTCCTTGGGGAAGTAGTACCGGCGGGGCTCCCCGCTCTGGTTTTCCTCGTGGAAATACACGCTGCTGCGCCCACCGGTGAGCATCTGGCCCAGGGCCTGCTCCGCATCCTGGCAGGCGTCGCGCAACGAGGCGATGTCGTCCTCCAGCCCACTCACGCCGATGGTGACGGCAAAGCGCGGGTCGTCCAGGGCTTCCACACAGGCCTGGTACAGCGGGTAGAAGAGCGCCTCCATGCCCTCGCTGTCGTCGCTGTTGATGATGACGAAGAGATTCTGCACATTCTTCTCGCAGCAGACCACGGTATGCTCCTCCGAGGACAGCTCGCGGCAGGCATGGGCGATCAACTCCAGCGCATCCCTGTATTGCTGGGACGTGCACTCCCCTGCCGCGATGTTGACCACCGCCAGCATGAAGTATGCCTTGCGCAGCCCGATGAACTGCTCATTGGTGAGCACCTCCAGCTGCTGATGCTTCACATCCCCGCTGATGAGCGAGTGCAAAATGCCCTGCTTGGCATAGGGGGTGATGGTAATCATGCGCTCCCGATAGCCGTTGCGCTCACCGATCAGGCTGCGCACGCCCTCCAGGATGTCGTCAATCTCGTCCCCGCTCGAATGGTGCTCCACCATCTGCCCGATGTTGTCGATCGGGCGGTAATACCGCTTGGAGAACAGGTAGGTCACACCAAGGAACACAAAGCCCAGGAGCGAGATCAGCAGCACAGGCCAGAGCACCGAGGCCGTCAGCGGCACAGACAGCATGGCCTTGTCCGCATACACCGTGTAGCATAGCTCATCCACCACCATGCTGCTGGCGGTGAAGGCGATGTCCGTTTCCTCACCGAAGGAAAAGAGCGCTTCGCCCCGACAGGAGAGCATGCCGCCGGCAACCCCCTGCAGGGCGTCCTAGGTTATGCTTTGCAAGCCGTTTTGCTCAAAGAGCACCAGCACGGAGCCCCTCACCTTGCTGCTAAAGGCTGTGTACAGGTCCGCATAGATGAGGAATTCCTTGTTCATGACCATGCTGGACGTATTGCGCACGCCCAGCAGCCGGTTGACCGTGGTGACGGCCAGGGTGGGGCTGTTGGTCAGCAGCGCGTTTGCGCCCTCCACCGCGATCACCGTACCACCGGTATAGATGCGGTTGTCGCCCTCGAAGGCCAGCATCAGGTTGTAGATGTTCCGGTTGGCGCTCGCACCCTTGATGCGCTTGAGCTCGTTGAGCATCTTGTACATCTGCATGGAATCAATGGTGCTGCCCTCCACATACACATCACTGAGGATGCTGCGGGTGTTCTCGGAGGTATTGACCGCCGCGCAGACGCTTTGAGCGCTCAGCAGCTGACGATCCATCATTGTGGCCCAGGTATCGGTCTTTTGCTGGAACTTGCGCTGGACATCGCTGCGGTAAAACGTGGAGCAGGTGGTCATATACAATCCGACATAGACAGCCAGAAAGACGATGATCACCAGCGCATAGGACAAAAACAGCCGGATGAATACCCTGCTGTGAAAATAGGATGTTTCCTTCTTTTGCATCAGCCCAACCCTCCATGGTTCGGGAGATGATACCCACCGGGGACAATGCCTGACGCTTCCCCCGGGCGGATAGCATTCACTGCCACCATTATAGCAACAATCCCCTTGCTTGACAATAGGCGAGCTCCGTCAATGAAGGGCTGCATCTGTGCAGGAACGCCATCTGCGCAGCTTTCCCCGCACCTGGCTATGCATCCAGGCAAAAAAGCACCCCGGCAAACAGGATTTCCTCCACCCGATGGTGAATACTATGCATGCGGCGCACCCACGGCACTTGGTCAGCCGCCGTCCGCTGCATCAAGACGGGAAGAAACAAGCCTTCCCCAGCAGCGCATGCTCACCCACCACCCACACAAAAGGAGAATCCTCATGGACATCAAGGAATACCGCTTTGACGGCAGCCGCAAGGTCTGTCTGAAGGAAATGCCCACCTGCGCCGAGCCCGCCGCCCGCAAAAAGGACATCATCGCCAAAACTGAGGCGAACCTCGCCCAGTGCGCCATCTTGCAGGACAAGCTCTTCGCTTCCGGCACGGAGGGGCTCATCATTGCCATCCAGGCGCGGGACGCTGCCGGCAAGGACAGCCTGGTCAAGAAGGTTTTCGGCAAATTGAACCCCGCCGGGCTGGAGGTGCATTCCTTCAAGGCCCCCACCAAGGAGGAGCTCAGCCACGATTACCTGTGGCGGCTCAATCGCCGTCTACCAGCGCGCGGTAAGATCGGCGTGTTCAACCGCAGCCACTACGAGGATGTGCTGGTCACCCGGGTGCATCAGATGGAGAAGGGCTACGCCATGCCCGAGCGGGTCATCGGGGACAAAAGCTTCTACCCCAAGCGCTATGTGCAGCTGAAAAACTGGGAGCAATACCTGTACGAAAACGGCTACCGGATGGTGAAGGTGCTGCTGCATGTGAGCAAGGAGGAGCAGCGCCGCCGCTTCATCGACCGGATGGAGCTGCCGGAGAAGCACTGGAAGCTGTCCATCAACGACATGAAGGAGCGCGCCCTGTGGAAGGAGTACGACGCGGCCTACGAGGACGCGATCAACCACACCGCCACGCAGGAAGCCCCCTGGTATGTCCTGCCCGCGGATGACAAGTGGTTCACCCGCTATCTGATGAGCGAGATCCTGCTGGATACCCTCACCGACATGGCCCCGGAATACCCGCCCCTTGACCCCGCCGAAGCCGCCAAGGTGCCCCAGGCTCTCGCGGAACTGGAGGAAAACATCGAATAACCGCACCCCGCCCAGCCCGCGGGCATACCCTGCCAGTAGAGGTGATGCCCATGGCGCAGCTGGTCTATCAGCCCCTGACGGCGGTAGAATGCCTGGATGTGCTGCGCGCCGCCCATGTGACCCGCGCGGCCTTTTGCGACGGAGCGCGGCCCTATGTGGTGCCGCTATCCTTCCAGCTGGAATGGGAGGGCGTCACACCGCTGATTTACCTTTGCATGCCGGATACGGGCCGCAAAGTGGACTGCCTCTGCCGCTGCGACCGGGTGTGCCTGGAATTCGAGGAGCCAGCCTGCGCCTGGGTCAATGTGGTGCTCCTGGAGGGTCAGGCCTTCCTGGACGCATGGGAGAAGGGGAAGGGTCTGGCGCTGCACGTGCGGGGCGATGAGGTCAGCGGGCGACGCTTCTTTCTGCCGGAATGACCAGCGCCCCGGCTTCCCGCAGATTTTGATGAAAAAAACACGGCCCTGCCCCGGGAAAGTCCGGAGCAGGGCCGTTTGTCATTCATCATATCAATCGTCCAGCACGAAGGGCGCCAGGGGCAAGCCGGTTTCGCCATACACATGCACCCTGCCCCAGTTCACCCAGGCATAGCGGGCCTTCGCGGGATGGGCCACGCCCTCCGCCGTCAGGTGGATGCAGCAGTCTTCCAGCACCGCGCAGGCCGGGACATACACGCCGTCCTCCCCAGCGACCTCGAACAGGTCAGGCTCTCCCCGAAGGGGATGGGTGACCTCCACCGTCAGCACGTTGCCCCGGGTGGACTTGCCCACGGCCCAGGGCTGGGCGGGGGCGGTTTGTTCCACCTGCTCCAGGAAGAGCCGCGCCAGGCGCTGACCGGGGGTGCGCTTGTCCACCGGGTGGATGTTGCCATACTCGCCCGCATCGATCATCACCGCCAGATGGCTGTTGCGCAGGGCGTGCAGCGCCATTTCCTGCTGCTGGCGAAGGATGGCCCAGCCGTGGTCGTCCTGCGCATTCGCGTCGATGTACATGGGCAGCTGCACGTTGTAGAAGGGCAGCGTCGCGTCGCCAAACAGCTCCCGCCAGCGCAGCACCAGGGTGATGAGCAGTTCGGCGTAGCAAGCCGCGCGCTCCGCCACATCGGATTCCCCCTGGTAGAAGAGCACGCCCGTCAGCGCGGCAGGGACAATGGACGCCACCATGGTACGGGCCAGCTGACCAGGCCGGTAGGGCGATCCCGGGCCGGGCGGGGGATTCCACGGGCACGCGCCCGCTTGCTTTTCCACCTCGGCCCATTCGATGCCGGGCTGCGCTGCCTTGATGGCTTCCACCTGCTTGTTCCATGCGTCCATGGCAGCCTGGAAGGCGTCCTGCTGGCTTTGCCATTCCGGTAGCGTGATGTGACCGTACTGGCGCTCGTATTCCTCCGCGGCCTGCAACGCGGGGATGCAGCGATGCAGGGCTGCTTCGTCCATCCAGGACAGGATGGACGTGCCGCCCCAGTTGCACCCGATGATGCCCACCGGGAGCCCCGTCCGCCTGCGCACCTCGGTGGCGAAGAAATACGCCACCGCGCTCATGTCGCCGCCCTGATGGGGAGCAATCTGCTGCCAGTGGGCCGCCGCGTGGGCTGCCTGGGCCACTTCGTCCTCCAGGGACACCCGGGGCACATTGAAGTAGCGCAGCGCGGCGTCCTGGTGGGTGCGGATGATCTCCTGCCCGCCCTCGGCGTTCCACAAGCTCCACTCCATGTTGCTCTGCCCACCCGCCAGGAACAGGTAGCCAACTTGCCAGTCGACGGCCGTCCAGGTCATGGCGGCGGAGGTCAATGTGAGGGTCAGCGGGCCTTGTTCTGCTCGCTGTGGCGGCAGGTGGATGAGGAAGCGTCCGCTGTGCGCGGCGCCCTCGCCCTCGCCGGTCACGGTACCGTCCGCAGCTGTCAGCCGGGCACGGATGACTTCGCATTCATCCGCCGTGCCGAAGATGCGCAATTCCTTCCCCAGGGGCAAGATTGCGTGGTCGCCAAAGAGGGGCGCTGCCTTGAACATGGCCCTGCCTCCTTACTTGCGCAGGTATTCGAGATTCCGATGGATCATTGCGCACCGCTGCTTCACGCAGTCGGGGGAGCGCAGGGGATCCTCGGGGGTGTTGAGCAGATAATCGCACAGGCGGTCAACATCGGTTTCGGCCACATGCAGCCGGGTGTCGGAGGAGGCGTAGTAGATGTACACCTTGCCGTCCTCATCCGCAATCGCGCCGTTGGTGAACACCACGTTGCTCACATCGCCCACGCGCTCGTGGCCCAGAGGGCCCAGCAGCATGCCGGAGGGCTCCGCGATCACCCGGGAGGGATCCTCCAGGCTGGTCATGAAGGCATAGAGCACATAGCGCAGCCCGGCGGCGGTGTTGCGCACACCGTGGGCGATGTGAATCCAGCCCTTGTCGCACTTGATCGGCACTGCGCCCGCGCCGTTCTTGCTCTCGGTGATGGTATGGTATTTGCGGGCGGAGATGATTTTTTCCTCGTCGATCACGGCGTGGGTGATGTCCTCGCACAGGCCAAAGCCGATGCCGCCGCCAGAGCCGGTCTCGATGAAATCATCCATCGGGCGGGTGTAGAAGGCATACTTGCCATCCACAAACTCCGGGTGGAGCACCACATTGCGCTGCTGGGGAGAGCGCAGCGTGGTCAGGTTGGGCAAGCGCTCCCAGGTTTCCAGATCCTTGGTGCGCACGATGCCTGCCGCCGCCACCGCCGCGGACAGATCCCCCGACGTGGTATCCTTGCTCTCGGAGCAGAACACGCCATAGATCCAGCCATCCTCATGCTGGGTCAGGCGCATGTCGTAGACATTGGTTTCGTCCTTGCAGGTATCGGGCAACACCACAGGGTAATCCCGGAAGCGGAAGCCCTCGGTGGGCTTATCCGATTCCGCCACCGCAAAGAAGGACTTGCGGTCCTGCCCCTCCACGCGGGCCACCAGGCAGTACTTGCCATTCACCTTGATTGCGCCGGAATTGAAGGCCGCGTTGACCGGCAATCGCTGCATCATGTAGGGGTTGGTCTCCGGGTTTGCGTCGTACATCCAGAAGGGCGGAACATGCCGCCGGGTCAGCACGGGATGCTCATAGCGGGTGAACAAGCCGTTGTAGAAGCGCTCATTGACCGGGTTGGGGCGAGAAATGAGACGCTCGTATTCCTCCATCAGGGAAGCAAAGGTACGGGATTGCATGGGGTGCACCTCCATCGGTTGTTGTAAACGAAGGTTGTGGGGGAGTTCATGATGCTTGCATTCTCACGCAGCGGAAGCCACCAGGGGCTGGGGGCTTAGTAGTCCACATCCGCCACATCGTCGCCCCACTGGAGGTCGGAGTGCTCCTTGATGTAGGCGACGATCTCCTCCACCGTGGTGAAGGCTAGGCCCACGTTGGTATCCGCCGCGCCGTAGTAGATGGCGATGCGGCCGGTGTCGGGGTCCTGCAAGGTGGCGCAGGGGAACACCACATTGGGCACAAAGCCGGTCACCTCGTAGGGCTCCTCGGGGGTCAGCAGGTGATTTTCGCAGCGGTAGAGCACCTTGCTGGGCTCGTTGATGTCCAGGATCGCGCCGCCCATGGAGTACACAAAGCCGTTGCAGGTGGTTGCCACGCCGTGGTAGAACAGCAGCCAGCCCTCGGTGGTTTCAATGGGCGCTGCGCCGGAGCCGATCTTGACCGACTCCCACCACTTGGAGCCCCGGCCCATCACATGGCGATGGTGTCCCCAGTATTCCATGTCGGGAGATTCGGAGACGAAGATGTCGCCAAAGGGGGTATGCCCGGAGTCAGAGGGGCGGGACATGAGCTTGAACATGCCGTTAATCTTTCGCGGGAAGAGCACGGCGTTACGGTTGAAGGGGATGAAGGGGTTTTCGACGCGGGTGAAGGTCTTGAAGTCCTTCGTCTTGGCCATACCGATGGACGCGCCGTAGAAATCGGTGCACCAGATGATGTAGTAGGTGTCCTCCACCTTCACCAGGCGGGGGTCATAGGCGTAGTGGGGCATCTTGGGATTGCCCTTTTCGTCCACGAAGGGCACCTTTTCCCGCTCCACATCCCAGTGGATGCCGTCCTTGGAGTGGCCCAGGTACACATGGGGCACGCCGTTGACCTGTTCGCCGCGCAGCACGGCGATGAAGCCATCCTCCCACGGCACCACGGCGGAATTGAAAATGCGGGCGATTTCCGGCACGGGGTTGCGGCCCATGACGGGGTTGCCGGTGTAGCGCCACACGGGGGCGGCGGTTTTCAGATCAGCAGGCTTATCCTGCCAGGGGATGTTGGGAAGGGACGCAGCACCAAGGATTTTCACGGACATGTTCGTAGCCTCTCTTTCATTGATTGGTCGATTGGGGATACAGGGGATATACAGAATTCCGGTAGATGCATTCGCCGGGCACAACGATGCGGGTGAAGGGCTGCATGTCGCCCCGGCAGCGGCTTTCCACCAGCTGCACCGCAATGCGGCACATGGCGGCGGTATCCACCCGGAAGGTGGTCAGGGGCAGCGCCCCGGGCACATGGCCAAAATCGTCATAGCTGACGATGGACACATCCTCCGGCACGCGGTAGCCGCTTTTCTGCAATTGATCGACGAAGGCCCGGGCCACCACGTCGCAGTTGCAGACGAAGGCGGTGGGCATCCTCTCAGGCAGGGTGGGCGGCGTGACGCGGTTGTCGTCCGTGCGGTCGGGCAACACACATTCGGGGCGGATGGGCAGCTCGTGCAAGCGCATTTCTGCCACAAAGCCCAGGTATCGCTCCAGGATGGAGCTGGTGGCCTTCACATTCCCGAGGAAGCCGATGTCCCGGTGGCCGTTTTCGATCAGGCAGCGGGTCATCATGGCTGCGCCGTAGACACTGTCCCCGACCACGGCGTCCATGGGGATGGCCGGATTGTGGAAGTCCAGCGCCACCACGGGCAGCGGCTGGGCCGATAGCATCCGGGTGTAGCCCTCCTGCGGCTGGCCCAGGAGGATCAGCGCCCGCACCCGGCGGCTGCGCAGCAGCTTGGGCAGCACCATGTCGCGCTGCATTTCCTGCGTGATGACCTCCAGCACGCCGAAGTGCCCGCTTTCGCTCAGCAGCTGGGAGAGCTGCTTGGTCAGCATGGCGTAGAAGCCATCGGTGGAGAAGAAGTGCTCCATCACCAGGATGCCCACATCCAGGCCGTTGCCAGGGGCATCCGAGCGCTGGTGGGGATTGACGTACCCCACCTCCTCGGCCAGGCGGAGAATCTGCTGGCGCACCGCCTCGCTCACGCCGGGCTTGCCCGACAGCGCCTTCGACACGGTGACCGCGCTCACGCCCAGGCGCTTGCCCATTTCCCGCATGGTCATGCCTGCCACGCTTCTCCGCCTCCTTTTTGTTTCATGGTTTTCATTTAGCCCGCAGCGTCCAACTGACGGAGGCTGCGTCGCCCCAGGGGAGCCGCACGCTGACGCCGGCGTTCATCAGCTCCGCGCCGGTGTAGCTTTCGCCAGTCTCCACGATGGTGTACACCCGATCAGCCGCCAGGCCGCGCAGGCGGATCAACGCCGGGTACGCATAGGACTGGGCCTGGGCGCGGGTGAACATGAACACCGCCTCTAACTTGTCCGGGCTGACGGTCAGCCACGCGGTATCATTGCCCTCATAGGGGGAGAGCAGGCGGTGGAAGTCGCCGTAGAGCAGCGTCTGGCGCAGCTCCTTGACGCGCTTGACCTGGGCGCGCACCTTGTCGAGCTCCTCCGCGCTGAGGGTGTTCAAATCCAGCTCATACCCGAAGCAGCCGGACATCGCCACAGCTCCGCGGGTTTCAATGGGGGTGACGCGCCCCGTCTGATGGTTGGGCACGGCGGACACATGGCTGCCCATGGCAAAGGGCGGGAACACAAGGGACGTGGCATACTGGATGCGGCAGCGGCAGAGCGCGTCGGTGTTGTCGGACGTCCAGGTCTGGGGCATATAGTGCAGCATGCCCAGGTCGAAGCGGCCGCCGCCGGAGGAGCAGGACTCAAAGAGCACATCGGGGAACTCATTGACCAGCTTTTCCATCACACGGTACAAGCCCAGCATGTAGCGATGGGGCAGCTCCTTTTGCTGGTCGGCGGGGAGCAGCGCCGAGCCAATGTTGGAGAAGTTGCGGTTCATGTCCCACTTCACATAGTCGATGCCGTCCTCCCGCAGGTGAGAGGCCACGCATTGGTGCACATAGTCCTGCACGTCCTCGCGGCTCAGGTCCAGGGTCAGCTGCTGACGGGCCTGCACCGGCTCGCGCCCGGCGATGTGGATGGCCCAGTCGGGATGCTTCTTGTACAGCTCGGACACGGGGCAGACCATCTCCGGCTCGAACCACAGCCCGAACTTCAGCCCCATCGCGTGCACCTGGTCGGTCAGGTGCTTCATGCCATGGGGGAGCTTGTTGGCGTCCACATACCAATCCCCCAGGGAGGAGGTGTCGTCGTCCCGGTGGCCGAACCAGCCGTCGTCCAGCACGAAGAGCTCCACGCCCACGTCCGCGGCGGTGCGGGCGATTTTGAGCAGCTTCTCCTCGTTGAAGCCGAAGTAGGTGGCTTCCCAGTTGTTCAGCAGGATAGGCCGGGGCGCCTTGGCGTACTTCCCCCGCACGATGTGCTCCGCGCAGACCCGGTGGAAGGCGCGGCTCATGCCGTCCAGGCCCTCATCGGAATAGACCACGACCGCCTCGGGCGTGTTGAAGGTTGCGCCGGGGGTCAGCTTCCAGGCAAAGTCGACGTCGTTGAGCCCCAGGAACACCCGGCTGGTGCGGTGCGCGTCCACATGCACGCTGGCCTTGAAGTTGCCCGAATACACCAGCGCCGCGCCGATGGCCTCGCCCTGGGCCTCCGTGGTTTCGGGGCGGGCCAGGAAGAGCATGTTGCTGCTGTGCAGGCTGGTTGCGCCCTTTAAGGAGGACACGCCTTGCTCGCCCATCATCAGCGGGCGGCGGTTGATTTCCCGCTCCCGGCTCCACGCGCCGGAGAGGGTGATGAGGTCGTAGCGGCTGTCCGGCAGCTCCAGGCACAGGCTGTACGCCCGCTCGATCACCAAATCGCTGTCGGAGGCGTTGCGCAGCTGCACGGAGCGCATCACGCCCGCCACATCGTCAAACATCGCGTAGGACAGCGTGGCCTCCAGGCCCAGCAGCGCATCCTTCATATGCAGCAGCAGCGTTTTGGCGTTGTCGCCGTAGGTGGCGGGCAAGCCGGGAATCCCCCGCTTTCCGTCCACCACCTCCACGCCGGTCACGCGCAAATCCACCGAGCGGGTGCCGTCCTTTTGTACCACGGACAGCGCGCCCTCCCGCAGATCGCCCAGGCCGTGGGACGGGTACTCCTGAGGCGTGTGATCCAGCGTGCAGCCCTGCAGGGAGAACGCGCCGTCCTCCCTGAGGTCGTAGTGGCGCAGCATGGACGCCGGGTTGAACCCCTCCACGCGCTTGCCAAAGTACAGGTGGGCCGCAATGCCGCCCTCCAGCAGATATATAATATAGGAAGCCGAATCGTTGCGCAGGTGAATCAGCCTGTCCTCCCGAAGGATCTCAACCATCGCTCAGCCCTCCCCATGCTTTTCGATCAACCGCAGGCACATGCGCCCGTTGTGATAGGGGCACTTCCATTCCTCGACGATGGGCTTGTCCGTGGGCACGCCGTTTTCATCGGTGGACCAGAACCATTCGCTGCCCTCCCGGGGATCAACGATTTCCCGCTGGATGTACGCCCACTGCTGGCAAAGGCGCGCCATCCAGGCCTCCTCGCCGGTCAGGGCGTAGGCCTGGGCAAAGCCAAGGACGGTTTCCGCCTGCACCCACCACACACGGGTGTGCTCCACCACGCCCTCGACGATTTCGTTCTCCATGCCGTGGTCGGTGAAGGCGCGCTCGCAGGTGGCCTCCGCCAGGGTCAGACACATGTCGCGGTAGGGGGCGCGCTCCTTTTCGGGGATGAAGGTCTCCACCGCGTCCCACATCAGCCAGCTGGCCTCGATGTCGTGGCCGTAGCTCTGCATATCCAGCAAACTCCGGTAATCGCGGTCGTAGAACACCTCCAGGCGGCGCTTCGGGGCGTTGTACATCACATGCAGGAAGCGCTCCAGGCAGGCTTTTCCGGCCTTGAGGACGCGCTCCTCCGGGATGGCCCGGTAGAATTCCGCATAGGCCTCCAGCACATGCAGCAGTGTGTTCATCGTGCGCTCAGCGACCTCGCCGCGCTCCATCAGCGTGGGGTTGTCGGAGAGCTTCTTGTTGTCCACCGGCACGAAATCCGGCTCGTAGGCCTCCCCGTAGCCACCCGCATCGCAGCAGCGGGTTTCGATCACGTCAAACAGGCGGAAGGCGCGCTCCCGGGCCGTTTCATACAGGGGATCGTTCTTCCCCGCCGCGCGCATATATGCCGCAAGGCCGTAGATCGCGAAGGCCTGGCAGTAGGTGTGCTTGGTTTTGTCCAGCGCAAAGCCGTCCGGCGTGACCGACCAGTACAGGCCACCCCGCTGGTAATCCTCAAAGCGCCCCATGAACCGCAGCGCGTGGCGGGCGTAGTCGAGGTACTTCTCCTCCCCCAGCACCCGGGCAGCGGTGGCAAAGGTCCACAGCACCCGGCTGTTGAGGATGCAGCCCTTGTGCGCGTCCTTATGCACGACCAAGTCCTTGTCCACATAGCCGTACCAGCCGCCCCGCGTCCAGTCGGTCAGCCGCTCCCAGAAGGGCAGGATCCGCTCCGTCAGGTGCTGGCGCATTTCGTTTACCACCATATACAAACCTCCTAACCGTTAAGCTGTTTGTTAGCCTCGCAATCATTATACCGCCAAGGATATGGACTTGTCAAGGAGAATTGCGTTCCATTTCAGGTTGTATTGGCGAAAATTTATCCGAATTCCACATTTGCAAAGGTTAACAAGCAAGCTAACAAGAAGGAAACAACAAAGTCATTTCGTCATCAAGCTACCCCGCTCTTGCCAAGCTGGCTTGATGGCGCGTTTTCATCATCCCGCACACATTCCGCCGTTGCATCCCCCCGCAAGCTGTGCTATAATGAGTTTGTATGTGCCATCACAGATGCGCCGCTTTCCGGGCGCATTTCATGCATTGACATCCCCGCCTGCCAGGCGCAGACCGCCGCAGGCCGATCAAGAAAAGGAGCGATTCCCTCATGGATATGATGACCCGCATCGCGACCCTGACCGCCGACTGCCTGGCATCCACCTGGCCCGAGGCCCAGGGGCTCCCCGCCGTGGACGAGATTCGCGGCCTGCTCGCCGTCCCCCCGGATCGCGAGATGGGCGATTATGCCTTCCCTGTGTTCCGCCTGGCCAAGGCACTGCGCATGGCGCCCCCGAAGATCGCCGCCGAATTGTGCAAGGCCTGGAATCACCCCGACGTGGCCCGGGTGGAGGCCGTCAACGGCTACATGAACTTCTTCCTTAACCGCGTCAACTTCGCGCGGGAAACCCTTGACAAGGTGCTCGCGGAGGGCGAGCGCTACGGCGCCTCCGACATGGGCGCGGGCAAGACCGTCTGCCTGGACTACTCGTCCATCAACATCGCCAAGCGCTTTGGCGTGGGCCACCTGTCCACCACCATGATCGGCCATTCCCTGCGGCGTATCTACGACTTCCTGGGATACAAGACCGTGGGCATCAATCACCTGGGCGACTGGGGCACCCAGTTCGGCAAGATGATCTACGCCTACAAGACCTGGGGCAGCCGGGAGGAGATTGAGGAAAAGGGCATCACCGAGATGATGCGGCTGTACGTCAAGTTCCACGAGGAAGCCGAGAAGGATCCGACCCTGGATGATAAAGGCCGTGCCTGGTTCAAGAAGATCGAGGACGGCGACGAGGAAGCCCGCGCCATCTGGAACTGGTTCAAGGACATCACCCTCAAGGACGCCGAGCGCGTCTACAAGCTGCTGGGCGTGGAGTTTGACTCCTACGCGGGCGAATCCTTCTACAATGACAAGATGGACGTGGTGATCGACGAATTGCGGGAGAAGAATCTGCTGACCATCTCCGAGGGCGCATCCGTGGTCGACCTGGAGGCGGACAAGATGCCGCCCTGCATCATCCTGCGCTCCGACGGGGCAACCCTCTACGCCACCCGCGACCTGGCCGCTGCCGTCTACCGCAAGAATACCTACGACTTTGACAAATGCCTCTACGTCGTGGCCTATCAGCAGGATCTGCACTTCCGCCAGATCTTCAAGGTGCTGGAGAAGATGGGCAAGCCCTGGGCCAAGGACTGCGTGCATGTGTCCTTCGGCATGATCTCCTTTGAGGGCCAGGCCTTCTCCACCCGCAAGGGCCGCGTCGTCTACCTGGAGGATGTGCTGAATCAGGCCATTCAGAAGGCCCTTGACATCATCAACGAAAAGTCCCCCAACCTCCCGGACAAGGAGGAGGTGGCCCGTCAGGTGGGCATCGGCGCGGTGATCTACTCCGACCTGTCCAACGGCCGCATCAAGGACATCGACTTCTCCTTCGAGCGCGCCCTCAACTTCGACGGCGAAACCGGGCCGTATGTGCAGTACACCCATGCCCGCTGCTGCTCCGTGCTGCGCAAGGCGGCGGAGGCGGCGCTGCCCGAGGTGGACTATGACGGCCTTGCGGATGACGAGGCGCAGCATCTGCTGCGGCTGCTCTCCCGCTTCCCGGATGTGGTGAAGGAAGCTGCTGATAAGTATGAGCCCTCGATGGTGACCCGCGCGGTGACGGAGATTGCGCAGGGGTATAACAAGTTTTATTATGAGCATCGCGTGCTGGATGAGAACCCGGGCGTGGCCGCTGCCCGTGTGGCGCTGACAAAGGCTGTGCGCGATGTGATCAAGACCGGCCTGTGGCTGATCGGCATCGAAGCACCCGAACGCATGTAAGCCCACACACCCAAACGGGCAAGTGGCATCCCGCAGATGCGACTGCCCAGCGGGAGTTGCCGAAGCCAAAGCATCAAGCGATGCTGAATGGCCCTTTGCGGGGTCCAGGCGCAGTGCTCTTCCCCGAGGGAGCTGGCTGACTGAGGACGTTCCCCCGTCATGTGCCGCGGAAATCGCATCAAAAAAGCAGCTATGGCTTGAAGGAAAGCTTCAAGTTGCATAGCTGCTTTTATTTGTCCTGCTGCCATTGGAACGACAGGGTCAGCGGGCCAGTGGATGGGGTGTCATGCCTCTACCAGCACCATCACCCCGTTGGTGGGCATGATGTGCTCGCCCGTAACGGCGCTGCCAGTCAGCAGATCGGTGTATCTGCGCGTGAAGGTCAGCTTCTGCGCCTGGCCGGAGTAATTCTGCAGGAACGCCGCGCCGCCGCGCTCGGTGGCGATCACGCCCGTGGGGAGCTCCTCCTGCAGGGCGCGGGGGAGCTGCAATTCCCCGGCAAGATCGGCGTAAATCGCGTCCAAGCCGGACTGCTCCACCTTCGCGGCGAGGTAGTAGGCCTGTCCCTTGCCGTAGGCATTGCGGGTCAGGCAGGGGAGGGACGCGTAGAAGTCCTCCTCGTACAGGCCCAGGGCGCGCGCCCCGTGCACCTCGGGAATCTCGCACAATTCGTGGATGGGGAAGCTGCGCCCGTCGGGGAGCAGCATCGCCTGCTTGTCCTGGGGGAAAAGCGCGTCCAGCTCGGTGGCGCGCACACCCAGCACGTCGATGAGGCCGTGGGGCGCGCCGCCCAGCCACGCCAGGCCGCTCTCGTCCACCACGCCGGAGAAGTAGGTCACAAGCAGCGTGCCGCCGTTTTCCACAAAGGAACGAAGCTTGCACGCGAAGCTCTCCCTGAGCATGAACAGCATCGGGCAGATCACCAGCTTATAGTGGGAAAGATCCGTGCAGTCCCGCTCATCGCGGAAATCCACATTGATCCCCAGCTGCCACAGGCTGCGGTAGTGCATGTTCACGCTGTCGAAGTATTGCATGTTGTGCGCCTGGCCGGTCTGGGCGTAGTCGATGGCCCACCAGTTGCTCCAGTCGTAGATGATGCAGGCCTGGGGGGGGGCTTTCTCCCGGTCGTAGATGGGCGCGAGGCTTTCCAGCGCCTGGCCCACCTGGGTCACGTCCCTGAACACGCGGGTATCGTCCCGCCCGTCGTGATCCACCACCGCGCCGTGGAACTGCTCTGCCGCGCCGCGCCCCTTGCGCCACTGGAAGTACAACACGCTCTGGCTGCCGTGGGCCAGCGCTTGCATGGAGGAGAGCAGATGCATCCCCGGGCGCTTGAGCTTGTTGACGTTCTTCCAGTTGACCTGGGAAGGTGTGGACTCCATGAGCAGGAAGGGTTGATCCTTGAAGGAGCGCATCATGTCGTGGTTCATGGCGAATTCCGCCGCGCGGGCCACATCATCCCCGGAATGCCACAGGGGATAGGCGTCCCAGGACACCACATCCATGCCCTCGCACAGGTCGAAGTAGTCGTAATCCCAGAAGCGCTCCATCAGGTTGGCAGTCACCTTCAACCCGGGATTGACGGACTGCACCGCGTCCCGCTCGGCCATCATGAAGGTCTTGCACTGATGGGTCGCGAAGCGCCGCCAGTCGATGAACATGCCGTTAGTGCTGGTTTCCGCCATCGGGCCGGGGGCTTCCACCTGGCTCCAGTCGGTGTAGCGGTGCGCCCAGAAGGAGGTCCACCAAGCCTCGTTGAGCCGGTCAAGGGTGCCGTAGCGCTGCTTCAGCCAGTCGCGGAAGGCCTCCTGGCATTGCTCGCAATAGCACTGCCCGCTCATCTCGTTGGACAGATGCCAAAGGATCACCGCGGGGTGATGGGCGTAGCGCTCCGCCAGGCGCTTGTCCATCTCGTACACCTTTTTGCGGTAGACGGGGGAGGTGATGCAGTGGTTGTGCCGTCCGCCGAAGTGGTAGCGCTGATAGTGGTCGTTCACCCGCAGCACCTCGGGGTATTTCTGCGCCATCCAGGCCGGGCGCGCGCCGCTGGGCGTGGCCAGAATAATGTGGATGCCGCCCTTCCACAGCCGGTCGATCACCTCATCCAGCCAGGCGAAGTCGTACACGCCGTCCTCAGGCTCCAGGCGGGCCCAGGCAAAGATGCCGATGGACACCGTATTGACGTGGGCCTTGTGCATCATTTCCACATCGCGCTCCAGGATGTCGGGGCGGTCGAGCCACTGGTCGGGGTTATAGTCGCCGCCGTGCAAAAAGGCGGGGAAGCGAGGGGTGAAGGTCATGGGGTTGACACCTCCTGTGATTCATTGCCTCCATTGTAGACGATGGCGGCAGGTTTGTAAAGGGGCTTTATCGCGTCATTCCCTGCAACTGTGCCTTCCGTCCCGGGCAGGACAAGTCAACCAAACGGCTCACTTCCTGAGGGCGTGACCTCTCTGAGGGAGCATCCCGCACCATACCTCTAAATCGCCCGAGATCCTGCGCTTTCCCCCTTTACAACCGCCGCCAAACGTGCTATAATCCCCTTATTCACGATGAATGGGAACGTTCTCCCGTCCCCTGGTGCAGAGAGCCGCGCGGTGGGTGCAAGCGCGGACAGGCAGGGAGAACCGCTCGCCCGGGAGTGATTCCGGCTTGCCGGCGATTGGCGCACGTTACGCGCAAGAGGGGCCCGTTTGACGGGCAAGCAGAGTGGTACCGCGAAGTTCACGCTTCGTCTTTGCGATTTTTGCAGGGGCGAAGCGTTTTTCTTTTCCCCGCAAACACATAGAAGCCAAGGTGTTGGGCGCAAGGGGCGGCTGTATGATCGGCGCGGACAATAGCGGCGCGGAGAATGGTCGGCGCTGATAAATTGCGGCGCGGAGAATGGTCGGCGCTGGTAGCTTGCGGCGCAGAGAATGGTCGGCGCTGGTAGATTGCGGCGCGGAGAATGGTCGGCGCTGGTAGATTGCAGCGCGGAGAATAGCGGCGCGGGTGGACGGCTTCTGTCTGGCTGCGTGGGCTGTTTCGCGAATCTTTTGGATTCGCGAAAGGCGCGCCGGGCTGATGTGCGCCTGCGGGCGCGGAGGAAGGGGCGCTGCCCCTTCACCCTGCCTGGGGCGCTGCCCCTGGACCCTGCAAGGGGCTTAGCCCCTTGACCCTTTTTGGCTTCGCCAGGTGCAGCATTGAGATTAAAGGAGGAATCCCCATGGAGTTCAAGCCCTACAATCCGGCAGAAATTGAGCCGAAATGGCAGAAGCACTGGGAGGATCACCAGACCTTCGCCGCCACCAACGATTATTCCAAGCCCAAGTTCTATGGCCTGATCGAGTTCCCCTACCCCTCCGGCCATGGCCTGCACGTGGGCCATCCCCGCTCCAACACCGCCATGGACATCATCGCCCGCAAGCGCCGTATGGAGGGGCATAACGTCCTCTTCCCCATCGGCTGGGATGCCTTCGGCCTGCCCACCGAGAACTACGCCATCAAGAACAACATCCACCCCGCCATCGTGACCAAGCAGAACGTTGATCACTTCCGCGCCCAGCTCAAGCGCCTGGGCTTCTCCTTCGATTACAGCCGCGAGGTGGATACCACCGATCCCAACTACTACAAGTGGACGCAGTGGATCTTCCTCAAGCTGTTTGAGAACGGCATGGTTTTCCGCGACAAGACGCTGGTCAACTACTGCCCGAATTGCAAGGTCGTCCTGTCCAACGAGGACAGCCAGGGCGGCAAGTGCGACGTGTGCCACGGCGACGTGGTGCAGCTGCCCAAGGATGTGTGGTATCTGCGCATCACCAAGTACGCCGATAAGCTGCTCCAGGGCCTTGACCTGGTGGATTACCCCGAGAACATCAAGCAGCAGCAGGTGAACTGGATTGGCAAATCCACCGGCGCGTTCGTGAACTTCGCCATCACCGGCGTGGACGAGAAGCTGACCATCTACACCACCCGCCCCGATACCCTCTTTGGCGTGACGTTCATGGTCATGGCCCCCGAGCATCCCATGATCGACAAGTACGCCGGCAAAATCACCAACATGGACGCCATCCGCGCCTACCGGGAGGAATGCGCCAAAAAGACCGAGTTCGAGCGCACCCAGCTGGTCAAGGACAAGACCGGATTGCGCATCGAGGGTCTCAATGGCATCAATCCGCTCACCGGCAAGGAGGTGCCCATCTTCATCTCCGACTATGTGATGATGGGCTACGGCACAGGCGCCATCATGGCCGTGCCCGCCCACGACCAGCGCGACTGGGAGTTTGCAAAGAAGTTCGGCGTGGAGATCATCGAGGTCATCAAGGGCGGCGACATCACCAAGGAAGCCTACACGGGTGACGGCGAGATGGTCAACTCCGGCTTCCTCAACGGCTACACCAACAAGAAGGATTCCATTGCCCGCGTGCTGGAGGAGATCGAGGCCAAAGGCTACGGCAAGGCCGGCGTGCAGTACAAGATGAAGGACTGGGCCTTCAACCGCCAGCGCTACTGGGGCGAGCCCATCCCGCTGATTCACTGCCCCCACTGCGGCGTGGTGGCCGTCCCCTACGAGGAGCTGCCCCTGCGTTTGCCCGATGTGGACGACTTCCAGCCCGGCACTGACGGCAAGTCCCCCCTGGCCCACATCGACAGCTTTGTTAACTGCACCTGCCCCAAGTGCGGCGCGGCCGCCCAGCGCGAGACCGACACCATGCCCCAGTGGGCCGGTTCCTCCTGGTACTTCCTGCGCTACTGCGACCCGCATAACGACAAGGTCTTTGCCGCCAAGGAAGCCCTCGATTACTGGATGCCCGTGGACTGGTACAACGGTGGCATGGAGCATGTCACCCGTCATCTGCTCTACAGCCGCTTCTGGCATCAGTTCCTCTACGACCTGGGCGAGGTCAGCTGCCCCGAGCCCTACATGAAGCGCACCGCCCACGGCATGATCCTGGGCTCTGACGGCGAGAAGATGTCCAAGTCCCGCGGCAATGTGGTCAACCCGGACGACATCATCGACGACATCGGCGCGGACGCCTTCCGCCTGTATGAGATGTTCATGGGCGCTTTCGACCAGGCAATCCCGTGGTCCACCAACGGCGCCAAGGGCTGCCGCAAATTCCTCGACCGCGTGTGGCGCATGCAGGAGATGGTCGTCCCCGGAGATTGCCCCGACGCCTTCTCCGACGACATGAAGGCCTCCGTCCACCAAACCATCAAGAAGGTCTCCGAGGACTATGAGGCCATGAAGTTCAACACCGCCATCGCCCAGATGATGACCCTGGTCAACGAGCTCTACCAGAAGGGCAGCGTGACGGTGGGCGAGTACAAGGCGCTCTTGCAGCTTTTGAACCCCGTCGCGCCCCATATGACAGAGGAGCTCTGGCAGATGCTGGGCTGCGAGGGCGAATTGGCCTACACCCCCTGGCCGAAGTGGGATGAAGCCGCGCTGGTGAAGTCCGAGGTGGAAATCGCGGTGCAGGTCTGCGGCAAGATTCGCGGGCGCATCATGATTCCCGCGGACATGACCAAGGAAGCCGCCGAGACCGAGCTGGTGAAGCATCCCGAGGTGGAGAAGATCCTGGCAGGCAAGCAGGTGGTCAAGACCATCTTCGTGCCCGGCCGCCTGGTGAACTTCATCGCCAAATAAGCCATTTGCCGCCGCGCCTAAAAGGGACGGCGGCGTTCTTGTGTTTGGGGGCGGGGTGTGATAAAATGAAGGGGAACAGGCTGGCAAATTTGAATTTGTGGAGGAATATCAGTGCGTAATAGAAGTATGGCTTTGGTTGTTAGGGATGACAAGATTTTGATGATAAAAACATTTCGATTCAATAGATATATTTGGGAACTTCCAGGTGGTGGAATTGAAATTGATGAAACAGCAGAGGAAGCTGCTATAAGAGAATTGAAAGAAGAATGTGGTTTGGAAGGAGTGATTAATAGACCTCTAAACACATTACATTGCAAAGATGGAAGTGTAGAATATGTATTTTTAGTTGATGTTTCGGAAGAACAGGAGGCGATTGTTGGAATGGACCCAGAAGTTCCAGCGGGAGAAGAACAATCAATAAAAAATGTATGTTGGAAAAAACTTAATGAACTTAGTGAAAAAGATAGGGCTTTTTTATGGTCGTATGGATTATTAGAAGTAGATGATTATTTTGAACTTGTATTAAGCTGGGGAGATGAAATAAGTTATCCGCTTGGTTAGGCAGTCTAGAGAAGACAAATTCCTGTTGTTCCGGCAGGAAAAGTCTGCCTGTGCGCCGAACTTCCGTCAGGAGGGCTTGGCGGAATGTGCAGGCATGCAGCCCGGATGCAGGAAGCTGGCGAAGCGGCTCCCGCGTTCTCCCTCAGTCGCCTAACGGCGACAGCTCCCTCCCGGAGGGAGCCTAAGTTACTGCACCCGCAACTACAAAGGGGCCTCCGACCAAAAGGCTCCCTCCTTGAGGGAGCTGGCTCCGCGTCAGCGGAGACTGAGGGAGTGTCCCCGCATTTTTCCTCCTCCCTGGATGAAAACCCGCTTCCCATTCGTTATCATACTGAAACCATTCTTTCGAGGTGACCTTCCCATGCGCCAACTGAAACGCATGCTGACGCTGCTCCTGCTGTGCGCACTGCTCCTGAGCGCCGTGCCCGCCCTGGCGGAGGACGTGTGCATCGTCGCGGATGCGACCGCTGCCACCCATGTGACCACGGCCCGCCCCTATCTACAGGTGAAATGCCCATTGCCGGAGGAAACCGATGTGACATTGTCGGTCTGCGACCAGTGGGGATATCTCATCTACCAGCGCGACTACGGGGTGTGCTCCGGCACATTCCGCTCCAGCGACATTCACCTGCCCCTGGAGGGCGAAAGCTGCGACTACACCGTCACCCTCACCACCGACGGCGGCACGCATGCCTTCACCGTCACCCGGGAACAGCCGATGCTCACCGACCCCGCCGTGTACGCCGGCGGATTGCCCCTGTCGGAGTTGAATGGCGGCAGCGGGCAGAAGTACGCCGTGGTGCTCGACCTGGACGCACTCAATCAGGAGACCGCCACCTTCCCATTGCGATCGGGCGATTTGCAGCTGGGCGAGGTGTACTTCTCCGTCCTGGACGGGATGTTGACCGTGTCCGCCAATGTGCAGGTGGAGGGCAAAATCGAAAAGGCGAATGTGTACATCGCCACCGACGCCATCACCGCAACCACCCTGGGCACGAGCCACTTCACCGGCATCAAGACCCGCCTTGACCGGCAGATCAACCTGGGCAGCGCGCCCTACGCCGCCGTGATGGTACAGCTGACCCTCACCTATGATCCCGCCAGGGCGCAGCCCTACCAGCTGGGCGCGTATGAAATGCGGCTACTGGAGGAGGTCTTAGAAAACTGGCGGCTGATGCAGCTGACCACGGCGAATGAAGCGGTGGGATAACCACGTCTGCGCCGCACTTCCACGATGAATGAGACAGACAAATGAGCAGGAGGGACGCGATGTACACCCTTGATTTACGCGCCGTCACACCCAAGCGGATTGTGCCCCTGTCGGAGAAATTCAGCGGCACAAGCCCTGCGGGGGATGCTATCGCCTTCACCAATTACGCCATGCTGCGACGCGGCAGGGCGTTTTTCGGCGTGAGCGGGGAAATGCATTATTGCCGTGTGTCCCCGGATCAGTGGGAGGACGCCGTCCTCAAAATGAAGGCCGGGGGCATCAACATCATCAGCACCTATGTGTTCTGGATTGTGCACGAGGAGGAGGAAGGCGTCTTCCGCTTCGACGGCTGCCGGGACGTGCGGCGCTTCGTGGAAATCTGCGAGCGGCATGGGATGCTTCTCATCATGCGGATGGGGCCGTTTTGCCACGGAGAATTCCGCAATGGCGGTCTGCCGGACTGGCTCTACGGCAAGCCCTATGACGTGCGGGACAACAATCCGGGCTTCCTGGCAGCCACGCGGCGCTTCTTCCGCGCCGTGCACCAGCAGCTGGACGGGCACTATTTCGCCCAGGGCGGATGCATCATCGCCGCGCAGATCGAAAACGAATACCAACATTCCTCCGCGCCCTGGGAGATCACCACGGGCGTGTCCTGCGAATGGGTGAACGGCGGGCATTCCGGCGAGGACTACATGCTCGCCCTCAAGCGCATCATGCAGGAGGAGGGCATCGTCACGCCCTTCTACACCACCACAGCCTGGGGCGGCGCCATCACCCCCGTGGACGAGGCCCTTCCCCTGTGGGGCGGGTACTCCTATCAACCGTGGATTTTCTACAACCGCACCGGCGCGCACCCCGCCACCCCGGAATACATCTACCGGGACAACCACAACAACGCCGTGCCCGCCACCTACAACTTTGCGCCCGCCTATCCGCCAGAAAGCCGCCCCTATGCCTGCTGCGAGATGATGGGCGGCATGATGTGCTCCTACAACTATCGCTTCCAGATGGACATGCGCGCCATCGACGCGCTGGCCAACACCAAGCTGGGCAGCGGCTGCAATCTGCTGGGCTACTACATGTACAAGGGCGGCACGAACCCCACCGGGCTGCGCACGCCCTACCTCAACGAGAGCCAGGTCAGCAAGCGCAGCTACGACTACCAGGCGGCGCTGGGGGAATTCGGACAGGTGCGGGAAAGCTACGGCCGCTTGAAGGCCCTCCACCTGTTCTGCCAGACCTTTGCGGAGCTGCTGGCGGAAACCAAGACCGTGCTGCCCGAGCATCTGTGCGACCTGGCCCCCGACGACCTCGGCCCGCTGCGCTTCTGCGTGCGCGTAAAGGGGGATGCGGGCTTCCTGTTCGTGAACAACTTCCAGGACCACATCGACATGACGGACAGGCGGGATGAAAGCGTCACCCTGCGTTTGCCCGGCGGTGATGTGACCTTCCGCTTCAGCCTTGCCGCAGGGGAAAACGCGGTGCTGCCCTTTGGCGTGACGCTGGGCAGCGTCCAGCTGGACTGGGCCACCGCCATGCCCATGGCGCACATCGGCGACACCTGGTTCTTCCTGGCCCCCGACGGCATGCAGCCTGTATACGGCATCGGCGGACAGGCGTACGCCCCGCAGCCGGGGGAGATCCTCCATGTGGACAATTTGACCCTCGTCACCCTGAGCCGCAGGGACAGCAATCATTTCTACCTGCTGGGCGGCAAGGCCTACCTGTGCGACAAGCCGCTGATGCAATGCGGCGACGCGTTGCGCGCGGAAACCGACGACGGCCTGGTCACCCTCTCCACCTGGGAGCGCGGCGCGTGGCAAAGGCGCATCCTGGGGGAGAAGCGCCCGGTCGTGCAGGCGGCCTTCCACCAGGTCGGCGTGGGCCGCTATGTGGTGGACATTCCGCAGGAAAGCCTCGCCGGGCACAAACAGGTGCTGCTGCGGGTGCATTATACCGGCGACATCGGGCATGCCTTTGTGGGTGGGCGGATGATCTCCGACAACTTTGCCAACGGCGCGCCATGGGATATCCGCATCGACTGCGAGGCTACCGCGCTATCCCGCGACCCGCTGACCCTTTACATCACCCCCATCAAGGAAAACGTCGTGGTGGACGTGTCCTCCGCGATGGCGGGCCGGATGGAGCGCGCCTCCGGGCTGAAGGCGGAGCTGCTGTCCGCCGAAATCATCCCGGTGGATGAGATCACCCTGTCCCAGGAGAAGTGAGGCTTTGCGATGAATACCCACCATCGGGCAAGGCTGTCGCTCATCGGAGCGATGGCGATTTTCGGCACCATCGGCCTGTTTGTCCGGGCCATCAGCGTCTCCTCGGCGGAGCTGGCGCTGTACCGGGCGGTGATTGCCGCGGCGCTGCTGACGGGGGCCTTCCTCTGCCGGAAAAAGGCCGCCGGGCGCATCCGTCTGCGCGGCCTGGGCAGGGAGCTGCCGCTGCTCCTGCTCTCCGGCATGGCGATGGGCGTCAACTGGATTCTGCTCTTTGAGGCATACAAGTACACCACCGTGTCCGTGGCGACGCTGAGCTACTACTTCGCCCCGGTGCTGGTGACGCTGGCCTGTCCGCTGCTGTTCAGGGAGAAAATGAGCGCGCGCCAATGGCTGTGCTTCCTCCTATCCACCCTGGGGCTGGTGCTCCTGACCGGGCTGGGGGATCTTTCCGCCGGGTCGAGCCACCTGACGGGCATCCTTTTCGGGCTGGGGGCGGCGGTGTTCTACGCCAGCGTGATGCTGCTGAACAAGTGCATCCGCCGTGTGACCGGGCTGGAGCGGACCTATCTGCAATTCCTGGCGGCCATCGTGATTCTGCTGCCCTATGTGCTGTGCACCGGCGGCTTCACCCTGGGCAATCTGGATGGGAAGGGCTGGGTCATGCTGCTGATCGTCGGCGGGGTGCACACCTGCCTGGCCTACTGCCTGTACTTCCCTTCGCTCAAGGAGCTGCCCGGCCAGGAAATCGCCATCCTGTCCTACATCGACCCGCTGCTGGCCTGCGTGCTGTCAGTGGCGCTGCTGCGGGAGCACATGTCCCCGCTGCAGGTGCTGGGCGGGCTGATGATCCTGGGCTTCACGCTATGGAACGAATTGCAGCAAAGCCGGAAGAACGCATAAGGAACGGCGGCTGTCCCTTGGGGGGATAGCCGCCGTATGCGTTACAGATCGTTCACCGCGTCCACGACCCACTGCATGCGCTGTGTGTCGATGCCCGCCGGCAAGGTGCAGTCCGCGCCGAGCATGACGCCCGTCTTGCCGTGCTGGCGAACAAGCGCCCGGGCGTATTGCTGGATCTCCTCCCGGCTGCCCTTCACCATCACCGAATCCTTGCGGTTGTCAAAGCCGCCCAGCACACACTTTCCGCCGAAGAAGGCCTTGCCCCTGGTCAGATCGACGTTTTCCACAAAGCAGGCCCAGTTGACGGCCTTGGCGGGGTAGTCCTGCCAGACCTCCAGGTGGTTGGGGATGCCTGCCCAGCCGCAGCAGTGGAGCACGTTCAAATCGGAAAAGCGGTTGGCATGCTCCAGCACCATTTTGTCGGAGGGGGTGATGTGGCGGCGGTACTGCTCGGGGGTGAAGCGATCCTTCTCGCCGCCCTGGACGCAGTAGTACACGCCGTCGATGCCCGCCTCGGTGATGAGCTTCTCGCACAGAAGCGCGTTGTCCCTGGCGATGATGTTCAGCGCGTAGTGGATGGCCTCCGGGTCCTGGCGGAGATGGCGCATCACCAGCTCATCGGAGGTACCAAAGCGGATGGAGGAGAACGGCGCGAACACATTGTAGAGCACCAGGCAGTCGCTCGTCAAGCCAGCCTTGACGGCCTTCGCGCGTTCCACCTGACCACGGATGAAGTCGCTTTCCGGGCCCAGGGGCTGCAATCTGTACCAGTCCTCCGGCTTTTGCACGGCCTTCGCCACGGGGTTGGGGTAGTCGAAATAGCCGTCGCACATGAGCTTGGCAATGTCCACATCGACATGGTTATAGTAGCGCAGATGCGCCTGGACGCAGGGCTCCCCCTGCTGCTCCTCGCCGGTAAAGTGGAACCAGAACCCCACCGGCGGACGATCCACCGCCTGGTTGTTCATCGCGGCAATCACACGTTCCTTCTTGGTCATGAAGGTCGCCTCCCTTTCTACCTGGCAGTATAGCAGATGCAGGCGGAAAAGTCCATCCCGGAATGGCCCGGAACGGGACGTTTACAAGACAGGCGTGTGCTTCTGAAATGAGACGGGTGCAGTTTCGGGCGGGTTTTCTTGCAATGCCAGCATGAAAAGACGCCGGAAATGCCGCCTGGCGAATTCAGAAACACACGCTTCATTTTGCCGCATCGGTGGACAAAACGCCATCATGTATGGTAAAATAGGCTTGAATACTTCGGTCACAAACCCGGAAAGGCTGTGAGATCATGCGGAAAATCCTCCGTCCTGTCTGTCTGCTCCTGATCCTCATGTGCACCTTCGCCTGCGCGGAGGAAGCATTGCGCGGCTACGACGCCAGGGAGGGCTATGTGTACCTTACCCTGGGCACCTTCCCCCAGACGAAGGAGGGGGCTGAGCTGCCCATCCTGTGGCGGGTGCTGAGCGTGCAGGATAGCCGTGCGCTGCTGCTCTCCGAGCATGTGCTGGAGGCCCGGCGCATCCACGGCGACTACGACGAATACGCCAACAAGCCCACCAACCAGAAAAAGCCTGGCTTTGACGGCGACTTCACCCAAACCGAAATGAGCCAGTACCTGCGGGGGGACTTCACCGCCCACTTCACCCCGGAGGAAATGGCGCTCATCACCCCGGACGAGGCGATGGGCCTCTTCTTCCTCCTGACCTCTGAGGATCTGAAGAACAAGGATTACGGCTTTGATTCCAACCAGAGCCGCAAGGCCTGGGCCACCGAGTACGCCATCGCCAACGGCGTGTTCGTCTACCGGGCGGCCCGGGGCAGCCACAGCCCCTACTGGAGCTGCACCCAGTCCACCACCAACATCCAGGGGGCGCGGTGCATCAAATCCCAGGGGGAGCTGGGGTATATCAACGTGATTACGGAGAACCTGGGGCTGCGGCCCGCTTGCTGGCTGGATCTGGCGCAGGTGCACATTCAGTCCGGTACGGGCACGAAGGACGACCCCTATCTGCTATCGCCCGGCGCGCTACCTGACGCAACGGTCGCGGCCAACCCGTCATAAAGGAGGAACCATATGCGATCTTTGCGACTGCTGCTCATCTTGTGCGCCCTTGCGCTCCTGCCCTGCCTGGCGCTGGCGGACACCACCATCACGCTGACCTTCACGGGGGATGTGACCCTGGGCGGAGAGGAATACCGCGCCGGGGAGCCAGATTCCTTCGCGTCCGTGTATGAGCGGGAGGGCCCGGAATACTTCCTGAAAAACTTTGCCGACTTCTTTGCCGAGGACGATCTGACCGTCATCAACCTGGAGGGCGTGCTGACGGATAACGACAGCCTGCCGCCCGTGCAGGAGGGCAAGCTCGGCTCCTACTTCTTCAAGGGCAAGACCGAGTATACCAGCGTCCTCACCTCCTCCAGCGTGGAGGCGGTCACCATCGCCAACAACCACACCTGGGACTATGGCGAGCAGGGGGTGCGGGACACCATCGCGGCCCTGGAGGCTGCGGGGGTGGCCTGGTTCGGCACGAACAACCGGCACACCACCGACACCGAGCGCTTCCTCTTTTTTGAAAAGGACGGCGTGACCATCTGCCTGGTGAGCGTGTACTGGGAAGATTACCTCCAGGGGCAACCGGAGGGCTGCGGCGCATTCCTGGCCCAGGAGATTGCGCGGATCAAGCAGTCCGGCGAGGCCAGCGCGGTCATCGCCGTCTTCCACGGCGGCCAGGAGTACGGCCGCCACCGCTCCGGGCCGCAGACGGTGTTCACCAAAATGGCCATGAAGGCCGGCGCTGACCTGGTGATCTGCCACCACGCCCATGTGGTGATGGGCATGGATGTGATCGGCAACCGCAGCGCGGTGTATTCCCTGGGGAATTTCTGCTTTGGCGGCAACCGCTACGCCTATCAGACGCGGGGCGACAAGGTGCAGGACGCAGCCCCGGCGCTCGTCGTCCGGGCCGTGCTGACCTTTGATGACCAGGGCGTTTACAAGGGGCAGCAGCTGACCCTCTACCCCGTACAGACCACCTCCGTCGACCGCGTTGGCCGGGAAAATCAGCCCAACACCTACCAGCCCAAGTTCGTCACCGGCCGTCTGGGCGCGAATGTGCTGCGCCTGATGCAGGTTGACATGAACTACGACCTGAAGAACGCGCAGAACAAAGCGCTCAAGCAGCTGGTGACCGAGAAGGAAAAGGAGCTGGCGGCGATGGACTCCTCCGAGGGAATGTCCAGTTTGACCCTGCCCTTCCTGCCCGCCGAATAATTCGCCGGAGGTATGCCATGAAGCGTTTGCTGCTCCTGCTCCTTGCGCTGCTGCTGCCCATCTCCGCCCTGGCTGAGGTGACCCTGCCCGCCTCCGTCACCGAGGTGGAGGACGAGGCCTTCGCGGACACCGCCATCGACGCGCTGATCTTCCCCGCCTCCGTCAAGCGTCTGGGCGCGGACGTGCTTCGCGGCAGCGGCGCATCGTATATCTATTTGCAGGGCGCTTCCACCGTGCTGACCAATGGCGGCGGCGCAGCCTTCGTGTTCGGGCCTGCCTCCTCCCCGGCGGCGAGCCTGGGCAGCTTCTACGATGCCGCCACCCTCGTGACCCACGAGGGGCTGCACTACACCGTGACCGACACGGCCCTGCCCCTGTGCGCGAAGGCCCCGGCGAGCCTTTCCGGCAGCGTCACCATCCCCAAGCTGCTAAAGGGTGCGCCCGTCACCTCCGTGGACAAGCTGTACCTGTCCGCCACGCATGTGACCGAGGTGCGGGTGCCTGCCTACCTCGGGCAGGTAGCGGGCATGAACACCACGGCGTATCAGACGATGTTCCTGACCGGCCCCCAGCCGGATGCAGCCGAAATCACCCTGGGCCGCACCGTCACCTGGACGGCTGAGATCACCGGCGCATACGGCGAGGTCAGCTATACATGGCTTTTCGAGCAGGATGGGGTTAGCGAAGCCCTCACCACCGCTGACCCCACCGTGGCCTATACCCCCCGTTCAGACGGGTTGTGCACCGTGACCGTCACCGCCAGGGACGCTCTGGGGGATACGGCCAGCGCAACAGGCGGACAACTCACCGTGACCGCGCCCCAGCCCGTCTACCGGGCGCTGCTGGTGGGCAACTCCTACGACGGGGAGGCCATCGAGCTCAACGGCCCCGCTGCCGATCTATCCGCCATGCGCACCATGCTGGGCAGCATGTCCGGCACGCCATATAAGCTGAGCACCGTGCGCAACAGCAGCGCTGCGGGCATCCAGTCCGCCATCGCCTCCTCCTTTTCCGGCGCGAAGGATACCGATGTGTCCCTGTTCTACTTCAGCGGGCACGGCACCCCCAAGGGGGAACTGGTCGGCACCGGGGATACCCTTATGTCGGTCTACAGCCTGCGCAGCGCATTGCAGCAGGTGCCCGGCCTGAAGATTGTGCTGCTGGACTGCTGCTATTCCGGCAGCGCCATCAGCCGCGCTGCGGCCAGCCCATCGGCCTTCAACGGCGCCATCATCAGCGCGCTGTCCTCGGCCTCCCGATCCTCGGAGAACCTTAAGGATGCCGGCTTTGTGGTGCTCACCGCCTGCAGGCAGGATCAGATGTCCGTATCCGTGGGGGAAAACAGCCAGAACATGTTTGGCGCCTTCACCTACGGGCTGTGCTACGGCAGCGGCTATGACGCATGGCAGAAGGCCGCCCTGGGCCGCTTGCCCGCCGACAGCAACGGCGATGGCGCCATCACCCTGAACGAAGCCTACCGGGGTGTGAAGGAGCGCATCGCCTACCTGAACACCATCATGCCCGTCGAGCAGGCCATCCAGAGCTGGGGCGATGCCGGGCAGGTGCTGTGGCGCAGGTGAGCTCCGCCCGGTCAACGGATTTCTTTCACAATTTTTATTTTGGGGCTTGACATTTCACCCCGGCTGTGGTATGATCCTACATGTCGCTAAGCGACAACGTACCGCAGCATGGTCGCATGGCTCAGTTGGTAGAGCACATCGTTCACATCGATGGGGTCACAGGTTCGAGTCCTGTTGCGACCACTTCCCTGACAAGCTTGCTTGTCAGGTTTTTTTGTGCTGTCATGGGTGAACGGCCCCTTCCCTGTCGAAAGCTGTCGAATTTCGCCGCCAAGTCCTTCAGAAGCATTGCGAACCGCCGTTTCCCGTGGTATAATGCAGGTATTCCCGCACGATTACTATGCAAGCATGCACAGATGCAGACAATCTCCGCGTAATTACCCCCATGCGGAGAATGATGAGAAGCCACACCGGCTTTGCAGGATGAGGATGAGGTGAAGATGGAGAAGCGTCGCACCCCCCGCGGCAACAGGATGAACCGCTCCGATCTGATCACATTGGGCGTCATCTTCCTGGCTGGGGTGATTATCGTTTTGTCCACATTGACCTTCGGGTATATATCGCGCAAGGCGGCGGATAGCACCGCCACCGCGCTGGGTGAATTCTACCTGGAGGAAATGGCAGACAGAACCGTCTATGAGATCAACGCGCAGCTGGAAGCCTGCAAGGCCCAGCTGCTTCGGGCTGCCGAGGGCCTGGATGAAAGCTGCCTCACCTCCGAAACCACGCTGCGCAACTACCTGGCGATGGTGCAGCGGCTCAATGGCCTGACCGTCTATGCCGCGGTGGATGAAAACGGCGTTGTCTACACGGCCGGCGGAACCTATGCCCGCCCGGAGTGGCTTGGCCCGCTCACAGGCCCGATCTCCGAGCCCACCCTGTTCACCATCACCACCGACCAGGCCCACGCCATGATGTTCATCGGCGCACCCACCGAGCGTCTGCGCTTTGGCAATACCCACATCGTCAGCTGCATCACAGGTGTGAATGTGGCGGACATCATCACCGTGCAGCAGCTCCAGGGCGTGAACAACCAGGTGGTTTGCCGCTTGTTTGACGGTGACGACGGCACCTGCCTGGTGGAGCTGGAGGGCCGCTACGCCGACGGCAGCAGCATCTTTGACGTGTGGCAAAACGATTGCTCCTTCTCTGGCATCTATTCCGCAGATCAGATGATTTCCGACTGGAACAACCGCCAGGCGGGCTATTCCGCCTATGCCGCCAAGGAAGGAAGAACCTTCCTGTACTACGAGCCCGTCCCCGGCACAGACTGGATGGTTTCCGTCCGCATCCGGCAAAACGTGATCGGCTCGCAGGTGTTTTCCTCCAGCAACCGCATCTACCTGAGCAGCCTTGTGCAGCTGGCCCTGGTGATCATAACGATGCTGAGCGTCTATGTGTTCATCTTCCGCCAGGGCCGCCGGAACGAGGCGGAGCGCTTCCAGAAGGAGAAACAGGAGGAGCTGCTGCGCCAGGAGGCCAAGCTGTCGGCCGAAAAGCTCCATTTGCAGGAAAAGCTGCTCCAGGAGGAGGTTGCGCTCAACCGCCAGTCCTCGGTGCTACAGATTCTCTCGGAGGAATACGCCTCTGTGTACTATGTCGATCTGGTGGAGCGCACCGCCATGCCCATCCGATTGTCCGACGCGTCGCTGCGCGTCTACGGCGTGGAGCTGAACCACGCCTATCCCCTGGAGGATGTGTTTGGCAGCTACGTCCGCCGCTTCACCTTGCCCGAGCAAGTGGAGGAGATGCTGCGCTTTGCGGACGCCGCCTACCTGCACGAGCTGCTCCGGCAGGACAAGACCTATTCCTACCTGTACCGCATCCGCCGCGACAATAAGGAACTCTACGCCCAGCTGCGCGTGGCCCGGGTGGAGGATGAGGCGGACTTCCGGCATGTGGTGCTGGGCTTTGCCAATGTGGACAACACGGTGCGCGCCGAGCAGGAAAAGCAGCAGCTCCTCAAGGATGCGCTGGAGCAGGCGGAGCGCGCCAACCAGGCCAAAACCACCTTCCTGAACAACATGAGCCACGACATCCGCACGCCCATGAACGCCATCCTCGGCTTTGCCAGCCTGGCGGTCTCGCACGTGAACCAGCCGGAGCAGGTCGTCGGTTATCTCAGCAAGATACAGACCGCCGGCAGCCACCTGATGAACCTCATCAACGACGTGCTGGACATGAGCCGCATTGAGGCCGGCAAGATGCGCATTGAGGAGCGGGAGGTGCATCTGCCCGCGCTGATCCGCGATCTGCGCACCATCGTGCAGACGGACCTTGAGAAAAGGCGGCTGGCCTTCTTCATCGACACAGTGGATGTGGTCAACGAGGACGTGATCTGCGACCGGCTGCGCGTCAATCAGATTCTGCTCAATTTGCTCAGCAACGCCATGAAGTTCACCCCCAGCGGCGGCACGGTGCGCCTTGGGATCATCCAGCAAAGCACCGCCCCCACCGGGTTTGTGGACTTTCAGTTCCGCGTCAAGGACAGCGGCATCGGCATCAGTCAGGAATTCCAGGCGCACATCTTCGAGCCCTTCACCCGCGAGCGCACCTCCACCGTCAGCGGCATCCAGGGCACCGGCTTGGGCATGGCCATCACCAAGAGCATCGTGGATATGATGGGCGGCAGCATCCGGGTGGAGAGCGAGGCCGGCAAGGGCTCCGAATTCATCGTGAACCTCCGCTTTAGGAGCAATGGCGAGCCCTTTGTAGCCCAGCTCCTCCCGGCGCTGCGGGGCCAGCGGGCCCTGGTCGCCGCCCAGGACGAGGCCGCACGCACGCGCATTTGCAGCATGCTCAGCCACCTTGGCATGCAGGCAGTGGGCGTTGAAAGCGGCGAGGAAGCCATCCGCCGCGTCCGGTCTGCCACGGATCAGGGTGAGGCATTCCATGCCTGCATCATCGACGGCGATCTGGCGGACATGCGTGCCGTCGAGGTGGCGCACGGCATCCGCCAGCACCTCGTCAGCGAGGCCCGCATCATCCTTGCCGCCTATGACTGGTCGGACATCGAGGCCGAGGCCCGCCAAGCCGGCGTGACCCACTTCTGCCCCAAGCCCCTCTTCCTGTCGGAGCTGCAAGGCATCCTGTGCGAAGGGGACGCGCAGCCCCCGGCGGAAGCCCATCAAATGCCCGCTGTCGATTACACCGGCAAGCGGCTGCTGCTGGTGGAGGACAACGAGCTGAACCAGGAAATTGCCGTGGAGATATTGAAGGCCATGGGCTTCACGGTGGATGTGGTATCCGACGGCGATGAAGCCGTCGCCACGATGAAAGCCGCCGCCCCCGGGCATTACGACCTGATCCTGATGGACATCATGATGCCCCACATGGACGGGTACGAGGCCACGCGCCAGATCCGCGCACTGGATGACCCGGCCAAGGCCCGCATCCCGATTGTCGCCATGACGGCCAACGCCTTTGCCGAGGATCGGCAAAAGGCCTTCGCCGCAGGCATGGACGGCTTCATCGCCAAGCCCATCCGCGTGGAGAAGCTGCTCCATGCCCTGCAGCTCATCCTGCAACCATAATTCCTCGCCCGCCAAGGGCGGCAGGCAGCCAAGCCCGACCCACGGGAAAGAAAGGATCGGATACATGCGAGAAAAGCTTGCGCAAATCATCACCGACGAGGGCCGTCGCCGGCGGCTGCAATACCTGACGGTGTTCATGCTCCTGGGCATCATCTCCGCCCTTATGACGGTACTGAACATCATCACCCGCAAGGGATACCTCGCCTGGGCCACAGGCGTTTTCACAGTGCTGTGCGCGGTGAACTTCATCGTCATGCGCCTGTCCAAGCCCGGCAAGCACCCCGACGGCACATGCTATGCGGAGGGGAAGGGCGCGTTCATCGTGTCCATGGTGTTTGTTGTCGAGATCATACTCCTCTTCACGTTCTTCATCGTGTCCGGCAACCCGGAGGGCTTCTCCGCTATCTGGGTCGTGATGCTCCCCGCCTGCGGCATGCTCCTCTTCGGGCGGAAACAGGCCACGGTGCTGTCCATCCTGATGTTTATCATCCTCATCTTCCTCTTCTGGACACCCATTGGCCGTTCCTGCCTGCGCTATGAGTACAGCGCGACCTTCATGATGCGCTTCCCGCTGCTCTACGCGGCATTCTTCTTCCTGTCGCTGCTGCTGGAGATCATCCGCGAAGCCACACAGAAGCAGCTCGACCAGCTTCGCAACCGCTATGAATACCTCTCCGCCCACGATTGCCTGACCAACTTGCTCAACCGCCAGGGCCTGATGGAGGAGCATCAGCGGATCGCCGCGGCCGAGGAACAGGCCGTGTTCATCCTGGACATCGACCATTTCAAAGCGGTGAACGACTCCTACGGCCACGACATCGGCGACCTGACGCTGGCCCGTGTGGCTCAGCTGGCCTCCCGAATCAAGGATGCCCGAATCTGCCGCTGGGGCGGCGAGGAATTCGTGGTATGGTTCCCAGACGCGCGCAGCATGACCGACCCGGACGCGCTCCGCCAAGCCGTGGAGAACATGGTGGTGCAGATTCCCAACAGCTCCAAACAGCTGAAGGTGACCATCAGCATCGGCGTGGCGAAGGGCAGCGGCAAGCTGTCGGACCTGATCGCCAGGGCTGACAAGGCGCTGTACCGCGCCAAGGAAAACGGGCGCAACCGGGTCGAGGTGGATGCGTAGTTCCTCAAGCCCCCTCGAAGGCATGGAAAAGCAGGCTACACGAAATGCTGTGCAGCCTGCTTTTGTGATGCCCGCATTGCTCAGGGATTCGCGTTTTCGCCCCAGCCGCGGATGGAATGATCGTACCGGGTGGTATTCCGGAGGATGGTGCTCCCATCCTCGGCATCGGCGGCTTTACCACGCCGGGATTTTCCATTCGTCCCATAGTTTCGTTCGATGGGCGTATTATGGCATGCATTACGCGCAAACACAATCGCCCGGGCACAACGCAAAAGGCGAGCCGCTCACTGGCAGGCTCGCCCTTGCGCCTTATTTGGCATTGCGAATCACGTCAAAGTTCCGGACAAAATAATCCACGCCGCTCCATACGGTGATGATGGCCACCCAGGCGATCATCGCCCAGCCCAGCGCGCGCACGGCAGTCAGCACAACGCTCACGGTGCAGAACATGGGCGCCAGGCGGCCGGGCAGCATCAGAAAGAGGATCATCACCATCTGGCTGACGGTCTTGATCTTGCCCAGCTTGCCTGCGGCAATCACCCGGCCCTGGCCCACGGCGACCATGCGCAAGCCGTCCACCGCCAGCTCCCGGGCCAGGACGACGATCACCGCCCAGTGGGGCATGCAGCCCGCCAGGGTCAGCATGATCATCGCGGACAGGTTGAGCAGCTTGTCCGCCACGGGGTCGATGAACTTGCCGAAATCCGTCACGATGCCGTCCCGGCGGGCGATGTGCCCATCCAGGTAGTCGGTGTAGGCTGCCGCGCCAAACACCGCCGTGGAAAGCAGCACCATCGGCCAGCCGGGGAGGTACATCAGCACAACCATGGCGGGGATCAGCGCCACCCGCAGCAGGCTCAGTTTGTTGGGCGTATTCATTGCAGCATTTCTCCCATCAGGTCGTAGGTGTCCGCCTTAGTGATCTTCACCTGCACAAAGGAGCCGATGTCAGGCACCGCGCAGCCTTTGGCGGTAAAGACGATTTCGCCGTCGGTCTCGGGGGCCTCACGGTGGCTGCGGCCCAGCAGGAAGCCGTCCTTGCCCACATCGGTGACCAACACCTTCTCCACCGTGCCCACCCGGGCCTGGTTGCGCTTCAGGCTGATGGCGCTCTGCATGGTCATCAGCCGGTCCAGGCGCTCCTGCTTGACCTCCTCGGGAATCTGATCGGGCATGCGGGCGGCGGGGGTGTCCTCCTCCGGGGAGTAGGTGAATGCGCCCAGGCGGTCGAATTCCGCCGCCTGCAATTCGTCCAGCAGCTCCTGGAACTGTTCCTCCGTTTCGCCGGGGAAGCCCACGATGATGGACGTGCGCAAGGTCAGCCCGCGCTCCCTTGCGCCCCGGATGCAGCGCAGAATGTCCGCCTTGTTGCCCCGGCGGTGCATGCGCCGGAGCACCTCATCGTTGACGTGCTGGATCGGCAGATCCAGGTATTTGCAGATGTTGGGGGTGTTGGCGATCACGTCCAGCAACCGCTCGTCGGTTTCGTCGGGGTAGCAGTAGAGCACCCGCAGCCAGTCCACCCCGTCAATGGCGGCGGCCTTGCGCATCAATTCGGGGAGTGCGCTGTGCTTTCCGCCCTCCGTGCCGAAGCGGGTGGTATCCTGCGCCACCAGGATATGCTCGCGCACGCCCTGCCTGGATAGCTGCTCGATTTCCCGCAGCACATCCGCCTCCGGGCGGGAACGGTACGGCCCGCGGATCAGCGGAATGGCGCAGAAGGTACACCGGTTGGAGCAGCCCTCGCCAATGCGGGTATACGCCGTGTAGAAGGGGGTGGTCAGCAGCCGGTCGTGGGCAAAATAGGTGTGGTCGTCCGCGCAGAAGGAGGCACAGGCCTCCTCCGGGCCGCGCTGAGCCTTCAGCGCCCGCTCGATGGCAGCTGGCAGCTCCCGATATTGGTTCACGCCCATCAGCAGGTCGATCTCGGGGATCTCCTCCTTCAGGGCCGATTCATAGCGCTGGGCCAGGCAGCCGGTTACCACCAGCAGCCTGCAACGGCCCGTCTGCTTGTACTGCGCCATCTCCAGGATGGCGTCGATGGATTCCTCCTTGGCAGTTTCGATAAAGCCGCAGGTGTTGACCATCAATATATCCGCCTGGGCGGGGTCGGCGGTGAACGCATAGCCATGGTCTGCCAGCAGGCCCAGCGCGGTTTCGGAGTCCACGCGGTTCTTGTTGCAGCCCAGGGAGATCATACCAACTTTGATGGGGGTGGTCATGGGATTCTCCTTCAAAGGAATTACAGCCATATCACTGCGATGATATTGTATCACGTTTTCGCCCGTTTGAAAAGGGGGCAGGGCTGCAGCGCGTTCCCGGTTGACTTTCCTGTGCGCAGATTGTACAATAGGGGCAGAGAAATCCCCGAACGGAGGAAAAGTGCATGAGTCAGCTTTGTTTGGATTCAGCCCTGTCGACGGTTGAGCGCGTGACGGGCGTAGCGCTCCCCTGCCCGATCAGCGTCGCCACCGCGCCCGGGCTGCGCATTGACTATCAGGACAATCACGCCAGCGTGGCCGCCGAGGACGAAAGCGCCCTTTGCCGCGCCCTCTTCCTGCTCACCCAGGCGGTGAAGGCGGGGGAATCGTCCCTGCACCTGACCCAAACGCGGCACATCGCCTGCTGCGGTGCAATGCTGGATATGTCCCGCAACGGCGTCATGACGGTGGAAGCCGTCCAGCGCTACCTGGACCGCATGGCCTGCCTGGGCATGAACATGCTCATGCTCTACACCGAGGACACCTATGAGGTGCCCGAATACCCCCGCCTGGGGTATCTGCGGGGCCGTTACAGCCAGGCGGAGCTGCGCCAGCTGGACGATTACGCCGCCGCCCTGGGGATTGAGCTGATCCCCTGCATCCAAACGCTGGGACACATGTCCCAGTTCCTGCAATGGCCGGAAAACGCCGCCCTTTGCGACCAGGGCGATGTGCTGCTTGCGGACGACGAGGCCGTCTACCGCCTGATTGAGGCGGAGATTCGCGCCGTCCGCGCCTGCATGCGCACCAAACGCATCCATGTGGGCATGGACGAGGCCCATGGCGTGGGCCTGGGCCGGTACTATGAGAAGCACGGCGCGACGGATCGCTTCGACCTGCTCAACCGCCACCTGGCGCGCGTGGTGGACATCTGCCTAAGGAACGGTTTTGAGCCCATCATGTGGAGCGACATGTTCTTCCGCCTGGCCTCGACCCACAACGAATACTACGACCGCGAGGCCATCATCCCTCAGCGGGTCATCGACGCGATTCCGGCGGTCAGCCTTTGCTACTGGGACTACTACCACCAGGACGAGGACTTTTACGAGCACATGTTCACCCAGCATGAGCGCACGGGCCGCCCGGTGGTGTTCGCCGGCGGATGCTGGACGTGGGCCGGCTTCCTGCCCCAGGTGAAGCGCACGGAGGCCACCATGCGGCCCGCGCTGCGCATCGCCGCGGCACACCGGGTCGAAACCGTGATGGCCACGCTCTGGGGCGATGACGGCGAGGAGACCGACTACTTCCTGGGGCTGCCGATGCTGCCCATGTTCTCCGAGGCCTGCTGGCAGGGCACGGCCATCACGATGGACGAAGCGCTGCGCCTGGGCGAGGCCGTCACCGGGCTGCCCGCCGGCGCGGTGCGCGCCATGGGCGAATTCTTCCCCGACGAAACGGACAACCGCGAGGGCAAGTCCCTCATCTGGTGCGACGCGCTCTACCCCCTGCTCCAGCGCACGCGGGAGCAGCTGGACGGCATCCTCGCCCGCTTTGACCTGGCCCGCCAGGCGCTTGCCGCCCATGATCTGCTGGAATGCCGCTACGCCGCTGCCCTCATGGACGTGGCGTCGCAAAAGGCCCTGCTGCTGCGCGAGCTGCGTCCGCGCTACCTGGCGAAGGACCGCGCCTACCTCACGCAGGTGGCGGAGGAAATCATCCCCGCGCTGCTGATGGATTACGACCGTTTGATGCGCCTCCACCGCGCGCTGTGGGAGCGGGACATGAAACGCTTCGGCTGGGAGGTGCTCAGCCTGCGCTACGGCGGGGTGACGGGCAGATTGCGGGATGTGCAGGATCTGCTGCGCCGCTACCTGGCCGGGGAGGTAGCCACCATCCAGGAGCTGGACGCCGAGCCCCTGCCCGGCGAGCGCTATGCCTTCTTCGGGCACCTGGTAACACCAATGGCAGAACTATAACTCGAACAGGACTGGGCACGAAAGCCCAGTCCTGTTTTGTTGGCCGGATGCTCTGTTGCAACCTGCGCACCATCTCAGGCTCCCTCCGGGAGGCTCGGCGCGTTAAGGAAACATACCAGTAGCATGGCTTAACCAAAGCGGGGAGCAACAGCTTCAACCTATGAACATAGTCGCTGTAATCCAACGCTGCGAAAACCCTATCGCAAGCCTGCCAGCATTGGGAAAGCAACTGTGGTTGCTGTCATGGTGCTATGTGGCTTCCATCCACCTTGCGGGGGGGGGCGATGTGCGGCCTTTTTGGGGATGGTTGGCTGTTTCGCGAATCTTTGATTCGCGAAAGGCGCGCGCGGCTACTTTGCGCCTGCGGGCGCGGAGCAGGGGCGCTGCCCCTGTACCCTGGGAGGGGCGCTGCCCCTCCACCCCGCGAAGGGTCTTCGACCCTCTCGACACCCATTCGGCTTCGCCCGGTTGAGTTCGTTGATGGGGGTTGCATGAAAATTGGAATCATGCTATAATTATTTGTCAACGTATAGCCTTTCGGCCATACGATTCCCGTCAATCCCCTTACACAAAAGATACCCCCATTCCATCGGAGGCTACCCCCTTACGCCCCCGCCATAGGAGGTGAAACCAGCATCACGCTGGATATCATGCCCGCAAAGGAAAAAATGCTCATCACCGGCGGTAATCCGCTGATGGGTGAGGTGCGCGTCAGCGGCGGCAAAAATACAGCAGTGGCGGTCATCCCCGCAACGCTGCTGTGCAATGAGCCCTGCACCATCGAAAACCTCCCCGATATATCCGATGTATACGCATTGGTGGACATCCTGCGCTCCCTGGGGGCAAGGGTCGACTATGTGCCCAATGCCTTCATGACCGTGGATCCCCGCCCCGCCGAGGGCTGGAAGGTCAATTATGCGGACTCTCAGCGCCTGCGGGCCAGCTACTACCTGCTGGGCGCGCTGCTGGGCCGCCGCAATGAGGCGGAGGTCTATCTCCCCGGTGGCTGCGACATCGGCGCCAGGCCCATCGACCAGCATCTCAAGGGCTTTGCCGCCCTGGGCGTGGAGGTGGAACAGCTGGGCGGACGCATCACCGCCAGGACCGATAACCTCACCGGCAGCGACGTGTTCTTCGATGTGGTCACCGTGGGCGGCACCATCAACGTGATGCTGGCGGCCGTCAAGGCCCAGGGCTACACCACCATCTACAACGCGGCCAAGGAGCCCCATATCGTCGATTTGGCGAACTTCCTCAACTCCATGGGTGCGAAGATCAAGGGTGCGGGCACGGACGTGATCCGCATCCGCGGCCAGCAGTACCTGCACGGCACGACCTACGCGGTCATTCCCGACCAGATCGAAACCGGCACGCTGATGATCGCCGCCGCCGCCACCCATGGCGATGTGGTCATCAGCGGCTGCATCCCGACCCATATGGAGGCCCTCTCCGCCAAGCTGCTGGAAATGGGCATCCGCGTCAGCGACAGCGACGACGCCATCCGCGTCCGCTCCACCGGCGCGCACAGGGCCGTCAACATCAAAACCCAGGTTTACCCCGGCTTCCCCACCGATCTGCAGCAGCCCATGTCCGCGCTGCTGACCACCGCCAAGGGCACCTCCATCATCCAGGAGACGATTTATGAGTCCCGGCTGAAGCATCTGGTGGAGATCAGCCGCATGGGCGCACAGGTGCGCATTGTGGACCGCACCGCCATCATCGAAGGGGTCACCGACCTCTACGGCGGGCCCATCACCGCCACGGATCTGCGCGCGGGCGCCGCCCTGGTGATTGCTGGGCTGATGGCCAAGGGTGTGACGGAGATCTACGAGCCCCACTACATCGACCGGGGATATGAGAACATCGAGGCAAAGCTGCGCTCGCTGGGCGCGGTGATCAGCCGGGAAACGATCCTCTGAGCGCAAAGCCACATTCGATGTTGGGCAGCATCCTGACAAGAGGGGGTGTTTCGCACGCGGAATCCGTTTGAGGTGCTGGGCCTGACTGCCGGAGCGAACGTGGAGGACGTGCGCAACGCCTACCGGCAGCTGGTCAAGACCCATCATCCCGATAAGTTCCTGAACGAGGACGAACGCAAGGCCGCACAGGCCAGGATGATCGAGTTGAACCTCGCCTATGAGGAGGCGCTGAAGCTGACCACCAACCGGCGCAACGCCGCGGCAAGCTACAACCGGGAGCTGACGGAGGAGGAAGCCATCGCCCTGGCGGACAAGATGCTCCGCCGGGACAGCCCCGAATCCGCCCTGCGCCAGTTGGAGCGCACCAAGGAACGCTCCGGCGACTGGTACGCGATGCAGGGCCACGTCCTCATGGTGCTGGAAATGTATGAGAGCGCTCACCAGGCCTACCGCGAGGCGGTGCGGCGCGAACCGAACAACAACGTGTTCCGCCAGGGCGCGCTGAACGCGGCGGTCGCCCTCAAGGAGTCCCGCACATTCCAGGGCCGCATCAAAAAGCTAGTCAAAAAGCTCCTGCACAGGAAAGCCTGACGCACACGTTCCCCTCCGCCATGGCTGAGGGGACATTTTTCAAGAATGATCATCATGAAAGAGGTGAATACCATGCGCACGCTGCTCGCGCTGATCCTGGCGCTTTGCCTGCTGCTTCCCGCCGCCGCGCTATCCGAGGTCCAGGGGAGCGTCATCCCCCGGGAGGCGGGCTTTGATTACGACTTCACCCTGACGCAACCGTGGGTGCGCCTGCAATGGAAGGGCCCGAACGAAAAGGGCGTCAAGACCCTCTACGCCCCGGACGGGCACTTCACCGGCAGCGTTGATCTGCGCCGCGGCGAGGGCGGCAAATACACCATCACCGTGGAGGACATCAACCTCCGCCAGCTCTTCAAGCAAACGGTGCAGCTTCCCGCCGCATCATCCTACGTCGCCCCCACAGGCAAGGCCAACGCCAACGTCACCCAGCTCCAGCTGGGGGAAACCACCACGGGCTTCACCTATTCCTTCCTCGCCCCGGGAACGGACTACATGCTGCTGTACTTCCGCTCCGTGCAGGAGGAGGCCTGCTTCCCCGTCTATCCCATCAACGCCGAGGGCCGCTACGAAGGCGAGGTGGTCTCCGACCTGACCTACGCCCGCACGCTGTTCAAGGTGCAGATCCGCAACGGCAACGGCAGCGTCAAGCGCGAGGGGGAGGTCCGCAAGGCCTATATCGCCCCCGATGAGCCCGAGCAGCTCCCCGGCCGGCTCTCCGGCGTGGTGGTCTGCATCGACCCCGGGCATCAAGAGAATCACCACGCCTTCACGGAGGATCGCGGCCCCGGCCTGAGCGGCCGCGTGGTCAACAAGGGCGGCATGGCCCAGGGCAAGACCACCTTGCGCCGGGAATCCATCGTGGTGCTGGAAACGGGCATGATCCTGCGCGAGCTGCTGATGAAGGAGGGCGCGACGGTGGTCATGACCCGCCACAAGCAGGACGACTTCCGCACCAACCTGGATCGCTGCAACATCGCCGAGGAGGGCGGCGCGCACATCCTGCTGCGGCTGCACTGCAACATGACCTCCAGCGACCAAAAGACGGGCATCCAGGTGTACGGCCCGCTGAACTCCGATTACGCCCACGCCGTCGCCAGTCCGGCGGAATACCGCGCCCTCGGCCAGGCCTTCCTGGATGAGATGAAGAAGGCCGTGAGCTACGAGTTGACCGATAAGACCGGCCGCGTGGCCCTCAACGATACCTATGTGGGCAACAACTGGGCCAAGATGCTCTGCTTCCTGGTGGAGATGGGCTACATGAGCAACACCAGCGAGGACATCAAGCTCGCCACCCCCGAATACCAGACCATGCTCGCCCAAGGCATGGTGGAGGGTGTCTACCAGGTGGCACTGATGCGCGGCTGGGTTGCGCCTGATGAATAATGAGCAAGGGCAGCTCCGATTGAACACGGGGCTGCCTTTTTTCAAAATGCCACTTGCCGAATGAACGCAAATGCGGTAGAATAAACACATCATCATCCTACACAGGAGGCTGCACACATGGAATCCCTCAAGCGCAGAATCGAAACAGAAGGCATTGGCATTGGCACGGAGGTCGTACAGGTGGATATGTTCCTCAACCACCAGATCGACGTGGGTCTGGCAGTGGAGATGGGGCAAGCGTTCTACGAGGCGTTCAAGGATGATCAGGTGGACTGCATCCTCACCGTGGAGGCCAGCGGCATCATCACCGGTCTGACCACCGCCATGGCCTTTGGCAACATCCCGGTCATCTTCGCCAAGAAGGGCGAGCGCCGCAACATCGGCAACGACGTGTACACGGCGGATGTGTACTCCTTCACCCATCAGAAGAACAACACCATCCGCGTCAGCCGCAAGTACCTCAAAAAGGGTATGCGCGTGCTGATTATCGACGATTTCCTGGCCAACGGCGGCGCGATCAACGGGCTGATCGAGATCATCGAGGAGGCTGGCGCGGAGCTGGTGGGCGCGGGCGTGTGCATCGAGAAGGGCTGGCAGCCCGGCGGCGCGCACCTGCGTGGCAAGGGCGTCAAGCTGGTCTCCCTCGCCATCTGCGACCGCATTGAAAACGGAAAGATCATCGTTAGGGACTGAATCGACCACATCAAAGGGCTGGAGCGACATGGCGTGCTCCAGCCCTGTTTGTTTCTTATGTCAGCAGATTCGGGTCGTCGGGATGCTCCGCCGCCTCGCAGAGGGTTTTGCTCATCCACACCACATCATGCCACTGGCCCTGCTTGTAGCCCGTGTGCGGAAACACCCCCAGCTGTGTGAAGCCGAACTTCCGGTGCAGCGCCACGCTTCTTTCACCCGGCAGCGTGATGCAGGAATAAGCATTCACATACCCCTGCTTCTCCAGGACGCGCAGCATTTCCGCCATCAGCTCGCTGCCGATGCCCTGCCCCTCGATGCCCGGCGCGAGGTAGATGGTCAATTCCACATCCCAGCGGAAGGCCTCCTTTTGGCGGAAGGCGTCCGCGTAGGCAAAGCCCACCAGGCGGCCGTTGCGTTCCGCCGCCAGGAAGGGATACCGCGGGTCGCTGATGCGCGCGACGAAATCCGCCGCCGTCGGCTCTGTGGTCGCGAAGGTGATGGCGGTGCGGCGCACATAATGGGCATAGATTTCCTGGATGACCGGGGCGTCGGCAAAATTCGCATATCGTACCATAGGAACGCCTCCTTGTTGCATCCATGATACCACATTTTGCCCGGGATGGCAAGGCATTTGCAGCAGGGGCAGCTCCCTGCGGCTTTCAAAACGATTCGCAAGATGATGAGGAAAAGATCAGAACATGAAGAGAATTGCTGCTGTCAGCCGATTCCGAATGTGATATACAGAACATATACACATCAGCATACCGATGTTCACCTGAGACGTCAGTCAGCCGCCGCATAGCGCACTGCCATTCATGACGTCCCGCGCTCCCGCAGAACGTTCCCTGCATCGCTTATACAAGACTAAACGCATCCGGGCTCTGTGAGCACCTCGGTCACCGCGTGAACAGCAGCCCTGACCTCTGCGCCCTCCGCTTGTATGGTCACGGAATCGCCTCCGCGTATGTTCAGGGCAGCTACACTGATCGCACGGTCCAGCAATGCCTCGCGCCCGTTGCTTTTCAAGGAGACAGTCGTGTTGGGATAGCGGTGCGCGATGCGGCAGAGGGCGAAAACCACCCCTGCATGCATCGTGGTTCGTTCCGGCACAACCAGATAGCTTGTGGTTTGCATAGGCACACCGCCCTTCGTCAATGGGTCTTTTCCGTCATCCAGACAAAGCCGCCAGCAGGAAGGACATCCGGTGGCGTTTCCCCGCTCAGCAGGTCGATGGTGTTTTCCGCCCACGGGAGATGGATGCCGGCGGGCTCATCGCCAAAGTTGAACAGTGCGTAGAGCGTCTGGCCTTCGGCTTCACGCACCAATCCCAGCAACGACGGCGATGGCAGGTCGACGGTGTGACATACCGCGTTCACGGCAAAGGCGGGATTCTCCCTGCGCACCTGTACCAGACGGCGCAGCCCCTGGAACAGCCTGCCCTGCGGCGTATCGGGGTTGAAGCGTTTTTCCGCCTTCTTCCAGTCAAACATGCCCCGGTGCAGATTGCGGCTGTCCTCTGCCCTGAGGGGATCCAGGCGATAGGTGTCGTCGTTGAATTGCGCCACCTCATCCCCCGCATAGAGAATGGGCAGGCCGCTCTGGGTGAGGATGAAGGCGTGCAGCATCAGGTCAAGGCGGAGGGCCTTGTCCAGAGCATCAGCATCCTGGGCGGTTTCCACACCGGTCAGGGAGGCTATTGTGCCGCACATGCGCGCATCGCCCAAACGGGGATCATCATTATAGCGTTCCCCGCGGGAGGGGCTGCCTGGGTATTCTCCCACAAACCATGCGTTGAGGAACGCCTTATGGGGCACCTCCTGCATGCCGAACCCGGCCAAATAGCGGTAATCCAGCCCCCAGCCAATATCGTCATGGCAGCGGACGTAATTGAGGAACACATAGCTCCTGGGCAGCGTAGCCAGCACATCCAGCTGATGACGCAGAAGCCGCGCGTCATGGGTTGCCACCGTGTGCCACAGGGTACACATGGTGGTGGCGTTATAGAGCATGTGACACTCAGGCTTATCTGTCGGGCCAAAGTAGGGCGCCAGCTTTTCCGGCGCCATGACCACCTCGCCCAGCAGGATCACGCCAGGGCAGACAGCCTCGCAAATCAGACGGCACATGCGCACGATGCTGTGCACCTGTGGCAGGTTGCGGCAATCCGTCCCCAGCTGCTTCCAGATGTAGGGCACGGCGTCAATGCGGATCACGTCAATGCCCCGGTTCGCCAGATACAACAGGTTTTCCAGCATCGCCTGAAACACGGCGGGATTGCGGTAGTTCAAGTCCCACTGGTAGGGATAGAAGCTGGTCATGACCACCTTGCCGCATTCCGGCACCCATGTGAAGCTCCCCGGCGCGGTGGTCGGGAAAACCTGGGGGACTGTCTTTTCAAACTCGTTGGGGATGTCCCAGTTGTCATAGAAGAAGTAGTAATCCTGGTATTGCCGCTCGCCTGCCTTGGCACGGCGGGCCCATTCATGGCTGGAGCCGGTGTGGTTCATCACGAAGTCCATGCAGCAGGATATCCCCCGGGCATGGCAGTCGGCGATGAAGGCCTCCAGATCCTCCATGGTGCCAAGCTCCGGCTTCACACGGCGGAAGTCGGACACAGCGTACCCGCCGTCGCTTTCACCATCCACCGTGTCCAGCAGGGGCATCAGGTGGAGGTAATTCACGCCCAGGCTTTCCAGATAGGGCAGCTTTTCCTGCACGCCCCGCAGGCTGCCGGCAAACTCCTTCACATATAGGCACATGCCCAACAGCTGCCGGGACTGATACCAGTCAGGCTGTGCTTCGCGGGCCAGATCCAGCTGCTTCAGCGGCTCGCTGCGCTGCGCGGCAAAGGCACTCAGACTTTCTGTCAGGAGGGCAAAGCAGCGCGTCCGCTCCTCCATGGGCAGCTCGGCATACAGCTCATAGAAGAGCCATTTCAGCTCATCCCTGATGCGTGCGAACCGCGATGTGAAATCAGCCATCCATATCCCTCCTCAGGCGATGGGCCTGCCCTTCTTATGTATGCTGCTCCCGGATCAGATGAATCTGCCACGCCACGTACTCGCCCCGATGCTTGGGCACAGGCAATCCCGCGTACATCAGCGCCGCGCCAGTGTAGGTTTGGCCGCTTTGCGCATCCCGATACACCGCCTCCGCCTCCAGTCCCTTTAAGCGGATGTAGCGGATGGGCGCGTTGTCATGGATGTCCAGGGTCACGATGCTCAGCAGCGCTTCACTGCGGTCCTTGGCCATCAGCATCCAGGCGGCTTCCTCGCGGTTATCCAGCCCATCGGTCAGGCGGAAATACAGCCCGTCCTGCATCAGATGCTGCCAGCGCTTGAAATCCCGAATCTGCTGCCGGACGGCGGCCTGATCCTCCTCGGAAACCAGATTCAGGTCCAGCTCATACCCGAAGGTGCCCGCCATCGCCACCACCGCGCGGGTGTTGATGGGCGTTACGCGGCCCGTCTGCTCGTTGGGCGATACGGATACATGCGCCCCCATGCAGTGAACGGGGTAGCCGAAGGATGTGCCGTACTGGATGCGGATGCGCTCGATCGGGTCGGTCATGTCGCTGCACCAGATTTGCGGCGTGTAGTAGAGCATGCCCGCGTCAAAGCGCCCGCCGCCCCCGGAGCAGCCCTCAATCAGCATCGAAGGATAGCGCATGCGCAGCCGCTCCATGAAATCATACACGCCCAGCACATATTGGTACAGCACCCTGCCCTGGCTTTGATGCTCCAGGACGGCGGAATACACATCGTTGATGGAGCGGTTCATATCCATCTTGATGTAGTCGATGCCGCAGCCGTCCAGCACGCTGAAGAGCTGGGCGCAGATATTGTCCACCACCTCCCTGCGGGAGAAGTCCAGTACCAGCTGATCGCGGCTGCGAACGGGCCGCTTGCCGGGGATGATGAACGCCCAGTCAGGATGCTGCCGGAACAGATCGGAGGCCATGTTCACCATTTCCGGCTCAATCCACAGCCCGAAGCGCATGCCCAGGGCCTTGACCCTCGCGACCAGCTCATGCATGGTGCACCCCAGCTTGGCTTCGTTCACCTGCCAGTCGCCCAGTCCGTCATGGTCGCTGCAGCGCCTGCCGAACCAGCCGTCGTCCAGCACCATCATGTCCACGCCCAGTTCTGCGGCCTGCCGGGCAATCTGAACAATTTTCTCCCCGGTAAAGTCCATGTAGGTGGCTTCCCAGTTATTGATGAGCACGGGACGCTCCTGGCCTTTCCAGGGGTCGCGGATGATATGGCCGCTGATGAGGTGATGGAAGCGCTGGCTCAAGTCGGTCAGACCGCGGTCAGTGAGAATCATCACGGCTTCTGGCGCGGTGAAGGTCTCACCAGGGGTGAGCAGATAGTTAAACCGCTCCTCCTGGATGCCCATGGTCAGGCGCGTCTGGTCATAGCTGTCCTTGCCCGCGCGGCAGGAGAAGGAGCCGCTCCACATCAGCGACACGCCGATGCACCGTCCGTGATCCTCGCCGGTTTCATGCTCTGCCAGAATGACAAAGGGATTCTGCTGATGGCTGGAGGTGCCCCGCCGGGAGCCGATCACCGTCTCCTGATGCGTCACCGGGGTGCGTTCAAGGGTACGCTCCGCGGTATGCCTACCATAGAAGTGCATCAGGTCGAAATCGCCCGTCAGGAAGTCGAGGGCGGCACTGGCGGCATTTTCCAGCACCACATCCTCCTGGCCGGCATTGCGGATGATGGCGCTGCGGGTGATGCAGTCCCTTTCGGGTAATACGCCGTAGAGCAGCGTCACCTCTACGGGGAGGCGTTCGTCCCGCAGCTCCACCCGCAAGGTCTGCGCTTCCGCATCGGATGCAAACACAGCGGGCATACCGGGCAGGCTGTACTTGCCCTGCTCAATGGCGTGGCTGACGTAGCGCAGGTCGCAGCCGCTGACCCCCCTACCGTCATGCGCACCAAAGGCCGTATGACGGTAATCGCCGTTGCCCTCGCAGGGATACTCCAGGGGCAGCACATCGCAGCTGACGGTGCGGTCCATGCCCGCGTCAAAGGGATTCCCGCTGAAGCCCCGGTCACGGTACTGGATCAGATAGCTCATATCTCCCTCGCAGCGAGGGCCATAATAGGTGTGGATCAGCTGACCATGGTGCATCACCTTCATTTGATAGGTGGTGTGCGCCGTGTGAAGGGTCAGAGTCGAAGCAGCTTCATCATAAAGGATTGACATGGAGCCATCCTTCCTTTCATCATCATTTATTCCGCAATGAGCAGCAGGGCATCGCATCCCTCGCTCCGCCAGGTGAGAACGCCCTGGTCGGTGCAGTAGATCCTGCCCGTCCACAGGTCGCGCCAGCATCCCTGGGCAATGCCCTCGCGGCGGCAGTCTACCCGCAGGGTTTCGCCTTCCTGCAGGGCAAAGAGCGCAAGATACTCCCTGTCGCCGATCCGGGCGGTATAGGCCCGGCAGGCTGATACGCCCGCCATGTCCGTCGGGCGGAAATCCGCGCGGGCACGGGCCACAGCGTTGACCTCCCGGTTGGTGGCAAGCATGCGTGCACGGGCCATGGCCTCAGGCCGGTCATAATCATCGCTGAGCATCATCACGCCCCCAGCAATGACCGCCGTGGTGTAGCGTGCCCGGGCCTCGCCCTCGGTGCTGTCACGCTCCATGCAGAAGGAGCGCAGCAGCACAATGTGATCCGGGTCATTGAAGGCATAGAGCCTGCGGTTCTGCCACCAGCCGTAGGTCTGAGCGTTGAGCACATACTCAACATCCTCGGCGGTGCCAAAGGCGTCGCAGGAGAAGCGCCGCGCATGCCCCCAGCCGCAGGGGAACATGGGCGCGATGCTCAGGCTGATAAAGAAAGGCCTGCCCACACGCTCCGGGCTGAGCAGCTCCGCCAGGAAGCGGTAGCCACGGTTGATGGCCTGCCGGCCCGTGCGCACGGAAGCATCGGCATGCACGCCCTCCATCCCGCCATGGGACATGAAGTCCACCTTCACATATTCATAGCCCCAGGCGATGAAGCGCTCGTACTTCTCCCGGGTATAGGCCTCCCACAGTGGATGCGTCACATCCATGGGGATGGCTCCGTCCACCCGGGGCAGCAGACGGCCCTGATCGTCCCGCAGGAGAATTTCCTCAAAGCAGTGCCCGCGCTGTCCGGGAATCTCCGCCTTCACATCCCGCCCGAAGAAGGCAAAGGGCGCGTCATAGATGCCCGCCCGCTGGCCCTGCGCATGCTGATCGTCCCGCAGGCGCTTCAGCCCGGCCTCGCCAATGGGCTGCCACATGGCGTCCAGATTCACATAGCTGACGCCCTCGTTCTCAAATCCCGCCGGACGCAGCTCCTCCCGCAGGAATTCCGCCGTATGACGGAAGCTCTCCTCATTCAGCCGGGAGGCCAGACCCGCCCAGCTGTTGTAGCCAAAAGGGTTTCCCTCGGGCCAGACAAGGCGTCCCTGTCGGGCGCGAATCACATCGCCGTAGCGCTCCAGTAACTCGCGCCAGTCCTTGCCGTGCATCACACAGAAGGTGCTGGACGATACCGCCTCGCCGCAAAGCGAGCCGTGGGACATCGTGTCGTGGCTGCCCCCATCTGCCCAGCCGCTGACAGCCTCCAGCGTCCGCGCGTCATAGGCCGAGCATAGCAGGGCGTTCTTCCAGTCGGAGAAGTCCAGTGCGCCAACCAGCAGGCCCTCCCGGCTCTGCCCGTCCGTGAGCAACGTCAGGTCATAGCTGACCCGGCCCGATCGCAGCGGCAGCGCCTCAAAGCGCAGCCACATGGTGTTGTCGTAGGGGACGGTGAGCATCCGCGTCCACAGGGACTTCCACAGCTCCAGTTTCCCCTCCGGCTCCCTGCGGCTGTCGCGCAGCACCAGCGGTGTTAAGCGGCTGGTCGTCACCGGTGCACCGGTGGCGTCGCGCAGCACGCATCTGGCCGTGGGCACACCGTCCTCCACATCCAGGTATTCCTCCAGGATCAGCCCGTTGTCCCCGGCAAAGCACAGCACCATGCGATGGCCCTCCTGGCGTTCGCTGCACAGCGAAGCCTCCCGGGTGTCGATTTTTCTGCCGTCGGCATGCTGCGCCGCCGCATAGGCATCCAGCACGTACTGACCGGCGTGAACAAGCACGAAGCAGCCCTGGCCGGCATTTCTCCACTGATACATGCTATCATCCCTCCTGAATGGCTATGCGCTGATGCACGCGGCGCCATTCACCTGCATTTTCAGGGGGTACAGGAAAGAGAATCAGGAATGCCGCGTCGCAGGGAGGACGCGGCACGCCTGTTCCGGAAGGGGCTCAGCCCTTCACCGCGCCCAGCATGATGCCCTTGACGAAGTACTTCTGAATGAAGGGATAGATCATGATGATGGGCAGGGTAGCCACCATGGTTGCCGCCATGCGGATGGAGTCCGCGGTCACCGTGACGCCCGTCTTGGCGTTGGACATCTGCTGGGAGGTGGTTGCGCCGGTCTGGTACTGATTGAGGATTTCCACCAGTTTGGACTGCATGGGCTTGAGGTTTTCGCTGCTGGTATACAGATTGGCGTCGAACCAGCTGTTCCACTGGTTGATGGCCACAAACAGCGCCACCGTCATCAGGATTGGCTTGGCCAGGGGCAGCACGAAACGGAAGAAGATCACCAGATCGTTGCCGCCGTCGATCTTGACCGCTTCAAACAGGCTCTCCGGCATGGACGCAATGTAGCTCTTGATGAGGATCATATTGTACACACTCATGATGAGCGGGAAAATGAAAACCCAGAAGTTGTCCAGCAGGCCCAGCCCCTTGAGCACCATGTAGTAGGGCACCTGACCGCCGCCAAAGTACATGGTGAAGACGAACAGCAAATTCCAGAACTTGCCACCCATCAGTTCTTTGCGGCTCAGGGTGTAGGCAGCCATGGCCGTACACAGCACTGCCAGCGGCGTACCAATCACTGTACGGGCCACGGTGATGAGGATGGAATGCTGGAAATCAGAGCGGGTGAGGATATTCTGGTAGCTCTGCAGCGAGAACACGCGGGGCCACAGGTACAGCCCGCCTCGTACAGCGTCCGTGGCATCGTTGATGGACACGATGAACACGTTCCAGAAGGGATACACCGTGATCACGGCAACAACCGTCAGGAAGAGAACCTTGAAGATATCAAGCATCCATTCACCAGGGGTGCGGGGCCGCCTGATTTTCTTCGGTCTCAAACCCATCGCAGCGGTATTTTGCATGGCGCATCCTCCTTTCTTAGAACAGCGCGGAGCCATTGAGCTTCGCTGTGATCTTGTTGGCGCTCATCACCAGGATGAACGAGACGATGGACTTGAACAGACCCACCGCAGTACCGTAGCTGTACATGCCCTTTGTCAGGCCGTAGCGGTAAGAGTAGGTGTCCAGCACGTCGGAGTAATCCAGAATGGCGTTGTTGCCCATGAGCAGCTGCTGCTCAAAGCCTGTGCTGAGGATACCGCCGACGGCCAGAATCAGCAGCACGCAGATCTGCGGCAGAATGGCGGGCAGGGTGATGTGGCACATCTTCTGCACACGGTTGGCGCCGTCCACGTCGGCGGCCTCGTAGAGCTGCTGCTCAATGCCGGAGATGGCAGACAGGTAGATGATGGCATTATAGCCAATGCTCTTCCAGGTGTTGGCAATGGCGATGATCCACCAGAAGGTCGGTCCATCCTGGAAGAACAGGATACGCTCCTTCGTCAGCCCCAGGGCCAGCAGCAGATCATTCACCAGGCCGTTGGAGCTCAGGAAGGTCAGGAAGATATTGGCCGCAATCACCCAGCTGATGAAGTAGGGCAGATAGGATGCCGTTTGGATGAATTTCTTGATATGCGCATTCTGCACCTCGTTGAGCATCAGGGCCAGAATGATGGGCGCAGGGAAGGAAAACAGCAACGTCAGCACACTGGTGATGAGCGTGTTGCGCATGATATTGGCAAAGCCATTCTGGAAAAAGTATTCAAACCACTGCAGGCCCACAAACCTGGCCGAGGTCAGGTCATGCCAGTAGCCCAACTTGGTGGGCTTGTAGTTGGTGAAGGCCATGTACAGGCCGGTCATGGGCGCATAGCAGATCAGGATGACCCACACCAGCGCAGGCAGCATCAGCAGAAAGAGGTAGCGCTGATCGTAGAGCCTGCGGGTCAGTGCCACCCGATGTGGCCTCGGCGCCTTTTGTTGCATCACAGACATCTTGACTCCTCCGTATGATAGGGGAGGGGCAGTCTGTTGTCAAACTGCCCCTCGAAGGTCAGATGGATCGAACCTTGGGCAAGGAAATGGGATTACTCCATGCCCCAAAGCAGCAGACGATTCTGATACTGCTCGGTCATGTATTCCTGCACAGACGCCACACCGGCACTCTTGAGATCCTTGAGCAGCTGATTGTACACCGCATCGCACTCCGCCTGAGAGGCAGCGTTGACCATCTTGGGATAGGCGGTGTTGAACAGGTCGATGCAGCGCTGATACTGCAGGGCTTCAATGGTGGAACCGGAGGGCTCCAGCGCGGAGAACACAGCAGAATCGTAGTAGGTGTTGGTCAGGTTCAGGTAGGCGTAACGGTTGGAGCGGTTCTTCTCGTTGTACCAGATACGGTTGGTGGTGCCGTCATCCTCATGGGTGCTGTTTTTGACAAACCAGGTCCACTTGCAGATGCCGGTCTGGTTCACGGTGTTGGAGGAATCGGCCTGCCAGCGATCCACAATGTCGCCAATGGGGGTACGCACGCCGTTCACGCGCTCCCAGTCCTGCCCCTCGATGCCCCACAGCAGCAGATCCTGGCCCTCCTGGCTGGCGCAGTAGTCGATGAACTTGCAGGCAGCCTCGATGTTCTCGCAGTTGGTGGTGATGCCAATGGCGTCCCAGCCCAGGGAGCTGCGGCCAGCCAGGGTGGTCTTATCGGGATCAACGCCGTCCGCCACCACCTTGAAAGCCAGGTATTCCGCGTCAGGGTTGCCAGCGGCCATCAACGCGCGGGACGCCACGTCGCAGTCCCAGTAAGCGGCGGCAACGCAGAACACATTGTTCTGGCTGAGCTTCTGCTGCAGGAGCTCGTTGTTGTTGCTGGTCCATTCCACGTCCAGCAGGCCTTCGGTGAACAGGTCGTTCATCTGATGGATGGCGGTGAGGAACAGCGGATCATACACGGTCAGGGACAGATTGTTGTTTTCATCCACATAGTAGGGATACATGCCGTTCATGCCGGAGAACACCCCGCTGATGGCGCCGGAGCTGGGCGCGGCCAGCTCCACCGCAATGGTGTCCTTGCCGTCGATTTGCGGATGCTTGGCCTTCCAGTCCCGCAGCAGCTGCACAAACTCGGAGTAGGTGAAGGGTTTGCCGCTGTCGGCGCGCTCCTTGCCGACCATCTCGCACATGTAGTCGTAGCGGCAGATGAAGCCGTTGACGGGGTCGGGATCGTAGCCGTACCAGTTGGACAGGTAGTAGTTGTTGCCATCCTCGTAGCGGGTCTTGTTCAGCGTTTCGCCGTACATAGCCACCACATTGGGCATCAGATCCATGTAGTCGGACAGGTTCACCAGCGCGCCCGCCTCAATGTACTGCTTGACGATATCGCTGGAGCGATCCATCAGCACAATGTCGGGGTAGTTCAGGCCGGCCAGCATCAGGGCCAGCTTCTCGGCGGGATCGCCGGTGGGGGCCACCAGCTCAATGTTCACGCCGGTGCGCTTCATCAGCTCCATGGCGACGGGATCGTCGAAGGTGCGGGTGCCGGAGTTCTTGTCGAAGAAGGTCAGGGTCACACCGTCGGCGCAGGCGGCAGTAGCAGCCATGATCATCATCAGGGCCAGCGCCAGGGCAAGGATTCTCTTCATGTAGGGGTACCTCCTTTTCATGATACCGCGTCCTTCCTTCAGGACGCATCCAGGGATAACGACGTTGGTCGAAAACAAGTCGATTTGTTCTATCTGGCTTGTTTTCTTCCGCTTTGCAAATGCATTATAACACATGGCATACTTTTTCGTAAATATCGTGCTGCTGCAAGATATATATCAATTCGCATTTTTTCTGCAAATAACTTGCATTTATGTCGCAAAATGGTATATACTACAAACAGCGCAGAAAAGGGGGTATCCGACATGGCGGAGCGGCAGATCAATACCTTCACCAGCAGCAAGGTACGCTTTCACGTTTTTCCGGACGACCGCTTTGTAGATTTCAGCATGTATCAGTTCGGATGGGAAAAATGCGAACCTCGCCATGCCTATGGTCCCGCGGTTCGCAATCATTTTCTCTTTCATTATATTCTGTCTGGGAAGGGCCTGCTGGAATCCAACGATGCGGAAAAGCAGACCCACTACTATCACCTCCATGCCGGGCAGGGCTTCCTCATCTGTCCCGGGCAAATCAACCATTATCATGCCGATGAGGATGATCCTTGGGAGTACACATGGATCGAGTTTGACGGCGTTCGGGTCAAGGAATCGCTGGATACAGCAGGGCTGACCATCAGCCAGCCAGTCTACCGTGCGGTCAGCCCCCAGGAGGCGGAAAAGCTTGGTCAGCTGATGCTATATGTGGTGGATCACGGCGAAGAATCGCCGCTGCACCTGACCGGGTACGGCTTTCTGTTCCTGGATCAGCTGGTTCGTTCCAGTGCGATGCGCCGGGACAGCAAGGGCAAGCGCGTGCGGGATTTCTACCTGCGCGAGGCCATGAACTTCATTGAGCAGCATTATCAGGAGAACATCTCCGTGGAGGACATCGCCAGCTTCTGCGGCCTCAACCGCAGCTATTTCGGAAAAATATTCCATGAAACCATGGGGAAGACGCCCCAGGAGTTCCTGATTCATTATCGCATGACCAAGGCGTGCCAGCTGTTGAAGAGCACGCAGATGTCCATCAAGGATATTGCGGCGGCTGTGGGCTACCCCAATCAGCTGCATTTCTCCCGCGCATTCCATCAGACCATAGGTGCAAGCCCCAGAGCATGGCGGAATGAGCATTTCTCCATATAGCACAGCAAGCAGGGTATACAGCCAGCGGTTTTCCACCACGGAACGGCACCATTTTCTCATCCGGCTGCACAGATCCAGCGAATCGCGAATCACGCGTTTTTGCACATGGCTCCCTCGCTTTCAGGTTATTGCTGTATGATTCCATACGCTCCGTTCCATTGTCAATAAGTCAGAATTCCTTCTGTTCCAGGCTGCAGATGGATTCATCCTGTGCAAGTATTCTCCTCAAGGTCCACAAGCCCTTGGAATTGCTGATATCTGGACCGGAATAAATTTTGCAAAGGCGCGCGGCAGGGATTCTCCCCAAACAGCAAGAATTTTCTCCTATTATAACCCGTGATTGGGAGGCCGCAAGCATGCGCTATCAGAATCCTATCCTGCCCGGTTTTCATCCCGATCCCAGCATCTGCCGCGTGGGCGCAGACTACTCTACTATCTGGTTACAAGCTCCTTTGAGTATTTCCCTGGCTTACCGGTTTATCACAGCCGTGATCTGGTGAACTGGACACTGCTGGGCAACGCGCTTGCGCGGCCGGATGCGTACCCCATGCTGCGCTCAGCCGATTCCGGCGGCATATGGGCACCCACCATCCGTTACCACGAGGGCAGATTCTACATGACCTGCACACTGGAGAAGTATGGGAACTTCATCATCACTGCTCAGGACCCCGCTGGCGAATGGTCTTCCCCCGTATGGCTCCCGGAGATCGGCGGCATAGATCCTTCCCTTTTCTTTGAGGACGGGCATGCATGGTACTGTACCAATGACCGCCTTGACCCCGACCGGGAAGCCATCACCGCGCAGGAGATCGACCCGGCCACCGGGCACATCATCGGTCAGCGGTATACGCTGTGGTCGGGCATCGGAGCGCATTTCCTTGAAGCACCCCATCTGTACCACATTGGTGACTGGTACTACCTGCTGACTGCGGAAGGCGGAACCTTCTGGACACACATGGTAACACTTGCGCGCAGCCGCAGCATCACGGGGCCTTATGAGGGCTGTCCGCACAATCCCATCCTCACCAATGTCTGCGACACCCGCTGGGAGGTGCTCTGCACCGGTCACGGGGATCTGGTGGAGGACACAAACGGCAACTGGTGGATGGTGCATCTGGGGGTGCGTCTGGCGCGGCGCACCATGAACCATCTGGGTCGCGAGACCTTCCTGACCCCCTTCCATTGGGAGGATGGCTGGCCCGTGTGCAGCCACGCTGACCGCCATGCCGTCCTGGAGGAAGAAGGCCCTCTGACCGCAGTGCAGCAGCCCTGGCCTACCTTCACGGCAGACATGCGCCGCACCGACTGGGAACCGCAGTGGTTCTTCCTGCGTCAGCCCGACATGCACAGGCATCAACGCCTGCCCGGCATGATTCGCCTCATCGGTACGTCCCAAACGCTCGCTGATCCCACGCCGACCTTTGCGGCGATGCGATCCATGGGCTTTGACAGCACGACAGAAGTCACCTTCACCTTCCAGCCCCTCCAGCCCGGTGACGAGGCCGGCCTCGCCCTGCGCCTGAGCAGCATGTTCCATGTGACCTGCACGCTGGGCCACGGCGGTCTGCTGACCCTGACGCAGCATATGGAAAGCATCCATCACATCATCCGGCAGATCTCCGTGCCTGCGGGGGAAGTCCGCCTGCGGATGGTATCGGACAGGGAGAAGTACAGCTTTTTCTACGATCTGGAAGGCGCATATCATCTGCTGGGCGAGGCCAGCACCCGTTTTCTGGCCGTTGAAATTGCTGGCAAGTGCTTCACGGGAACGGTCATTGGCCTATACGCCACCAGTCGGGAGAACACAGGCGCAGCAATGCAGGTCACGGCCTTCAGCATGCACCTATAACGCAAGATCATACAGCCTCAGGCTGACAAGGAGAGGGAACTTCATGGACGAAAACAAGCTTCAGAAATTGCTGCAGGAGATGACCCTGCAGGAGAAGATCGAGCAGCTGGTACAGCTGGATAGCAGCTTCTTCGACAACGACGGCGTATGCACCGGCCCGGTGGAGAAATTCGCCATGACAGAGGAGCAGCCTTACCGCGTGGGCAGCCTGCTGGGCGTCAGGGGCGCAGCGAAGATCATTGATCTGCAGGACCGCATGATGGCCTTGCAGCCTCACCACATTCCGGCACTGTTCATGCTGGATGTGATCCACGGCTACCAGACCATTTTCCCTGTGCCCATTGCCATCGGGTCAAGCTTCAATCCTGAGCTTGCTGAGCAGGTCACTGCCGTGGCTGCCCGGGAGGCTTCTGCCGCCGGCGTACAGGTGACCTTCTCTCCCATGATCGATCTGGTCCGTGACAGCCGCTGGGGCCGCTGCATGGAAGCCACCGGCGAGGATCCCTGGCTCAACGCCCGCATGGCAGAGCATATGGTGCGTGGCTTTCAGGGCGACAACATGGCTCGGAAAGGTAAGATGGCCTCCTGCATCAAGCACTTTGCGGCCTACGGCGCGGTGCAGGCCGGGCGCGACTACAACGTGACCGAGCTTTCCGAGCACACGTTGTTGGAGGACTACCTCGTTTCCTATCGCGCAGCTGTCAAGGCCGGAGCTGCCATGGTCATGACAGCCTTCAATACCATTGACCGCAAGCCCTGCACGACCAACCGCCGTCTCCTGCGGGACATCCTGCGGGAGGACATGGGGTTTGACGGCGTGGTGATCTCCGATTTCAGCGCCCTGCGGGAAACCATCGTGTTCGGCACCTCCCGCGATCATGCAGATGCGGCAAGGCAGGGCATCGTTGCCGGCTGTGATATCGAGATGATGAGCGAGTGCTATCTGCACCATCTGGAGGAGTTGATCCGAACCGGCGAGGTCTCCGAAACGATGGTGGACGAAGCCGTCATGCGCATCCTGCGACTGAAGAATGCGCTGGGTCTGTTTGAGAATCCTTACAAGGATGCGTCTGTCGAAGACGAAAAGCGGCTGATCTTCTGCGAAGAACACCAGGCACTGTCCCGCTCGGTGGCAGAGGAGTGCATCGTGCTGCTGAAGAACGACGGCCTGCTCCCCCTGTCTGACAAGCAGAAGATCGTGGTGGCAGGCGCACTGGCACAGGATCGAGAGATCACTGGCTCGTGGGCGCTCTTCGCTGACTGGAATCAGACCATCACCATGCGCAAGGGCATCGAGACGCTCTATCCCCAGGCGGATGTGACCTTCTTCCCTTCGGACAATGTGACGGAGGACATGCTGGCTGCTGCCCGGACAGCTGATGTGGTCATTCTGGCGCTGGGCGAAAACCAGCGTTCTACCGGCGAATCCCAGAGCAAGGCGGATATTTCTCTGTCCAAGGAACACACAGCGATGTTCGAAGCTGTTTATGCGGTCAATCCTCGCATTGTGACAGTGCTCTTTGGCGGCAGGCCTTTGGCTGTACCGGAGCTTGCTGCAAAGACGAGCGCCCTGGTTGAGGCATGGCTGCCCGGCTCCTGTGGCTGCTACGCCCTGGCGGACATCCTGTTCGGCCGGGTCAATCCTTCCGGCCGCCTATCCATGAGCATGCCCTACTGCACCGGCCAGTTACCCATATCCTATGGAGCCAACCTTACCGGCCGCCCCAAGCCGGAAAAGGACGGATTCTTCGCCTTCACTTCGAACTATCTGGACGCTCCAAACGAGCCCCTGTACCCCTTCGGATACGGCCTGTCCTACGGCGAAGTGAGCTATTCGCCTGTGACGCTGGACAGTTACATCCTGCAAAAGGATGGGCAGATCACTGCCTGTGTGACGATGGAGAACCGCTGCGAATTGCCTGTCAAGGAAGCTGTTCAGCTTTACCTCCGCGACATGCATGGCAGCGTTATCCGCCCTGAACGGGAACTCAAGGGATTACAGAAGGTCAGTCTCCAGCCAGGAGAATCCCGCCAGGTCACCTTCGTGATCACGGAGGACATGCTGCGCTTCTATGATGCAGATATGCACTATGTCAGCGAGCCCGGCGCTTTCAGGCTGTGGATCGGGCACGACAGCTTGACAGAAAACAGCGTGGACTTCATTCTGGCGTGATGTACATGATGTACAGTCAAACAGGAGCCGGACGTACAAAGAACGTCTGGCTCCTGTTGCGTGCGATTACCTTGTGATACTGATCAACAACTCCATCTGCAACCGGCTCTGCAGGAAGGCGGTATGCACCTTCGACCTCAGAAACCAAGCAAAAAGCTATGGAACCCTCAACAGGCGCATCGATGGTTTCGTTTTCCTGTGTGTTCCAGCGTGTGATGATGTTTTCTTGTTTGTAACCGTATCAGTATCATGTGAAATCACTTCATCAGGTTTGATATTTGGCCAATACAGCCCTTATTCGGGCTGGCGCTTCCTGCGGCGCAGCAGCAGCACCAACAGCGCACAGACAGCAGCCGCCAGATACAGCTCCGAACCGCTCTCGTCCCCCGTCGGTACAGCTTCCATTACGGTCAGCTTTGCCTCGTCGCTGTAAGCCTTTGTCAGATAGTGATCTGTCACCTGGCAACGGTATCTCCAGCCCTGCATCTCCTTGGTGACTGGCCCGACGTTCAGCATATCCGCCGTACCGAATTCGACATCCGTCCATTTTCCATCCAGTCCGGCTACCTGCCACTGGTAGGCATAGGGCTTCACGCCGCCGACAGGCTCCACGCTCAGCGTCACCATTTCGCCCTCCAGCGCCATGTCATCCTGCGGCTGCAGGGCGAATGCAAGCGCCGGGATGCTCTGGTTAAAGACCAGCAGGATCTCGTTGTCCGCATCGTCGCGCTCCTCCACGCCGATGCCGTGTACAGCGATGCGCGCCTTGTGGCACATCTTCCCGCCCAGCAGCGCCGATACCGGCAGGTCGATGCTGTGCGTGCCGCCGGCAGAGACGGATCGGTCGTAATACGGCAGGGCAACGTAGATCGGCTCTGCGCTGTCGTCCAGATAGACCTGCGCGGTCAGATGGATCGGCTCTGCGGTTGCCGCCTCGTCCGTGATCACCAGGCTGACCCACTGCACATCGTCGGCATCCCGGTAGAGCCTGTAATCCAGCTCGATGTCATGGACGGCACTCAGGGAAATACCCTGGGCTGCGGGAATGGAGCTTGTATAGAGCGAGCTTTCCGGCTGCGCATTCGTGCGCATCAGCGCATAGGGCTGCGCCTGCACGCGCACCATCGTGCCGTCGCTTTGCAGCTCATAGACGATTTCCTCCTCCAGGCCGTTGGCCACCGCCCGCGCATTGCCCGTGCCGCCCGTCCTGAGGGCGCTCCAGCGGCTCAGCTGCAGCCGCACCTGCTTCTTGCCCTCCCAATTCGCCGGGATCCACAGGGAGGTCTTGAATGCCGCCGTCATGCCCGGAAGCAGCTGTCCGGTTTCCGCGCTTTGCGCATTCTCCGTTTCGGTGTAGCTGCTGCCAGAGGCGTTGTATTTGCGGTGCTTGCGCTGGATGTGCCATTCGCTCTGCACCAGCGGTTCTGCGGCATCCTCCATGCGGTAGATGCTCGTTTCGCCGTTCACCGTGCCTCGCCGTGTCTGGCTGTAGCTCTGATCCGGGCTGACGATATCCGCGTGAATCGTCTGCACCGTCGTGCTGCTGCCGTTTTCCAGCAGCTGAAGCTGGAGGTCAAAGCTGGAGATCGCCGTGTTGCCATCGTTGGTGATGGTGAACACCAGGTCGTTGTACGAGCCTGCGCTCACCAGCGTATCCGCCAGCGCGATCTTCTTCAGATCCAGGCTGGGCACATACTGGAAGGAGAAGCTGTACAGCGTGGCTGTGGCGCTGTCTCCTTCGCCCCGGTTCACGATGAAGTATCCCTTTCCGTCCCTGGTCAGCATGATTTTCTGCGGCTCATCGTCGCTGCGCTCCGGCACGAACTCCGCCAGCACAAAATCATCCGACATTCGGTCGGCGACCGGATCATAGATGACGCCGCTGATGCGGTAACGCTTCGCATCCGCCGCGCTTTGCGGTTCAACCGCCTCCAGCCAGTACAGATAGGTAGTGCCGTCGATGGTGGCCACGTCAAAGCTGCTCGCCGGGACAATGACATCGTAGTCTGCCCATGCAGCGCTGTCCACAGACATCGTTTCCCGTTTGCCAGACGGCCCGGACAGCGTATGCTCCACCCGGATTCCCTTGAGCCGGCACTGCTGCTTGCCCTGCGCCTCCTCGACGAGGTAGAAGAGCATATCCGTCTGCTTCTTCCCTTGCACCTCACCAATCTGAGCCTTGTAATAGCGAATCTGTCCCCTGTCAAGCTCAATCGCGCTGGAATTCAGGCCGTTGGTGCGGTGAATCAGCTGTGTTTCTCCCGTCAGTGGGGATTCCTTCTCGCACACAAGCGTATACACCGAATCAAACCGGGTAGCGACCTCTTTATAGCTATGGTATTCGTCCGCATCCTGGCCAAAGAGCTCCGATGAGCCCCTCTGCACCTGATAGCATTTCATTCCATCCGGAGCGCTGTACAGGGAGCGTTCATCCTCCTTCTTGGTTTCATAGGTGCCCCCATACCCATAATCATAAACAATATCGTGCCTGCTCTGCACATGCAGGCGGCTGATCTCCTGCCGGCCTGCGCTCTGCTGCTCCATCGGAAACGCAGAGATATCCACATAGTAGAGTGCTTTTCTAAGGTTCCGATCATAGTTGACCTTTGCACTGTATAGCGTGATGGTGGGTGCCACATATGTTCTGTTCCACTTTGAGAGATCGCTGCTGCCGAAAAACTCGTGCTGCATCTTTCCCTGCCCGTCAGTCTTGCCGGTAAAGCCGATATTGTAGACAATCGTTTGGGTCGGCTCCTGCATTTCAAGCCGCTTGCCGTCCTCCATCTCGGTGTATACGCTCTGCATGGACGGCGTCGCCAACACACACAGGACACCCATATCGCTGAAGGTAGGGGTATTCGGATCAATCTGTTGATACGCCACCTTGCCCACGGTAAAATCATAATCGATCAGGCCGCTCATTCCATGTTCGCTCAGAATGTGCGAAAAATCGCCCGACCTGGCCGGATCGTTCAGGTTCACCCATTTCACATGCGCTCCGTCGCCCTTCCTATCCAGGTAGAAGGCGAAGGTCTCCCCGTTCAGCGTGAGAAGCTGCACATCGCCACCCGCCATCGACACATCGGAAAGTACCGCCTGGGCACTGCTGATTTCCAGCTTCGGATAGCTTTCGGGCGTCAGGGAGGTGTCCTCCGGCGCCTCGCTGCTGCTCTCCGCCACGGCACTGGGGAGGAAAGGCTCCAGAATCCGCAGCATGAAATTGTCAGCGCTCTTCTTTTTGTTCGTATAGAGGGTGGTCTCGCCCATATCGTAGAGCGTGATCTTCCATTTCAGCAGGAACACCTGCACGAGCACATAGAAGCCGACCCTGCCGCTGACCGTCACATACAGCCCGTCGCCCATCAGCTCAAGCAGAACGCTGATGTAGCCGTAGCCATGCACGGAAGCGCTCAGCAATCCCTTGATGCCCACGCCAAACGATATCTCCACCTGCAGGCGCAGCAGGATTGTAAAGCCGGTCATGCCCTCCACTATCTTGAGCTTGCCGAGCGTCAGGCTGCCCCCATCCGGCCAATAGGTATCCACAAGCAAACCGACCTGGAAGGTCGTGGCCAGGGAAGCAGTCAGCCCGACGTTGAAGAAGAACGGCGTGTCTGTCTGCATGATTTCCGCGTTGAAGGTGAAAGACAGGCCGATGCCTCCATTGGCCCGGATCGAGCCGTATCCCTGGTCATCGTGCTGATACCTGCCATACAGGTACATGAACACGCTGACAGAGGCGTTCGCCTTGCCCAGAAAGCGCACCGGATTGTTCTTGCAGCCGTCCCACATGGCACCGGCCTTCGCAATATATTTGGTTTTGCCGCTCTCCTCGATGGCCTTCTTCTGGCTCTTATCCAGTTCGATCTGGTCCTGCGTCTTCCAGCGTTCAACCTTTTGCCCGTTTGCATCCACCGTGTCATTCGGGTTGAGGCTTGTAGCCTGATAGCCCACGGAGAAGGAAAAGCTGCCGTCCATGTTGATGACAAGCCGCGGAATATACTTGTCGAAGGGCAGCTCCAGGGTCAGCGTCGATCCGGAAATAAACTTGGGCATATTGGACGTGGCGGGCAGCGTGAAGCTCAGGAAGCCCGAACCCAGGGGGTTAAAGGCGTCGGAGAACGCTTTCGTCGTCTCGAAAAGGGGCTTCTCCACCGGGCCGCGCTGAACCGTCAGCGAGGTAAGGAATCTTTCGCTGCGCTGAAGCTCCCGTGAATCGCCCAGCAGGATCTCGAGCTTCTCACCGGGCTTGAGCAGCTGGTTCCATTTCCCACGGAATGTGACGGTCTGCTTGTTCGGCTGAATCGCCTGAACCTCTGTGCGCACCCGCTTGCCGCTCGATGCGTCCGTGTACTCCAGCGCACAGTAGTGCACCCCATCCTCGACGCCCGATACTGTGACGTTGATGCTTCGCTCCAAATCGTTGAACGAGCTGTAGTAGATGCCGTACTGGTTGTGGAGGATATCGCTGTCATCCAGCGTGGCCTCAAGGACATAGGGACAGCCGTCGTCCGTCTTGAGTGAAACGTTCAGGATCTGTCCCTTTTTTACGCAAAGCTGCTTGAAATGGACGCTGCGGCAAAACGGGGACGAAACCAGCAGATCCAGCTCGATCTCGCCGTCCGCATTCATCTGAAAGTCACTGACATTGAAGCTGTATCCACCATTTTGAAGCGGTGTCCCGGTCAGCATATCGCCGCCCTGTTGGGCGCAGACCGCCGCGAGCTGAACGGGTATACTGCCATGCTTGACGGAAACGACGAAATTCTTCTGGCTGACGACGTTCAGCGTGACATCCTGCTCCGTATCCGCCAGCGCGCTGCGCACGGGGGAGAGCCTTGCAAGCAGCGTTTCCCCCTTGGGATAGAGCGCGGCCGCGCTCGTCTGCGTCTGCGCGATGACGGGGTTCCATTCCATGACGATATAGACCCAGCTGGACTCGACAAAGGTCTCCTGATCCTCGCCGATGTAGTCGCCGCGCAGCACGCTCATCCACCTGTCGATCTTTTTTTCCCAATCGGCAGCGTTTTGCACCACGGTTTCGCGGATCTCGCGGATGGTTTCTGCGGCGCTCTCCAGCTTGCGGGCGGCGCGCGCCTTCTCGGTCTCGCTGTATTCGTCGCTGGAAAGGCGATCCATCATGCTGTCGATGACGTAGCTCTGCTCCGTCAGGCGGTGGCTGTAAAAGGAAAGCTCCTCGCGCAGCTCCTCCGACTGATGGTGCAGGCTCTCGATGCGCGGCAGATACTGCCTGTTGTTGGGCGTATCCGTCATGATGCCGTAGTAGTTGGGGTCTTCGGTTTTCATCCGCTCCAGCGTCGTCTGAATATTCTGATAGGCGCTCTGGAGCGAATACATCTCGTTGTCCAGCAGCTCATCCAGCCAGCCGCTCAGCTGCATGGCGTTCATGGCGGTGCTAACGGACATGCCTGCGTGGTAACCCGGCGCATCCTCCGCAAGGCCGGTGAGCGCCCTCGCGGCAGCGAGCTCCGACGCGCTGGGCAGCTCAAGACCGGCCTGAGCCAGCGCCTGCACCGGAAGCAGCTGGCACAGCAGCGCCAGCACCAGAATCATACTGCAAATTCTTTTCATCTGCATCTCGTCCTCTGTATTTCACTGTTCGCTCAGTACAGGTTTGCGTCAAGCAACGAAGCATCCACGCGGATGGTGTAGTCCTTCTTCCAGCCCTCAATCAGCTCGCTGAGCCGGGCCGTCTTCGCCGCGTAGAGCGCGGACTGCGCCAGCACCTCGCTTTCCTCCTGCGTCAGCTCATGCATCCCGGAGGGAATGTCGCAGACGTAGAGGATGATGTGAACGCCCGCATCCGTCACGACGGGCTGCGAGATATCCCCCGGGCTGGTGAGCGCACAGGCAGCGTTTCTGAACGCCGTCGCCCAGTATTCCGACAGCGGGTGGAGCAGATAGCCGCTGTCCTGCGTGTCGATGTGGTTCTGGTCGGTGCTGAATTGCTTCATCAGTGCCTCGAACGCTTCACCCGCCGCATAGCGCCGCGCGATTTCATCCGTCGTGCCGCACAACAGCTCCAGCGCCTCCGCCTGCTTGTCCGCATAGGCCTTCTGCTGCTGTTCAAGGGCGTCCCTGGCAGCGTCGTATTCCGCCTTGCAGGCGGTCGTGTCGTCCCCCCGGGCCGCCGCCTGTGCCAGCGCGTCATAGGCCTTGTCGTAAGCGTCCTTCGCCCTTTGCAGGGGGCCGCGTGCCATGGTCTTGAGCTGCGCCGTCAGCTCCTTGGGAAAGGCCAGCAGAATCTGCTTCACGCCCCGATAGCCCTCCGGCGTGTAGAAGGCCTCGCTGCCCGTCATCAGGATTTCCTTCTCATACAGCGGGATATTGTTTGCATACCGCGCCTCGTCCGTCTCCACATACTGCGTCAGGTAGTAATTGCTGATCTCCTGCTCCGTCACCATGACATCGCTGCAAAACAGTTCAAACATCCGATACTGCCTTTCGGAGACGAGCAGGTCGCGGTAGATGGCCTCCTGCGTATAGCCCTGCTCCTCCAGCCAGCGGGTCACCTCCTCCTCGGTGACGTCCTCGCCCGCCTGCTGAAGCTGGCGGAGGAACTCCTGCCAGATCTGCTCATACTGATTGCGGGCCTGTGCCATCAGCAGCTCCTTTTCGCTGTCGCTGAAGTCGTTGCGTCCCGCCCGCATCAGCTGGTTTTCGATGATGCCCATGCCGATGAAGCGCTCGATGGTCTCCTCCTTTGCGGTCTGCACATCCTCCTGCGTCACCTCGCCCAGGGATTGCGCCAGATCGAGCGCGGATTGGAGCGAAAACGATACCACGGACAGCGGATAGCTGACCTTGCCCACCTGCACAACCGTCGGGTCCTCTTGCGCCAGCGCAAGCGCGGGCACAAGTGCGAGCACAAGCGCGAGCAGCAGCGTAGCCAGTCTTTTTCTCATCGGAACCAAGCCTTCTTTCTGTACAGCGTCCTCAGAGAACGCCAAATTGATGAAGGGGACGCCATCCCTCTGTAAATCGAATGGCGTCCCACAGGGTACTGTGCTTTACGGAGCTTAGTGGTCAATGTCCACAATCGTCTTGTCATTGACGGTAGCCGATTCATATCCCCTGCATCCCGTGCTACGGAAAAAACAACGCCAGCGGCAGACAAAGGATTCTAATCTTTATCATAATTCTGGTGTTTGTGAAAGTCAACGGTCTCTGTTCGAGTGGACGTTTTTGCGTGCGAATGGACACAGGGCGCGGCTGACTGTCTTCCCGAACGCATGGCACAGTATACATCGTGGAGAGCCGGGAGCTGCTGCGCTATGTGCAGCCCGCGTAGACTGCGGTGACCTATTGCCGCTGCCACCGCGCATGGGCGAAACGGCAGGCCCCCAGCCTGTTACTTTTCAGTATAACATCATTTTCGCTCACTGGCAATCAAAGCACTGCGAACCGACAAGGCTTCACTTTGCTTCCGGTATCGTCATGCACTTCTCTCCATCGCATTTCAAGTTTGCTTGATTTGCTGGATTCCAGTTTTTCAAGTACTATGGATAGTATCGCACAATTGGAGGAAGTCGTCAGCGAGCGGGATTATTGGGCGGTTACGGTGAATCATACTGGCGTTCATCAGTTGGTTACCTTCTCCGCGTTATCCCGCAGATAGGAGAAGATGTTCGCCGCGATGGGTGCTGCGGTCGAGCCGCCGCCCTCGCCGTCGGGGATGTTCTCCACCACCACGCAGACCGCGAAGGGCAGCGCGTCGCTGTCGATGTAGCCGATGAACAGCCCGTGGGTAACGGCCTTGCCGTTGCGGCTGGATTCCGCCGATCCGGTCTTGCCGCAGATGGTCAGATCGCTGACGGAGGCCCTCGTGCCCGTTCCGGAGGTAACCACGGCGCGCATGTACTCCTGGAGCGTCGCAGCGGTGGCAGGGGAGAGCGCGGTGCGGTACACCTTTGGGGCAAAGGTAGCGCGGAGCGCTCCGCCGGGTGTGGTGGCCTGCCGGAGCAGCGTGGGCTCCATCATCACGCCGTCATTGGCGATGGCGGCGGCCACCAGGCACAGATGCATGGGCGTGGC
>JAQXLU010000037.1 GCA_029012285.1 Clostridiales bacterium | reverse complement strand
ACTGACCGCCTCCGCCCGCGAGTCGGTGGATCGCCTGCTGAAAACCCACTTCCGCCCGGAATTCCTCAACCGCATCGACGAGATCGTCACCTACAAGCCGCTGACGAAGAACGAGATCAGCCGCATCGTCACCCTGATGCTCGGCGGCCTCAACCGCCGATTGGCGGACAGGAGCCTCCACGTCGAATTGACCCCCAAGGCCATGGACACGGTGATCGACCAGGGCTTCGACCCGGTCTTTGGCGCACGTCCCCTCAAGCGCTACCTGCAAAGCAAGGTGGAAACGCTCATCGCCAAGCGCATCATCGCTGCGGATGTGAAGCCCGGCGACACCCTCACCGTCGACGTGGACGGGAACGGACAGCTCTTCGTTACCTGGTAAGGGGGACTTCGTCCCATTTCCGTACAACAAAACCGGGGCTGCTGCACACAAAATGCGGCAGCCCCTTTCGCGTGGGGAAATGATGATGCAATCTCAGCCGTTGCCCATATCGTCAATCTGCTTGATGTCGGGATGTTCGCTGGGCAGGCCGTCCGTGACGGCAAACACCACGCGCCAGCCGTCATGCACATTCTCGGGGTTGGCGAAGTAGAAGGTCCAGCGCACCCGGGAACCATCAAGCTCGATGAACTCTAGGATGCAGCCGACCCGGACATCCCCCAGGGCGTCCACCGCTTCCTGACCCATCTGGGCAACAAGATGCTGCATCGCGTAGGCCTGGGCTTCCTCCTGGGTGATGGGGCTGTGCGCCGGATGCGCCGCCGTCATGGGCTGACGGCCGTAGTATTCGTAGCGAACCTCCAGCGGCCAGAAGCGCTCGTCGCTGCCGTAGGCTTCCTGAATGGCGGCGATGTCCAGGTTCGTGGTCTGCCGGGCTTCCTGGGAGATCGCGCCGACCTCCACCTGAGCGCTCATCGCGTCCTCGGCGACGGTCACGACGTAGGAGGGTATGTCGCCTGACAGCGACTCGAAGGTGACGGTCATGCCGTCCGATCCGACCCGGTAGTTGCCGTAGAGGACGGAATCCGGCGAATCGGTTGTCCCGAACACGCTCACCTGGGCCTTCGCCAGCAGCTCCGCGGCGATGCGCTCCACGCCGAACTCCTGGAGAGCAGCGGGCATGTAGGTGCGGCGCAGGGTGTACATCTTCATCGTGTGGTCGAAATCGGGCAGCTGGATGAAGTAGTATTCCTTGTCCAGGATCTCGCCGGTCATGGCATCGATCTCGTAGAGCGTGGTGACGGGCTCCGTGCTCACGCGCAGCTTCCAGATGGGGTTCGGCTCCGCGCCGATGAGCACAATGCGGTTGATTTCGGATTTGCCACTGTCCAGGTAGGCGATGTCCATGGCCTTGTCCCGGCTGATGGCAACCGTGGATTCCTCCGGGTAAGCGGTCTGCTTGAACAGCTTGCCCTCGAAGGTGGTGGGCTCATACTTGGCCATGTCCTGACCGAAGCGGTACCAGGTGTCCTGCATCCAGTCGATGTTGGGGCCATAGATGTCCTCGTAGCGCTTGAAGAGCTTGTCGCCGTCCAGTCCGGGCGGGTTGGCGAACCAGATGTCCACCTTACCGCCGGCGTACACCCGCACGGAGGCGTTGCCGTATTCCATCAACCTGGTGCGGAACATGAAGTGATAGTTGCCGTTGAAAGCGTTCACATCAATGGTATAGGATTCCTTGTCGGTATAGGGGATGGTATCGTCGCCCAGCTTGGCATGCAGCGCCGCCACGGCCAGCTCGATGGCCTTGTCCTGGGTCAGCGCCAGCTCGGGCGCATGGGCGAGGTAGGTTTCATCCAGCATGTAGCAGGCCCAGGCGGCTTCGTTGGTCAGGTCGAGCTTGCGGAGGATTTCGTGGGTTTGGCTGTCAATCTCGTAGGACAGCAGCTGCCGGGTGCCATTCACCTCGGCGGTGCTGAAGCTGATCTTCCAGATGCGCTGATCGCCCTGACCCAGCAGCAGCTCGCTCACATTGGTGTAATCCTTCACGCCCGCGTCGGCAAAGGCGATATTGCGCGCCTGCTTACGGGTCAGGTCGCCCTCGCCGGGCAGCAGGTACACCGAGGCCGCGTAGCCGTCGAAGGCCTCGTCCCAGGCTTCGGAATGCGTCGCCTTAGGCAGCTTCTGCCCGAAGGCGTACCAGGCCTCGGCTTTCCAGTTCCGCATGCCCGTGCCGGCCTTGCGGTAGTTGTACACGCTGTCCACCCAGCCGACCAGGGATTGCTCGTCATAGCCGTAGACCTGCATGTCCGGCACGAACCTGTCATGGGACACATGCCCGCCCTGGCTGTCAAAGCGGACAGTATAGGTCGCGCCGTCCAGCGTGCGCGGGTAGAAGGTGAACTGCCAGTTGATTTCATCGTAAAGCTGGTCGTCGCCCTGGGCGAAGAATTCCTCCACAGAGCGGTACAGCGCGGGATCATCCAGGGGCAGGTCTGCGCCGTAGGCCTCGCGGAGAATCCGCCTGGCCAGCGCACGGGCGGTTTCGGAGGGCATATCGTTCTCGCCGGGCAGCGGATAGCCGTTGGACTGCGACCAGCCGATCTCCACCATCATGTCCTCGAAGAAGTGCTGTTCCTCCACCGTCCACTCGTAGATGAGGCCGCCGAAGCTCGTCCGGCACAGCTCCATGATGGTTTCCTCTTCCCAGTAGCCTTCGCCCATGCGCAGCGCGCGCATCACGGAGGAATCATCATCCAGGAAGATGCCGTTCTCCTCCGCCGTCATGATGATGGCCTTCAATTCCTCGTAGGTGTACTTTTCCTCGGGGCGCACCTCGCCATCGTTGCCGACAGCCATGGGGACGGCTTCACGCTCTACCAACTCCATACCGCTGAGCAGCACAGCCGCCACGGCGGTGGTGGTCAGCAGCAGCAATACCAGCACCAGGGCAAAGCCCAGGCTCATCTTTCTTCTCACAGGGGTAGACTCCTTTCTTTCTGCCTCGCGGAGCACCTTCTGGACCAGGCAGGGGTCGGGATGCAGATGGGCGCATTGCCATTTGACGGCCTGAATGATGTGTCCCTGCAAGCGCTTTTCATCCATGGTACTCCCCCCTTTCCAGCAGCACCCTGAGGTGCTCGCGGGCCTTTTTCAGCCGGTTCGACACGGACGAGGGCGCAAGCCCCAGCGTCTGCGCGATCTCTCTGATGTTCATGTCCTGATAGTAGTACAGCAGGATGATTTCCTTGTCGGTCGCCCGCAGCTTCAAAATGGCCTGGGCGAGCTCCTCATGGTCGTCATCCATATCCGGGGCGGGGATGAGCAGCGTTTCCGGCGTGACGCGGCGGTCCAGGTAGCGGAACCACCGTGTGCGCATCATATCCCGGCAGACGTTCACGCCAATGCGGAACAGCCAGGTCTTTTCGCTACTCTCGCCGCGGAAGGTGTCGATGGCCTTGTAGGCCTTGAGGAAGGTCTCCTGCACCGCATCCTCTGCCAGGCTTTCGTCGCGCAAAATCATATAGCAGATGTGGAGCAGGGCCGTCTGATAGGTTTCCACCAGCCTCGTCAGGATCACCTCAGGCCGCGCGTCCACCTGAATTCCCGCCGAGGCGCAGTAGCTGTTGGGGCCCCGTACAGCGTCCATGGTCATGGTTCCTCCTTGGATGAGTGATCCTCCGCGCCGCCCCAGGAGGGAAGAAGCGCCGTATCCTTCGCATCAAGATTCGAACCTTTCACCCTATAGACGATGGTCGGGGAGAAAAATTCGACGTTCCAGACATAAAAACGGAAAAACATGCCACGATCTTCCCGAAAAGATGGAAACAGGGGTGAACCGGCGCCCGCGCAGGCGCGTCTAATTGATAGGAAGCGATGCAGATTGACAAATCCCGCGCCATCCACTACAATAAGCTGACACGCTTGCAAGGAGGCTGCCCATGAAACGCCTGTTCTGCCTGCTGCTTGTGCTGCTGCCCCTATGGGCGGGGGCGGAGGAGCGCATCATCATCGACCGGACGAACAACCTCACCGAGGAGTACCAGTTTGACACAGACGCCCCCATCCTGGAAATCGTCTTTCCCCGGGTGTATTCCTCCGACTGCGCCATCCTCCGCTACGGCTACGACGTGATGATGATCGACGCCTCCACCGCCACGGACGAAATGCAGCAGCGCGTCCACTCGGCGCTGTATTCCATGGGCGTTGACTACATCGACATCGCCTTCAACTCCCATCCCCATCCCGACCACATCAACGGCTTCATCCCGGTATCGGAGGATTTTCCCATCGGCCGCCTGCTGCTGACCTTCGAGGAGGACTACAACGACAGCATGCGCCGGG
>JAQXLU010000036.1 GCA_029012285.1 Clostridiales bacterium | reverse complement strand
CCGTCTGTCTACCGGGCAGAAGCAGCTGGTTTCCTTCGCCCGGGCCATCCTGACCAACCCGTCCATCTTTGTGCTGGATGAGGCCACCTCCTCCGTGGACACCGAAACCGAGCAGCTCATTCAGAACGCCATCCAGACAGTGCTCAGCGGGCGCACGAGCTTCATCATCGCACACCGGTTGTCCACCATCCGCTCGGCGGACCGCATCCTGGTCATTCAGAATGGCCAGATCACCGAGGACGGCACCCACCGCCAGCTGATTGCGAAGCAGGGCTACTACTACCAGCTCTACACCAACCAGTTCCAGGAGGAGCAGGGGCTTGAGATTCTGGACGGAAAGGCGTAATGCATGAGAGTGATCGACTATTTCCAATCGGAGAATCAGGCCCACTGGCTTGGGCAGATCGCTGGGTGCGAATGGCGCGCGGCCCGCTTCCTGACCGAGCTGCTGACAAAGGGCACGCTCCATGAGGCTGTTGGCAAGGGTACGCTTTTCCTGCTGATCGACGGAGACAAGCTGGTCTCCTTTGTCACCCTGTCTGAGCGCGACTGCGTGGATGCCCCTGACCTCACCCCATGGATCGGATTTGTCCACACAGCCCCCGAATACCGTGGGCATCGCCACGTCGGCAAGCTGCTCGACCATGCCTGCGCCGTTGCCCAACAGCACGGCGCGGCGCGGGCGTACCTCTGCACCGACCATGTGGGCCTGTACGAGAAGTACGGCTTCACCTATCTGGAAAACCGGGTGAGCATCTACGGCGCGGACAGCCGCATCTACGTCCGGGATACGGACGCGCAGGTGCGTGTTCGCCTCCTTCGGGCGGAGGACACTGCCGCCGACATGCTGGATTCCTTCATCCGCCGCCAGGTGGTAACGGAATGCTGGTGCTGCGTGGATGGCGCATGGCGCCTGCTGCCCATTGCTTTCATCGACGACTGGGACGATGATCGCCCCTTTGAACAGACAAAGACAGCAGAGCTCATTGACACCGTAGACCGGGGAATCCCGGTAATCGGTGCGTACGCCTGGGGCAGGCTGATCGGTTTTGCCATGCTGGGCGAGCGCCTGGGCAGCCGGGGACAGTACATCGACCTGAGCAGCTTCCATGTGTCAGCGCCCTGGCGAGGGAGAGGCATCGGCAAGCGGCTCTTTGCAGCGGCCTGTGACGCGGCCCGTGCCCTGGGAGCGGAGAAGCTGTACATCTCCGCCCATTCCGCCAAGGAAACCCAGGCGGCTTACCACGCCCTTGGCTGTGTGTCTGCGCAGGAAATCGACGCGGCTCATGTGGCGGACGAGCCCTGCGACGTGCAGCTGGAATACGACCTTCGTTGAATCCACCAAAGGAGCCGCCCCAACCGGGGCAGCTCCTTTTTCATGTCACGGAATCGCCAGCCATTGCTGCCAGTACATGCGCCACCTGGCAGGGAAGTCGTCTCGGGCAACGTCCGCGGCGGCGCGCAGGGAGACTTCCGCCACCGTTTCGCCCCCGGCGCACATCCGCGCCACGCCAAGCGTTTGTCCCTTGTGTAATGGTGCGTCCAGCACATCGGGCAAATCAATTTCCACCTGGGGGATGCTGCCCTTGGCGACCACGCCGGACAGATCGGCATCAAGGATTACGTCCACCGTGGCGCCGTCTGTGTGGCGGACGGGCAATGTGGCTGCCGCCTCGCCCTGGCGCAGCAGCGTGACCGCCTCGTAGCGCTCAAAGGCTGTGTCCATCAGCCGGGCGGCCTCGTTGAACCAGTTCCAACAGTTGAGCACCACGCCGATGATGCGCATGCCGTCCCGCTCCGCGCTGAACACCAGGCAGCGCCCGGCCTTCTTGGTGTAGCCGGTCTTGATGCCCGTCGCGCCCTCGTAGGTGGTCAATAGCCGGTTCTTGTTGTGGAGCACCCGGTCGTAGCTGCGGCCCTCCCAGGGGATGGTGGCCCGTGAGGTCGCGACGATCTCCCGGAATTCCGGGTGCGTCATGGCCTGCCGGGCGATGAGCGCCAGGTCGTGGGCGGTGGTGTAGTGCCCGTCGCAGGGCAGCCCGTGGGGGGTGAGGAAAACCGTGTGCTTGCAGCCCAGCTCCGCCGCGCGAGCGGTCATCATGGCGCAGAATTCCGCCACGCTGCCGCCGATGTGCTCCGCGATGGCGGTGGCTGCGTCGTTCCCGGAGGATAGCATCAGCCCGTAGAGCATCTCGCGCAGCGTCAGCGTCTCGCCTTGGGCAAGGTAGATGCTCGTCCCCGGCACGCCAAAGGCGTTGCGGCTACAGGTCACGGGCGCGTCCAGGTCGCCGTTTTCCAGCGCCAACAGGGCGGTCATGACCTTGGTGGTGGAGGCCATGGGCAAGGGTGCCTCCGCGTTGTGGGAGAGCAGCACTCGCCCGCTGACCTCGTCGATCACCACGCAGGCGAGCGCACTGGTGCCCACTTCCTCCGCCGATGCTCTGAGGGGAAGCAGCATTACTACGCAAAGCGTGAGCAGCAGCGAAGATAGGCGGCGCATCACATCATCCCCGCATTGCCTGACTTGCTGATGAGGTTCTTCACGTCCTCCATCACCGTGGGGATGAGGTCCACCATCCGGTCAGCCACCGTGGCGCAGCTGGCGGGGAGCATCCGCACGCTTCCGTCCTGCACCACCAGGAAGCCCACCGGTTGTACTGACACCCCCGCGCCGCTGCCGCCCGCAAAGGGGAAATCCACCGGCTCCACGGCGCGGTGCGCCTTTTCCTGGGTGGTCAGGTCGCCACCGGCGGTCACATAGCCGAAGCTGACCTTGCTGATGGGGATAATCGTTGCCCCGCCCGCGGTTTGCACCGGGTCGCCAATGACGGTGTTCACGTCCACCATGTCCTTGATGGAGGTCATGGCGGTCTGCATCAGGTCACCAATGGGATGATCCATATCAAGCTTCCTCGCTTTCTGTCTGCCGCCGCTCAAGGAGATACGCCAATAGCAGCAGCATTGCTGTCAGGAGGATTGTGCCCAGCCGGAGGCGGATTATGCACCGGGCCTGCACGGTGGAGAATGTCTGCAGGAATTCCGGCAGCACGCGGATGCGTACCCGTTTGTGCCATCGTGACGGAAGCTGGGCCACCACCCCCCGGAGCGCGCCGGTCACAAGGGCTGTGCGATCTGCGTCGGAGGTGTGGATCGTCAGCTGTGCGTCCAGCCTTTCCAGGTGGATATGGTGGAGCAGAAAGCGCCGCGCCCGGTCTGCCCGGTGAAGAGCCTTCAGCACCATCCATCCCCGCTGCACCGGGATTCCGCCGGGGGAGAGCACTTGCGCGCCGTCCTCCCTGGCCAGGAGGATCTGGGCGCTCCTGGCGGGACGCGTCAGATGCCAGGTTCGGTGAATCGCGCCAAGATATAGCCTGAGTCGCGCATGCGTGCCGTCGCCGTGGCGCAGATCCGCCTGAATACGGATATCCAGCAGAAGCGTATAACCCATCATCAGAAGCAGCCATAGCCAAAGCATCCAAACACCTGCCTTTGTACCTATCATGCGCATTGGCAACGTGGAATATCCGAAATTCCTGCATTGACGAAGCCGCGGAAAAACAGTATAATAATAGGGTATTTGAAAGAATGGGAGGACATGCATGTACGGATTGATCGGAGCGATGTCGGTGGAGGTTGAGGCGCTGATGGACCAGCTGACCGACCGGCAGGAGAAAAGGATCGGCATGGATGTGTTTGTCAGCGGCAAGCTCTTCGGGAAGGACGCGGTGCTATCCGTCTGCGGGCCGGGGAAGATCAACGCGGCGCTGTGCACCCAGAGCATGATCTTGCACTATCAGCCGGAATGGATATTGAACCTGGGCGTGGCCGGGGCAGGGGATGCGACGGTCACCATCGGAGATATGGTCGTGGCCACCGCCGCCGTGCAGCACGATATGGATACCTCTCCCATCGGCGACCCGGTGGGATTGGTGAGCAAGATCAACCTGGTGGAGATCCCCTGTGACGCAGCGCTGCGGGAAAAGCTGGTCAAGGCTGCTTCCGCCGTGGCGGGGGTGAAGGTGCATGAGGGCATCATCGCCACCGGCGACCAGTTCATCAACTCGGGGGAAAAGCGCAGCCGCATCCACCAGCTATTCCATGCCAAGGCGGTGGAGATGGAGGGCGGCGCGGTGGCGCATGCCTGCTATGCCCACGGCGTGCCCTGCGGGGTGCTGCGTTCCATCTCCGACCAGGCGGATGGGCAGAGCGGGATGGATTACCCCACCTTCACCAAGCTGGCGGCGAGCCACTCCCAACAGGTGGTGGAGAACCTCCTGCGCGGGGTTTGACCCAATCCGTATGCTTCCTGTGATGGGAAAAAGCCGCAAATCTGCTTCGGCCCTTGCTATTTGTCACAAGAAGCGGTATAATCATTTTGCCGAAAGAACTACGATGGAGGCTGCACGAATGTACAAGCTCCTTCTTGCAACGAATCAACAGGCGGTGCGCGACGCATTCGCCGCCGTAGACTGGGACGCGCTGGGCTTCAAGCAGCCCCGCGTGGCCGCCACGGTGGAGGAAGCCCTCGCCAGCTTGCGCGCTCATCACGCGGACGCCATCGCCATCGCCCTGCCTGGGGCGGAGGATGATGCGCTCATGCGCCAGCTGATGACGGCACATCCTGACTTGCCTGTCATGGAAGCGCCCGATATGCGCGGCGATGTGGAAATCCGTGCCCTGGAACTGCGCAAGCTGCTGATCCGGCTGAACTCGGATGTGTCCAATGACAACTATACCGCATCCGATCAGATGATGTACTGCCGGCATGAATACTTCCGGGCGCTGATGGATCGCCGCGTTCCCTCCGGCAAGGATGTGGAGCGGGTGCTGCGGCTGGTGCGCAGCAAGATGGATCCCCACCGTCCCTGCGTGGTGGCGGAGATGAAGCTCCCCGGGGACGGCGAATTCCTCAAGGGCCGCTGGCATTACGGCCCGGAGCGGCTGGAAATGGCCCTGCGCAACATCTTCGGCGTGGAGGTGGCAGGGCTGCGAATCCTCAGCTGTGTTTTGCCCGGGGAACGCATCGTGCTGCTGGGTTGCCCGATCCGCTACCATGAGCTGGAAACGGAGGAAAATTCCATGACCGGCGTGATCTCCCGCCATGTGCAGGACTGCATCGCACATGTGGGTGAATATCTTGGCATTGACCTGACCATCGCTGAAATGCGCGTGTTGCCCGCGCTGACGGCCCTGGCGTCAGATCAGGAGCAATAAGGCAGCACCGCACCGATGCATGGGTGCGATGCATGAAGCAATTCAAATAAGGAGGACTTGCGTATGGGTATCTTTGATGCGATTGGCGGCCTGGTGAAGAGCCAGTTCATCGACGTGATCGAGTGGACCGACAACACCAGCAACACCCTGGTCTGGAAGTACGACATGGGCGGCAAGGAAATCATGATGGGCGCGCAGCTCACCGTGCGGGAGAGCCAGGTGGCCATCTTCGTCAACGAGGGCGAGCTGGCGGACGTTTACGCCCCCGGCCGCTATGAGCTGTCCACCTCCAACATGCCCATCATGACCAAGCTCCAGTCCTGGAAGTTCGGCTTCAACAGCCCCTTCAAGGCGGATGTGTACTTTGTCAACACCAAGCAGTTCCTGGATCGCAAGTGGGGAACGGCCAACCCCGTGATGATGCGCGACGCCGAGTTCGGCATGATCCGCCTGCGCGCCTTTGGCGTGTATTCCTTCAAGGTGGCCGACCCCGTGGTGCTGCTGCGCGAGGTGTTTGGCACCAAGAAGATCACCACCGCGGAGGATGTTGAGGGGCAGATCAAGCGCACGCTGGTCAGCGGCCTCTCCGACGCGATTGCCGAGAGCAAGATTCCCGCCCTTGACCTGGCGGCGAATTACGACGAGCTGTCCACCTACGCCCTGCAGGCCATCAACCCCAAGATTCAGCCCCTGGGCGTGACGCTGACCGCCTTTGTCATCGAGAACATCTCCCTGCCCGAGGAGGTCGAAAAGACCATGGACAAGCGCACCTCCATGGGTGTGCTGGGCGACATGAACAAGTACACCCAGTACCAGGCTGCTGAAGCCCTGCGGGATGCAGCGAGCAATCCCGGCGGCGCGGCTGGCGCGGGGATGGGCATGGGGGCTGGCGTCGCGATGGGGCAGATGTTCGCCAATGCGCTGAATCAGCAGCCCCAGCAGGCGCCGCGGCAACCAGCGCCCGCGGCGAAGGGCAGCTTCTGCCCCGAGTGCGGCAGCCCTGTGGCAGCAGGCGCGAAGTTCTGCTCCAACTGCGGCGCGAAGCAGGCGGGCAGCGCGGTCTGCCCCGGCTGTGGTCAGCCCACCGCCCCCGGCATGAGGTTCTGCGCGAACTGCGGTCAGAAGCTCTGATGTACCCATCAGACCAGAGGCTTGGCGGCTTCTGGTCTTTTCTTGTGGCATGACGAAAACCGGCTGGTGCAATGGGGTGCATCAGCCGGTTTGGTGTTTTTGAATGGTGGGGATTTGGGCTGTGGCCCGGTATCCCCGACGGTCAGGGGCAATTCAGCAGCACTTGATGCTTCGCCTCATTGGGGAGCGCCGTAGTCAGCGCCGATGGATTCATAATGCAACGGGGCGTCCTCGCGGGGCGTTTGACGCATCACGTAGGGTGTGGAGGGCTGCACCAGGCTTTCCGCCATGCTCAGCCGTCCTACGGATACCTCGTAGGCGGTCTTGTTCAGCACTGTGCCGTCTGCCAGCTGCTTCTGATACGCCCGGGACTGGAAGCGCCCCAGCAGCGTCACCTTGTCGCCCACCTTCAGGTGGCTGGCAAAGCGGGCGGTGCGTCCCCAAGTGATGCAGGGGATGTAGTCGCTCTTGCCGTAGGCCCGGTTGACGGCCAGCATCAGGTCGGCGATCTCCCGGCCAAAGGGCGTGGTGCGGTAGCTCGGCGGCTTGCACAGCGCGCCGGTCAGCTGCACCTGATTGGGGTTCTCCTCCGTGTCGGGGTCGAGCAGCCGCTGGGCAAAGCCGGTGATCAGCAGCCGTCCCGCGCCTTCGATCACCTTGTTGTAGCTGCGCAGCTGGCCGTCGAAGCACAGAGGCGAGCCCACGTCCAGCCGCACGCCCTCCATCAGCCGCTCAGAGATGGTGACGGGCAGCAGATCCTCCGCGCCGGACAGACGCGGCACGGACAGGGTGGCATAGTAGAACTTCTCCCCAAAGACCTCGTGGCCGTATTCGGGGGTGTCGGTCAGAATACCGCTCAGGTGCAGGTAGTTCCCGGTTTCTTCCATAGCGATTCACCTTTCCTTTTGGTGGACGTCACTGGGCGGCAGCGGGATGCTGCTTGCCCTGCACGTCGATGGTTGTAGCTCCTGTCAGCAATATGTCCTTGGCAGGGATCATCTGGAATCCCTGCGCCTGGTAGGAACTGAGAACGGCGGGCAGTGCCTCCACAATGTATTGGGAATCATTGTGGAAGAGGATGATGTCCCCCGGCTTGATGTCCTTGGTCGCGCGCTTCACAAGATCGTCCACGCCGCGGTTCTTCCAGTCCTGGGAGTCCACAGACCACTGGACGCACTCGTAGCCCTCATCCCGCACCACGGTGACGACCTTGCTGTTATAGTCCCCATAGGGCGGGCGGAACAGCATCGGGCGTACCCCGGTCAGGGCCTCGATCTTGTCCGAGCAATCGCGCATCTCCTGGCGGATCTTGCTCTCGCTGATCTGGGTGAAGTGGGCGTGGGAGGCCGAGTGATTGCCGATTTCGTGCCCCCTGGCGGCGATCTCCTTGACCAGCTCCGGGTATTTGTCCACCCAGATGCCCACCAGGAAGAAGGTCGCCTTGGCGTTGTACTGATCCAGCAGGTCAAGGATTTGGAGCGTCTTGTCGCCGCCCCAGGAGGCATCGAAGGTCACGGAGATGACCCGATCCTCCCGCTCCACACAATAGACCGGTAGCACCTTTTTGGTTGCGACGACGGCGGTTGCCGGCTCCTGCAGCGGCCCCAGGTAGAGTGCGCAGAGCACCGCCAGCGCAGCGCCCAGGTACAGCAGCTTACGCTGACCGGGCCTGTGCGCCAGGGCGCGCCTGGGCGATTCCGGCGGCTTTGACCAGTCGAGCTTCGGGCGTTCCCGGGGCATGAGGGTCGAGGGCCTGTTCATCATCTGCCACCATCCTCTCATAATGTATGCGCAGCATGCTGTGATATGTCGCATTCCTGCACATCTGCCAAAGGTAGCAGCCTTTCGACAGGCTTCTCCTGCGGCATTTCGGGATGGTCAAGTGTATGAAGGGCCTTGCAATGATAAAACGTCCGGGAGGAGGAATTTGTTTCACCTGGCGGAAGTTTTTACAATTCCTTTACAACCGGGGCGAATTTCCACCTTCCGCTGTCATGATACCAGGTGAATATGACGATATAATGAACATTTTGCGAAAGTCAGCACAAAAAGCGGCCCTTCCCGAAGGAAGAGCCGCAAAAGGTTTGGGTGATTCGCCGTTTCAGTCGAGGTGCGCCACGACCGGAGGGGCTTAGTACATGCCGCCCATGTTCGCGCCGCCAGCGGGAGCAGCGGGTTCGGGCGCGGGAATATCCGCCACCAGGGATTCGGTGGTCAGCACCATGGCCGCCACGGAGGCCGCGTTCTGCAGCGCGGAACGGGTCACCTTGGTGGGGTCGATGATGCCGCGCTCGATCATGTCGCAGTATTCGTCGTTCAGCGCGTCGTAGCCGTAGCCAGCAGACTTGCCTGCGTTGGCCTTGACGTTTTCCACGATCACGGAGCCTTCCACGCCCGCGTTGGCCGCGATCTGGCGGATGGGCTCCTCCAGGGCACGCAGGATGATCTGCACGCCGGTCTTGGCGTCGCCGGTGTACTCGGGCAGCAGGGCTTTGACCTTGGAGGCCACGCTCAGCAGGGCGATGCCGCCGCCGGGCACGATGCCTTCCTCGGTGGCCGCACGGGTGGCCGCCAGCGCGTCCTCAATGCGGAGCTTGCGCTCCTTCATCTCGATCTCGGTGGCCGCGCCGACCTGGATCACCGCCACGCCGCCAGCCAGCTTGGCCAGGCGCTCCTGGAGCTTCTCACGGTCGTAATCGGAGGTGGTTTCGGCAATCTGGTTGCGGATCACCGCCACGCGGTTGGCGATTTCGGCCTTGTCGCCCGCGCCGCCCACGATGGTGGTGTTCTCCTTGTTCACCTTGACCTGACGGGCATGGCCCAGCATGCTCATGTCGGCTTCCTTGAGCTCCATGCCGGTCTCGGAGGAAATCACGGTGCCGCCGGTGAGAATGGCGATGTCCTGCAGCATCTCCTTGCGGCGATCGCCAAAGCCAGGCGCCTTAACGGCCACGCAGGTGAAGGTGCCGCGCAGCTTGTTGACCACCAGGGTGGACAGGGCCTCGCCCTCCACGTCCTCGGCGATGATCAGCAGCTTCTTGCCGGTCTGCACCACCTGCTCCAGCAGGGGCAGAATCTCCTGGATGTTGGAGATCTTCTTGTCGGTGATCAACAGCAGAGGATCATCCAGCACGGCTTCCATCTTTTCGGTGTCGGTCACCATGTAGGCGGAGGCGTAGCCACGGTCGAACTGCATGCCCTCCACGGTGGTCATGCCGGTCACCATGGTCTTGGACTCCTCCACGGTGATCACGCCGTCAGCGCCCACGGTTTCCATCGCGTCGGCAATCAGCTTGCCGATGGTCTCGTCCGCGGCGGAGTTGGCGGCCACGTTGGCGATGGCCTGCTTGCCGCTAATGGGCTGGGACAGCTCCTTCAGGCCCTCCACGGCAGCGTCGGTGGCGGCGGCGATGCCCTTCTTGAGCACCATGGGATTCGCGCCGGCAGCCAGATTCTTGAGACCCTCGCGGATGATGGCCTGGGCCAGCAGCGTTGCGGTGGTGGTGCCGTCGCCAGCCACGTCGTTGGTCTTGGTGGAGACCTCCTTCACCAGCTGCGCGCCCATGTTCTCAAAGGGATCCTCCAGCTCGATCTCCTTGGCGATGGTCACACCGTCGTTGGTGATCAGGGGAGAGCCGTACTTCTTATCCAGCACGACGTTGCGGCCCTTGGGGCCCAGGGTGATTTTGACGGTATCGGCCAGCGCGTTCACGCCCTTTTCGAGGCTGTGACGGGCCTGTTCACCATACTGAATCTGCTTTGCCATAATGATACACTCCTTTTATCAGTTGATGGGGATGATTACTCCACAATGGCGAGAATGTCGCTCTGGCGGACGATGATGAGCTCGTCGCCGTCGATCTTCACCTCGGTGCCGGCATACTTGGAGTAAATGACCTTCTGGCCAACCTCCACCTGCATCGCGATCTCCTTGCCATCCACATTGCCGCCGGGGCCGACAGCGATGACCTGGGCCATCTGGGGCTTCTCCTTGGCGGCGCTGGTCAGGATCAGGCCGGACTTGGTGGTTTCTTCTGCTTCTACGTTCTTGATGACAACGCGGTCACCCAAGGGCTTCACGGTCATGATGATTTCCTCCTGTTTGCGATTGGTGTTTTAGCACTCAATGGGGGAGAGTGCTAACAAGACCTATTATACGCACTTTCTTCCATATTGCAAGGGGAACATATGTTCCAAATGAAAATATTTTTTGCTCCTGGTCCATGCATGTGGAAATTGCGTGCGCATCTGTCCAAACAGCGCAAATCGTGCTATAATGGGGATGAAAAAAACGACGGAGGATGAACATGGCTGACTGTATCGCCCCATTGTTGCTTGCCTGGTACGACCAGCATGCTCGCACGCTGCCCTGGCGCGGGATTCACGACCCTTACCGCACCTGGGTGTCGGAAACCATGCTCCAGCAGACCCGCGTGGAAACCGTCCTGGGGTACTACGAGCGCTTCCTGAACCGCTTCCCGACCATCGCAGCTTTGGCCGACGCCCCCGAGGACGACGTGCTGAAAATGTGGGAGGGCCTGGGGTATTACAGCCGCGCCCGCCATCTGCACCAGGGCGCAAAGCAGGTGATAGCCCAGTTCGGCGGTGAAATACCCGCCACGGTGGAAGCGCTGCGCACCCTCAGCGGGGTGGGGCCGTATACTGCCGGTGCCATCGCCAGCATCGCCTTTGACCAACCCGTGCCCGCGGTGGATGGCAACGTGATCCGCGTGGTGAGCAGGCTGCGGGGCATCCGCGAGAACGTGGGCATTCCCTCTGTGCGCCGCGCCCTGGAGGCAGCAGCGGCTTCCCTGGTGCCGGATGAGCGTCCCGGGGACTTCAACCAGGCCCTGATGGATTTGGGCGCGACCATCTGCCTGCCCGGTACGCCCTCCTGCGAGCGCTGCCCGCTCCGGGCGGAATGCGACGCCTGCTTGGCCGGGGACGCGGAGGACTTGCCCGTCCTTCCCCGGAAGAATCCCCCGAGGGTGCTGGATTACGCGGTTTGTCTCATCTTCAGCGGCGACCGGGTGCTGATGCGCCAAAGGACGGAAGCGATGCTTCATGGCCTGTGGGTCTTTCCGATGGTGGAGGGCACGCCGACCCTTCGCCAGCTGTCCGATGCGGTGAGGAAGCTGACGAAGCTCCCCGTCACGCTTCTGCGTGGAGCAGGGGAGGCCAGGCATGTGTTCACCCATCAAATCTGGCAGATGCAGCTCTTCACCATGGCTGCTCCCAAGGATGCCAAAGCCCCCGACACTTACCGCTTTGTCACGCTGGAGGAGATGGACGCGCTGACCATCCCCACGGCGATGAAGGCGGCGGTCAGGGTCGTCCGGGAGAAATGAAATCGCTTTCAAATTGACATGCCGTGCCAAATCTGCTATGATAGATGCGATCAAAACCGTTGATAAGGAGAGATGCTTCATGCCGATTCGTCTTTTTGAAACCCGTACCAACAACTCCAATGTACCCCTGCGCGTGGCGGTGGGCCACTTTGCCACCAGCCACAGCCACATCAATTACTACATTGATCTGACGATGACCAAGCATCGCCTGTCCGAGGCCAAGGAGGTCGCCGCCCAGCTGTGCGACCGCATCAGCCCCGTCACGGTGGTGGATACCATCCTGTGCCTGGATGGCACGGAGGTGATCGGCGCGTGCATGGCCAGCGAGCTCACCCGCCGTGGCTATGCCACCTACAACGCCCACAAGACCATCTATGTCCTCACCCCTGAGCACACCACCGGCTCCCAGCTGATCTTCCGTGACAATTCCGCCCCCATGGTGGTGGGCAAGAACGTGCTGGTGCTGGCTGCCTCCGTCACGACCGGCTACACCGTGCAGGCTGCGCTGGATGCCATCCGCTACTACAGCGGCAAGCCCGCCGGTGTGTGCGCCATCTTCTCCTGTGTGGACACCTGCGAGGGCTTTGACGTCAACTCCGTGTTCACCATGAAGAACGATTTGCCCGACTACCAGAGCATGCCCTCCCACGAGTGCCCGATGTGCAAGAGCCAGCGCCGCCTGGACGCAATGGTCAATGCCTTCGGTGTGTCCTCCTTCGGCATCTGATCCATATAAAGCAAGACTCCGGAACGCGCGTCCGGAGTCTTTTGTGATGCCGTGATTACTTGGCCCATACCACCATGCTGCTCCCGGAGGGATACACCTGGGCGGTCTGGTTCGGGTTGGACTGCTGCGCCTTGTAGCGGGCGTAGGAGAAGGCCTCGTGCAGGGTGATTTCCCCGTTCCCGTCCGAGTCCGCGCTCAGGTTGCGCGTCTTGTTGGTGGCCATGTTCCAGCCGCTGCCCCGGGTCAGGCTGTAGGTGAACAATCCGAAATGCTTGTCGATGATACCGTCCTCATCCGCGTCGTAGCCCATGTTGACGCTCTCCTCGGTGGAGTGGGCAGCGGTGATGACGTAGTAGCCGCTGTTGGCCAGGTTATCCGCCGAACGGCTCTGCTGGGCGAAGGTGGACACCACCTGGCTGTTGAAAGCGTTCAGGTCGGACTTGCTCACACCCGCGCCGGCGCTGCGGCCGATCATCTGCCCGGAGTGGCAGCTGTCGATGATAACGATCTTCTTGCCGGGAATCTGATCCAGCACGGACTTGAGCTTGGACACGGACAGATAGGTCGTGCCCGTGCCAACCAGCGCGCCGTGGTAGCTGGTGCCTACCGCGTTCGCGCCGTGACCGGCGAAGTAGAACAGGCTCACATCGTTGGCGGTGGCGGCGGAGAAGGTGTCCCGGATGGCGGACTCCATGCCGCTGGCGGAAAGGTTGCTGCGGGTGGAAATGCGGTAGGGTGTGGCGCTCATGCGGCTGAGCATGGCCTTCATGCCTGCCACGTCATTGTCGCAGCCGGGGAGGGCCAGGGCCGTGCCGGGATAGGTGTTGCCCACCAGCAGTGCTCGGTACACGATGTCTGCTGCTTTGACGGTCAGCACATCCGCCGTGGCGGTGGCGGTGTCGCCCACCTCGTCCTTCGCGGCGACGCTGACGACGCAGCTGCCTGCGGTATCCAGCGTGAAGGACACGCTGGGCGTGTCAGTGGTGACGGTTTTCGTCTCCCCGTTGATGTCGAAGCTCCAGGTGTATTCCACAGCGCCGTAGCTGCCCTCAATCGCCGTTGTCCAGGTGAGGGTGCTGCCTGCGCTGGCACTGCTCTCCGACGGTGCAGGGGCGGTGACGGTCATGCTCTGATAGGTCGTGGCGTTCACGGAGGAGGGTGCGCTCAGGTATGCGGGGATGCGCACCGTGGTCAGGCCCGTGGTGACCAGGGAGCTCAGCGAGCGCACAGGCTCGCCGCCAACCAGCTTGGGGATGGTGATCTCCGATGGGATCGCGGTTCCGTCCACCGCGCAAAGGGGCACAGCGGTGCCGTCGGTCACGCTGTAGTAGAAGCCGTCCTTGGTCACCAGTGTTTCCGTGGCGTAGAAGTTGCCCAGGCTGGAGGCGCTGCCAAAGGCTGGGCCGAACACATAGGCCACGTCCTGCACGCCGCCGTTGATGGCGGTGGAAGCCCCGTTCAGGTACAGATAGGCGGCATGGCTGCCCGCCAGGACGCTGCCGTCCACGTTCTGGCAGCCGCTGGGCAGCACCAGTGCGTGCAAGCCCGTACCGGCAAAGGCGAGGCTACCCACGGTCTTGACTGCTCCGGGCAGCACGACCCGCCCCCGAAGGGCTGTATCGCCCTCAAAGGCGCTGCTGTCGATCGCGGTCACCCCATCGGGCAGGGAAAGCTCTGCGGTGGCAGTCAGCGCCAGCGTGAGCAGAAGGGTCAGGAGAAGGATCAGCGTTCTATTCTTCATGGCATGCTCCTTGGGTTGGGAATCAAGCGCGGCTGCGCCTGGATTTCATCTCCATTATAGAGCCTTGCCGCCGCCAGGTCAAGTTCACGACGCAAATGTTACAAATGGTAAAAGCTGATGCGGAAGCCTCCTGCAAGTGGAGATTCCGCACCAGCGCTTGCTTGTATGGATTTGTCCGCGGGCCTTCAAGGCTTTTCCGGATTGCCCTGAATGATGCTGCTGATTTCCTCGTCCAGCAGCTCGTAGAACCTGGCGATATGAAGCCCGTCCACCAGTGCGTGATGACACTGCACCGACACGGGCAGCAGCACCCGGTCGCCCTGGGAGAAGAACTTCCCCCAGGTGATGCGCGGATTGCTATCCGCAGGGATGGCGGCAGGATGGGTCAGCGCGGTGAAGGACACCCACGGGATGGTAGAGATGAAGAACTTGTCCAGCGCTTCCTCCTCGGTTTCCTCGATGGAATGCCGCGCCATGGCCTCCTCCTGAGCCTTCGTGGCAAAGCGGATGTAATCCTCCAGGGGCAAATCGCAGTCAAGGTCGCAGTAGCAGTAGGTGCCGTCGGGCAGCGCCACGGTATAGGAGGCCCGGCAGCGGTCAAACTCGATGATCCGGTCATGGACAATCCGTTGCCGGAATTCCGCAACCCCGTTGGCGGCCCTGTCCACGCAGTAGCACACCGTCAGGAAGAACGGCAGCTTGCGCGCCTTCAACGATTGCGGCAGGCCGGTGATGTCCACATTCACCGTCAGCCCCACATAGGGGAAGGCCAGCGC
>JAQXLU010000035.1 GCA_029012285.1 Clostridiales bacterium | reverse complement strand
TGAGCAGCTCTCCATCGAGCCGGTGGTCACCGACCCCAAGTGCGAATACGCGCTGCATGAGGAGGATCTGCCCGCCATCCGCGAGGAGTACGAGCGCCTGGCGCAGATCTACCTCGACCGCCGCGCCAACGGCAAGTGGTTCAACTTCTTCCACTTCATGGTGGATCTGGAGGGCGGCCCCTGCCTGCGCAAGCGCCTGACCGGCTGCGGCGCGGGCAATGAGTACGTCGCCGTCACCCCGGATGGCGATATCTACCCCTGCCACCAGTTCGTCGGCCGCGACGGCTTCCGCATGGGCAGCGTGCTGGATGATACCTTTGACCGGGAGATCCAGCGGAAGTTTGCGGCCAACACTGTGCTGACCAAGGAAAAGTGCCGCGACTGCTGGGCGCGCTTCTACTGCTCCGGCGGATGCGCCGCCAACGCCCATGCCTTCCACGGGGACATCTCCCAGCCCTACGACATGGAGTGCCAGATGGAGCGCAAGCGCCTGGAATGCGCCATGGCCATCTACGCCAAGGAACGCGCCGCCCGGAAGGAAAAGGAATAAGTCAAAGCCTGCTGCACCCAAACGCAGCAGGCTTTTCTCGTTTTGTTTGCATCCGCACTCATCATTTTCCTGCCCACACGGCCCTGCCCGCCTGCTTTGTGCAGACATCCCGGAAGCCCGCCTCCTCATAGATGCGGCGCGGCGTGTCGCCATCGGGCCACAGCGCGCAGGGAATTCCATGCGTCCGGCAGTGGGTCACAAAGGCATGCGTCAGCGCGCGCCCCAGGCCACGCCCGCGATGGGCATTGGCCACCAGCAGATAATCAATGCGGCAGATACCCTCGCCATTCACATGCCCGTAGATTGCGCCCACTGGCTTGTCAGCCACATAGGCTGCGAAATACAGCGTGTTCGGGTTTGTCAGCTGCCGCTTCGCCACAGCGATCTCCCAAGGCTCTCCGGCGGCCTGATAGAGGTGGACGGCCAAATCCTCCGACCAGGCCGTCACGCGGCGCACATCCGCCGGATTGCGGATGCGGCTATCCTCCATGAGCACCATCCAGCGCTGCGCTTCCTGCCAGGAGCGGTATCCGGCGGCGGAAAGCGCCGGGGCAATCTCGCCAAACCAGCCGTCGTCCAGGATGGACTGGTAGATGATCGGCCTTTGCCCCCGGGTCAGGTAAAAGTCCGCAATTTCCGCCAATATTGCGGATAGCTCCGCCACCCGGTCGCGGAAAATCAGCGCATGGTTGCTGTCGTAGGAATCCGGGTTGTCCGCGTTGCGGTACAAAAAGCCCCAGGGGCGCTCCGTCACACTGGTGAATTCCCGGGGGAAGAGGTCCTCCTCCCGGTAGAAGGGAAGCATATCCATCTTACAGCACCATCACGAGGGTTCCGGCGGCGATGAGGGCCGCCCCCACGAGCGACTTGGCTGTGAAGGGCTCCTTGAGCAGCACGAAGGCCAGCACCAGCGTGATGACCACGCTGAGCTTGTCCACCGGCACCACCTTGGATGCGTCGCCCATCTGCAGCGCGCGGTAGTAGCACAGCCAGGAAGCGCCCGTCGCCAGGCCGGAGAGGATCAGGAACAGCCAGCTGCGGCGGCTGATCTCCGTCAGGCCCTGCTGGGCATGGGTCAGGAACACCATGCCCCAGGACATCGCAAGCACCACCACGGTGCGGATGGCCGTCGCCAGGTTGGAATTGACCCCGCTGATGCCAACCTTGGCCAGGATGGAGGTCAGCGCGGCAAACACCGCGGACAGCAGCGCAAAGACAAACCACATGAGGATCGCCTCGATTCATTGGTATGGATGCATCACTTATCAAAGCAGAAGCTGATGAACTTGCGGATCTCCCTGTCCCAGAAGCCCCATTCATGCACCGCGTCCGGCTCCTCGTAGTTCGTCACGTCCCAGTCGGCCTTCTTCAGCGCGGGGATGAACTTTTTATGCTGGCCGTAGAGGAAATCCGCCGTGCCGCAGGACACATACAGACGCGGCTTGTGCAGTGCACTGCTGTTTTCCTGGAGCATATGGAACAAATCGCATTCCGTGCCCCGCATGGACTTGCCGCCGGTGATGCGCTTCCAGCCGTCCTCGTGGCGCTTGGCGGTGGAGAGGATGTCCACCGCGCCGGAGAAGGACGCTGCCGCCGCGAAGCGCTCGGGGAAGCATAGCGCCAGCTTCATCGCGCCGTAGCCGCCCATCGAAAGCCCCGCCACAAAGGTATCCTCCGGCCTGTCAGACAGGCGGAAGAAGCGGTGCATCATCTCCGGCAGCTCCTGGGACACAAAATCCCAGTAGCGCTCGCCGTAGGCCTCGTTGCAGTAGAAGGAATGATTCACCCCGGGCATGATGATGGCCAGGTTGTAGCCCGCGGCGTAGCGCTCCACGCTGGTGCGGCGCTGCCAGATGGTCTGGTCGTCGGAGTAGCCATGGAGCAGGTAGAGCACCTTGGGCAGCTCGGCTTCACCGGCGGCTTCCACGCCGATGCCCTGCTTGCCCTCGGGCAAGATCACGTCCACCGGGGTCTGCACCCCCAGCACGTCAGAAAAGTAGACCAGATGCAAAAGCGCCATGTTGCTTCCTCCTTTGTATCATTGTGCCGCCGTGGGCGTTTCCCGGGCCAGCACGATGCGCACGCCGTCCACGGTGAGGGTGGACAGTAAGCTGTCCAGGAGCAGCTGCACCTGGGCCTCATCCCCGTCCAGGCTGTGGCCGGATAAAATCAGCAGACTGCCGTCGCTGCTGAGCACCATCACGTTGATTTGGTCGACGCCCTCGCCGAACTTGTCCCGGTTGACCGCATTCAGCCCGACGAAGCCCCCCGCCATGGGAAGATCCGCGCCGATCACGGCTTCCGGCTCAAACTGGGCCATCATGCGGATGATCGCCTCCGCCGGAGCCTCGTCCGGCACGCGCTCGATCACCATCGCCACCACGCGGCTCGCCCCGTGGATAAAGGTGTACGTGCCCTCGTTTTCCTCCAGCGCCGCAGCGGCGGGAGTGGTCAGCACATAGGGCGCAAAGGGGTTCTCCGCCGCCAGCGCGGGCAGGGCAAGCAGCATCAGCAGCAGGATGCAGCATATTCGTTTCATGATGAACACCTCCTGGTTGGTTGTATGATACCGCATCCGGCGGAAGATGTCAATTCAAGTTGTAAACATGCAGGGTTTTCCATCGCTGATTCGTTTGGTTGACAGAAATCTATCCGGGAGGAACTGACCATGAAGAAGCTGCTTGCCCTTGCAGCCTTGCTGCTGATGCTCATGCCGCTGCACGTTCTGGCGGAGGAAACCCCATCCGGGACGGCGCTGCAAGCCCTGTACCCCAATGCGCAGATCATCACCCAGGCCGAGGATGCGGACGATGCCTTCTATGTGCTGGACATGGGGGAGGATCGGCTGAAGCTCTGCTATTTCCGCCTGACGGAGGACGGCTGGACGCTGGCGCTGGACAGCGATACCGCCATCCGCCCCTATGTGACGCAGGACGCCCAGCCCCGTGTTCCGTATACCTCCTTGGAGCTGCTGCTGGCGGAGGATACCCTCTCCATCCTGTACCGGCGCACCGTCTATTCCTGGCGCTACGATTTCGCCCGGGACGAGGCGGGGCAGTGGCAGTTTGTCCGCCTGCACATTGCCGACGAGGGCAACGGCATTGATGAGGAGCTGACCTATCAAGCGGGCTGCGTGGTTCAGATCGTCACCCGCTCGGAGCGGATGGCCTGCACACCGCCCTGCCCCATGCCCTGGCTGGCAGACTGCGCCACCCTGGCCGGGTTCGATGCATCCGCCTTCCCCGAGGATCTGTGCGACCTCGATGAGGAAACGCTGACGCGGGTGGCAGCGCTGCTGCTGCCGGAATATACCTTCCTGGACGGCAAATTCTCCACCGAGGCCGTCACGTTGCTGATGCGCAATCCCGCAGGGAACGTGGTGTTCCTGGGCGGCGTATACCGCGAGGATGGCTGGGTCTGGACGGAATCCACGCCCCTGCCCGAGGATACCGAGTGCGACAGCTTCCACACCGGTGCGGGCTGGATGGAAATCGGAATTCCCCACCCGGACGGCCTAATGAGCCGCTGGGACGAGGAATTCCCGCTATATGTCGATTACGGCATTTCATTGCAGGAGGATGGCCGCTGGCTGGTGCACGGCTTCCTCAACGGGAACGAGGACTATGTGTTATTTGAATCAGAGGGGCTTTACCTTTCCTACACCGGCATGGTCTTTGGCCGGTATGACCTGGAAAGGGACATCACCCGCATTGACTGGTCGGATTACGTCTATGCCATCAGCGATGCGCTATCGCTCCTGTCCAAGGACTGGGGCGTGATCAACGATCCCTCCCTGCCCCTGTATGCGGATGCGGAGGCAAGCATCCTCCTGGCGGAATACAGGTGCGCCACCCCTGTGCATGTGCTGGCATACAGCGAGGACGAAACCGAACCGCTTGCCCTTGTGGAAATTGCAGACAGCGGCGTCACGGGCTGGCTGCCGGCCTATGGGCTGCTGCTGGGCGGAGAGCAGGCGTGGGAGATCATCGAAACGGACAAGGAGGGCGAATGGCGCTATTGGGAAACGGCTGCCTACGTCGCCCCCACGGTCGAGCTGCGCGCTGGCACGCAGATTTATGATGCGCCGGAAGGAGAGCTGCTGTGGTCCCTGCAGGGAGGGGGTTATGTGCTGCTGCTGAGCGACTACGGCAATGGCTGGCTGCATGTGGGCGAGGTGGATGCCCTGTCCAGCGGCTTTGTCCGCGCAGCCGACTGCATATTCGAGGAATAACCACCATCATATTTTCGTGTCCGGCAGGATTTCGCGCCCCAACCGCGAATCTTGTCCGGGCGATTCTTATTTCGTCCATTTCAAGGAGGAACGCCCATGGCACGCACCCGCGACATGACCACCGGCAGCCCCATGAAGCACCTGATTCTCTTTACCCTGCCCATCATTGCGGGCAATGCCTTCCAGCAGCTGTATTCGCTGGTGGATTCCTTTGTGGTGGGCCAGGTGAGCGTGGATGCACTGACGGCGGTGGCCTCCGCCGGATGGCTGGACTGGCTGGTGCTGTCCCTGGCGATTGGCCTGGCGCAGGGCTTTGCCATCCAGGTGGCGCAGTCTTTTGGCGCAGGGGATTATCATGAGCTTCACCGGGCGGTGGGGCAGAGCCTGCTGCTGTCCGTGGTGACGGTGGCGGTGGTGGAGCTTCTCGCCCAGGCGACCCTATGGCCCGTGCTGGTGGCCCTGGACATGCCCCGGCAGACCATCCGCATGACAGAAAGCTATCTGCGCATTATCTTTGCGGGCTTGCCGCTGGTGATG
>JAQXLU010000034.1 GCA_029012285.1 Clostridiales bacterium | reverse complement strand
TCGATCTGCGCACGCTTTTCGCTCGTCAGGTGTTGGAATCTTGCCCGCTTTGTGCTATACTCTTTCTGAGCCATGGCGAACCTCCTGGTCTTTTGGTGGGTGGTACTTCCATTTTACCACAAGTTCGCTGCGGCTCGTTTTCTTTTTTCACTGTCCTATTTCATTTTACAATCAACCTTTTTTTGTCCCGGATCCAGCAGATTTTATTAGCTTGGTTGCAAAAGGAATCCCCGAAGGATATGCCGTCCTCCTTTCTTGCACACAAAAGAGCGGCCAGCACACCGGCCAGCCGCTCATGGATAAATGCTCTTGCCTTTTCGTCTGCGTATCTTCCGGAGCTATTGCAGCCTCCTGGTTATTGATCAACCCGCACTCCGTACTTGGGTGCCGTGTTCGCGACACCAAAACTGGCTAATGGACCTCCTGACAGCTTATGCCTTGCAGTAGGCGTTCATCAGGGCTTCGAGGGTGTCCAGCACGGCCTCGGCGGCGGATTGATCAGCACCCCGGGCGAACAGGTACGCCTTCAGTTTCGGCTCGGTGCCGGAGGGGCGCACGATGATCTTGCAGCCGTCCGCCAGCGCGAAGGACAGCACGTCGGAGGCGGGCAGCCCGGTGTTGTCATGCTGATAGTCGATGCGGCTCGCACCCTGGAAGGCCGCCTCCGGGAAGACGGACAGGGGCTGGCGGAGCTTCGCCATGATGCCCGCCATGGTCTTTGCGCCGGACTCGCCCTCGTACTCGAAGGTCAGCAACCGCTGGGCGAAGAAGCCGTGCTCCTGGCGCAGCAGAGCCAGCTTGTCCAGCAACGACAGACCCTGGGCCTTGTAATTGGCAGCCATCTCGCACACCAGGACGGCGGCGTTCACCGCGTCCTTATCGCGCACGTCGGTGCCGGACAGGTAGCCGTAGGATTCCTCAAAGCCGAAGATGTAGCGCTCGGGATGGCCCTCCTGCTCCAGCAGGCCGATCTGCTCACCGATGAACTTGAAGCCCGTCAGCACGTTGCGCAGCTCCACGCCGTATTTGCGGCAAATGGGCACGGCCATCTCGGTGGTCACGATGGTCTTGACGGCCACGGGGGGCAAGCCGCCGGGCTTGCGGTGGCTGCAGATGTAATCCAGCAGCAGCACGCCCATGTCGTTGCCGGAAATCAAGGTGACCTGATCGCCCTGGCGCACGCCCACGCCGATGCGGTCGCAGTCCGGATCGGTGGCCATGCACATGTCCGCGCCGGTGGCGATGGTCTTGTCGATGGCCAGCTTCATCGCCTCGCGAATCTCGGGGTTAGGATAGGGGCAGGTGGGAAAGTGGCCGTCGGGCAGCTCCTGCTCGGCAACGACCTCCACGTCGATATTGCCCAGGCGCTTCATCATTTCGCGCACGGGGACATTGCCGGTGCCGTTGAGCGGGCTGTAAACGATGTGCAGCCGCTGTGTGGCAGGGGAGATGCGCAAGCGGTCCATGGCCTGGTAGTAGCTCTCGATGGTATCCTCGCCGATCCAGGAGATCATACCGGTTGCCAGGAGCGCGTCGAAGTCCGGCAGCTTCTCCACGAGGGTTTCCTCGGCGCTGATGTAACGGTAGATGCGGTCCGCCGCCTCAATGGTGATCTGGCAGCCGTCCGCGCCGTACACCTTATAGCCGTTGAATTTCGCTGGATTGTGGGATGCGGTGACCATCACGCCCGCGCTGGTGTGCAGCTGGCGCACTGCGTAGGACAGCATGGGCGTGGGCATGAGGGTTTTGTAGATGTACACGCGGATGCCCATCTCCGCCAGGGTGGCGGCGGTCAGGCGGGCAAAATCGGTGGAATGGATGCGGCTGTCGCAGCTTACCGCGCAGCTGGGCTGGGGGAAGGTTTCCAGCAGGTACTTGCCCAGGCCGCGAGTTGCCTTGGACACGGTGTAGAGGTTCATGCGGTTGGTGCCAGCGCCCAGCACGCCGCGCAAACCGCCGGTGCCGAAGGCCAGCTCCCGGTAGAAGCTGTCGGAGATTTCGTTTTCGTCCATTGCGCGGAGCTGGGTGAGCAGCTCCTCCGGCATGCCGGGGCAGTTGAGCCACTGCTGATGCTTGGTGTTCATGTGAATGCCTCCATGTGGTGTATATATTATATATTGGGTGATGGGCTTCAATGCATGTAGCTGGGGGAGATGGCCACCGGTGACCTTCCCCGAGGGGACTACCGCCACTCCAGCGAAAGCCGTCCCTTTACGGCAGCGCGGCGATGGCCGATCAAACAAAAAGACAGTCCGTCCCTGCTTGTCATGCAGGATGGACTGTCGTGATCGCCGCATTACTGTGCGATGCGCTCCTGTTGCTCGTAGTAGGCGGCGCCGTCCTGCGGAAACTGGCGGGCGCTGTAATACTGGGCGCTTTGGGTGCTGCCCTGGGCGGCCTGTACGGGTGTGGCCTGCATCTGCTCCAGGGGGCTGATGTACTGCCAATCCCAGGCGAAGCGATCCACGCCCAGTTCGATGCCATAATCGTAGAGCATCTCGGCCATGCATTCCAGCATGCCGCGCAAGCGGCGGGCATACATGCCGCGCTGGCTGTGGAAGGGCGCGAGCACCAGGGTGTTGATGTCCTCGCAGGAGAACAGGGGATGCTGCCTTGTGAAGCCGAACATGCTGGTATAGGACGCACGTCCGTCGGTCTTGATTTCCCGCGGGAGCTTGCCCATCCACCAGGACTGGCTCTCCAGGATCATCATGTATTTGCCGCTTACCTCCGCCGGCAGCTGGAAGGTGCAGCGATCGGTCAGCTGATTCAGGCCGTTGAACTTGCAGAAAACCAATGTGTGATCCGGATACAGCGCGACGTTAAAGCCCCCGACGGCGTGATTGTCATCCCTGCGGGAAGCCGTCAGCGGCGTGTAGAGATACCAGAACAGCGGGGCCACGGTTTCGTTGCGGTCAATTACCACAGTGAGCCCCTCCTCTCAAAGTAAAGGTGAAATATACCATATGATAAGCCGAAATGCCGGTTGCGTCAATACCTTTTGGCACATTTCACGAATTTTCGGCACATGCCACAAGCGGATTGTAGAATTTTGTCTATTTTTCTCCCTTTGGGGAGGTTTCCCAAAGAATGAGCCCCCGGGGACGCCTCAAAGCTGGGCTGCGAGGGTGGAAAAGGCGGCTGCTAAGGCCTCGATATTCTCCTGCTCCGCCCGGTCATCCCGGCGGGTGTGGAGGTCGCCCAGATACAATCCGATGCCGCTCACCTGGCGGTAGGCGGTGATGCCCACGCCACATTTGAAGGAGCGGAAATCGCTGTTGCCGCGCGTCGTCACGCTGGAATGGAAGCGCGCCTGCTTGTCTGGCAAGGCGGACAGCGCCTGCTCCAGCTTGGCGTACTGGGGCAGCTGCAGCGCCAGGGATGGCGCGCTGACCAGGAACACATCGCCCACGCCCACGCTGTCGGCATTGACGACAAAGCGGGTGTGCTGCATCTCCAAATGGTCGCGGGCGTAGGCTCGGGAGCCCCTGCGGCCCTTCTCCATGTTGTCAAAGAGGATGAAGGCCACCTTGCTCCGGTGCTCCTGGGGGATGCGGGCCATGGTTTCCAGCAGCGCCGCCACGCCGGAGGTGTTGTCGTTGACGTTATTGGGGTTGGCAAAGCCGTTCAGCTGCAGCCACATGAGCGCTACAAAGGCCCCAAAGAAGCCAAGGATCATCACGTTGCCGTTTTTCGTGATGAGCCCCAGTGCCGCGCCCGCCAGCAGGGACAGAAGGAGCATCCCGCCCACCATGCCAAGCTGCCAGAGCAGGTACACGGGGTAGTTGCGGGGGATTTGCAGATCGGGCAGCAGGATGGTGGAGGGCGTGTCATAATGCGCGGTGTAGGTGACAAGGGCATGCTCCGGGTCGCCCACCACGATGTTCTGCTGGCGGCCGCGGTCGTTCTGCTCCACCCGGACGCTGTATCCCATCCCGGCGATTTCCGCCGTCACCCACTGCCGGAAGGTCTTTTTCTGCTGCTGGCTCTTTCTGACAGGGAACAGCTCGGTGATTTTCTCGCAAAGTGTCATGCGCGCCTCCTGGGAATCACAGCCGGGATACAAAGGCGCTCAGGCCCTCCGCCAGGAAGTCGAGGTTGACCTGCTCGCACACGGTATCCCGCTTGGTGTGAATCTTGTCGCAATAGTAGCCGATGCCCCGCTTCTGCTTGCAGGCGCACACGGCGATGCCCAGCTTGAACTTTGCCTGGTCGGAGGGGTAGATGCATTTTTCCATCTGGTTCATGATGAAGTGACGGCCGGTGACGCCCTGCATGGCTTCCTCCAGCAGGGGGAACTGCGCCAGCTCCCGCGTTTGCTTGTTGGCGAAGAACAGGATGTGCTCGCCGTCGCCCACGCAGTCCATGTTGATGATCAGGCGCTCCTTCCTGATGTCCGGATGGCTCTTGGCGTAGGCGCCGCTACCCAGCATGCCCTTTTCCTCGTTGTCAAAGAGGAGGAAGGCAACCTTGCCGCGCTCCTCGGGGGACAGGCGGCGCATCAGCTCCATCACCGCCGCCACGCCGGAGGTGTTGTCGTTGACGCAGTGCTTGTTCGCCGGGCCCAGCATCATGACGCCCAGCACCGTGTACAGCGTGGCAAGCCCAGAGAAACGGCATACGATGTCAGCCAGGAGCGCATTGTCGGTCAGCACGCGCATCACATGGAAAACAAGCGCCGCGACGAGGGCAGCGGGCAGCAGCATGATGGGTACGAGCAGCAGCTGGTAGAGCAAGTATACCAGCCTGTTGCAAGGGGTGATGAAGTTGGGCAGGGGCATCACTGGCGGGGTGTCGTAATGGGCGGTGAAGATGACCTGCGCGCTCTCGGGCTCGCCGACGATCACATTGGTGCTGTGGAAGAACCCGCGCGGCGTGGTGGCCTGGGCGGTATAGCCCTGCTCCCGGGCCCAGGCGATGAACCAGTCGCGGAAGGCTTCCTTCTGCTTGCCGGTTTTGCGGATGGGGAACTGTGCTGTCAGCATTTCAATGATACGCATCGCTTGTCACTCCTTGATTTCCAGGACGGTCAGCGTGCCGTCCTTGACCGTAAATTTCACGTCCAGCCCCAAAAAGGGGAGGCCGTACACGCGGCTTTCGTCATGCTGATAGGCCGGGCGGGGATCCTGGGAAAGCACGCCCAGCAGGGTTTGACGGTGCTGCGGGGGGACGCGGCTCAGCAGCGCCTCCGGGCAATCCACCGCCAGGCGGTATTCCGCCGTCTCCTCGGTGAAGCCGCCGGAGGCCTCCGGCACGCTGTCCACATAGGGCAAATAGGGCTTGATGTCGTAGATGGGCGTGCCGTCCATCATGTCCGCGCCGGACACAAGCAGCACCTTCCCATCGGGGGAATCCGCCACCGCCAGGAGCTTTACCACCGTCAGCCCCAAGGGATTGGGCCGGAAGGGCGAGCGCGTCGCGAACACGCCCATACGGGTGTTGCCGCCCAGGCGGGGGGGACGCACCGTGGGCCGCCAGGACTGATCCTCGCCCGCCCGCACGGCCTGGTGGAATTCCCAGATCAACCACAGGTGGGAGTAGCGCTCGATGCCCCGCAGTGCCTCCGGTACGCGGTATTCCGGCTCAAACACGATGGTGGAGGTGAGCTCCGGTACCAGGCCCGATTGGCGGGGTAGCCCGAACTTGGTCGGGAACGCGTTGCGGATGTGGGCAATCACCTGCATGGGAGCGCCTCCTTTCGCATATGCTCTTATACTACATCATACCACTTTTTTCGCCCGCGCACAAGAGGCGCAGCCCCGTGGACAGCCATATGCAGCCCAGCGCATCGGAAAACAGGGTCAAATTGCGGTAAAATCTTTATGGATGGCTGGAAAACGCTTGTATTCGCGGCCAAAGTGTGGTATACTCTCTTCGTATGAAATCACTGCTGTCCGCAAGGATGGCGTTTCCTGCCGGGTGACCGGCATATGCTCAGAAAGAAGGGTTCGACGGTTAAGAGTGGGCATCGCCTGACGGCACGAGGATGCAGCGCAAGGGGGACACGGGGCTTGGGCCCGGCCGGGATGGCCGTCCTCCGGGAAGCTGTTGTTTTCGTGTGGGCAGGCCATGTTGTCCGCTCTTTTCCTATGCCATGAATTCCCAATATCTGGCATGACGAATGGAGAAAGGAGGCAGCGACATGGCAAAGTCAGAGCTGACCGCAGTGGTGGAGCCCCGGTGCCAGCGCCTGGCGGAGGAGCTCGGGTATGAGCTGGTGGACGTCGCCCTGGACAAGGAGGATTCCGGCAAGTACCTGCGGCTGTACATCGACAAGCCCGAGGGCATCACGCTGGATGACTGCGAGCGGTATCACCGGGCCATTCAGCCCCAGCTGGAAAGCTACGATTACGACTTCCTGGAGGTGTCCAGCCCCGGCGTCGACCGTCCGCTGAAGAAGGACCGGGACTTCGAGCGCGCCCTGGGCCTGGAGGTGGAATTGCACCTGTTCAAGGCCATCGAAGGGCAGAAGGTGTTCACGGGTGAATTGGCCGGGTACGACAAGGACGAGGTCGTGCTGCTCATCGCCGGGGAGGAAAAGCGCTTCGGCCGCCGCGCCGCCTCCCTCATCAAGCCCGTCGTCGATCTGGACGGCATCCAGGACGTTGACCTCGGGGAGGGCGCGGACGAGATGAACGTCGGCGACGAGATCGAGGTCGAGGAAGTTCCGGAAGAATAAGCAATCCCAACAAAACATATAAAGGTGAATATCATGAGAAGCAAAAAAACCGCAGCCCCCGCCAAGCCTCAGACCAGCGAGCTGGTGGAAGCAATCAAGCTGCTGGCCCGGGAAAAATCCATCAGCGAGGAGATGCTCTTCTCCACCGTGGAGGACGCGCTGAAGAAGGCATATCAGAAGAACCTGCCCAACGGCGCGCCGGTGCCCAGCCCCAACAACATCACCGCCACCATCGACCGGGAAAGCGGCGAGGTGCACGTCTACACCCGCCGCCTGATCGTCGAGGAGATCGAAGGTTCCAACGCCGATCAGATCACCCTGGAGGAAGCCCGCAAGATCAAGGATTCCTACCAGATGGGCGACATCGTGGAGACCGATGTCACCCCCCGCGGCTTCCTGCGCGTGGCGGCCCAGACCGCCAAGGGCGTGATCGTGCAGCGCCTGCGCGAGGCCGAGCGCGGCCGCGTGTACGATGAATATATCGACAAGGAGAACGAGATCCTCACCGCTATCGTCCGCCGGGTGGATACCAAGGGCAACGCCTTTGTGGATCTGATGGGCCGCACCGAGGGCATCCTGGAGGCCAGCGAAATGATCCCTGGCGAGGTGCTCCAGGAGGATGACCATGTGAAGGTCTACGTCCTGGAGGTGCAGCGCGCCCAGGCCATCGGCGTGCGCGGCCCGCAGGTGCGGGTCAGCCGCATCCATCCCAATCTGATCAAGCGCCTGTTCGAGATGGAGGTGCCCGAAATCGCCGCCGGCGATGTGACCATCAAGGCCATCGCCCGCGAGGCCGGCAGCCGCACCAAGATGGCGGTGTACTCCAACGAGGTGCAGATCGACCCGGTCGGCTCCTGCGTGGGCCAACGCGGCAGCCGCGTGGATCGCGTTGTCACCGAGATCAAGGGCGAGAAGATCGACATCATCAAGTGGTCTGACGATCCGGCGGAGTTCATCGCCAACGCCCTGAATCCCGCCAACGTCCGCGCGGTGTACACCGAGGCCAGCGGCGCCCGCTCCTGCATCGTGGTGGTGCCGGACAACCAGCTCAGCCTGGCCATCGGCAAGGAGGGCCAAAACGCTCGCCTGGCCGCCAAGCTCACCGGCTGGAAGATCGACATCAAGTCCCAGAGCCAGTACATGGAGCAGATGGGCGATGTGGAGATCGTCGAGGATGCGCCCGTGATGGACGAGTTCGCGGATTTCGGCGGCGAAGCCTTCACCGGCATTGAGCTGCCCGTAGACGAGGACGACACCCTGTAAGGCGGAGGTGCGATCCCGATGAAGCCGAAGAAGATTCCCCTGCGGATGTGCGTGGGCTGCCGGGAAAGCAAGCCCAAAAGAGAGCTCATCCGCGTCGTGCGTGCGCCGGACGGTACCCTCTCCATGGACCCCGGGGGCAAGAAGCCCGGTCGTGGCGCCTATGTGTGCCGTCAGGAGAGCTGCCTGACCCGGGCGATCAAGCAGAAGCAGCTGGAGCGTCAGCTGGAGGTGCGCATGACCGAGGAGGTCGCTGCCGCCCTTCAGTACGAGCTGGCCCATCTGCCCGCGCCGGAACCGGAGGCGGATTGACCGTGACGCAGGCACAGGAAAGCAAGCTGCGCGGGCTCATGGGCCTGTGCGTGAGAGCGAGGCAGGCGGTGTTCGGCGAGGATGGCTGCATGAAAACCATCCGCGCCGGGGGCTGCGGGGTGCTGCTGCTGGATAGCGGCGCATCCCCTGCCACGCAGGATAAATACAGGGGTGTTTGCCAGCGTGCGGGCGTTCCTGTGGTGGAGCTGCCAAAGGGGCTGCTCCACGAGGCCACCGGCAAGCCCGGCATGGCCATGGCGGTCCTCAAGGGAGGCTTCGCCGCCTCCATACAACAAACGATGAAACCTACGATTACCGTAAATCATAGCGGGGGTGCAAGCGTCGAATGACGAAAGTGAAACTGAAGGATGCCACCAGAGAGCTCCTGGCGGACGCCACCAAGGTGAAGGAAGAGGCGTCCCAGGCGCGCAAGAGTGCGGAGAGTCTGCTCCAGTCCCTGCGCGCCCTTGAAAACGGCTTTGTGAAAGCCAACGAAGAGAAGGACGCCCAGCTCAAGCGTGCCGAGGCGGAGAAGCAGCGCGCTGATCAGTCGAAGGCCTACGTCATGCTGGACGCGGACGAGCAGGCCGCGCTGGATGCTGCCGAGAAGGAAGCCGAGCGCGCCAAGGCTGAGAAGGCTGCCGCCAAGGCCGCTGCTGAGAAGGCCGCTGCAGAGAAGGCTGCTGCAGAGAAGGCCGCTGCAGAGAAGGCCGCTGCGGAGAAGGCTGCCGCCGAAAAGGCTGCTGCTGACAAGGCCGCCGCTGACAAGGCTGCTGCTGACAAGGCCGCTGCGGAGAAAGCCAAGGCGGAGGCCCCCAAGAAGCCCGCCATCGGCCAGATCATCAGCCGTCCTGGTCAGGTTGTGCCGCAGAAGCCCGTGGGCCTGGCGCCCAATGTCATCCGTCCGCCGCGTCCCCAGCAGCCCCGTCCCGCGCAAGCACCGGGTCAGCAGGGCCGTCCGGCGAACGGTACGTTCCAGCCCCGTCCCCAGGGCGCGCCTGCCCAGGGCCGTCCGGCGAATGGCACGTTCCAGCCGCGTCCCCAGGGCGTGCAGCCCCGTCCCCAGGGTGTGTCCGGTCAGGGTCGCCCGGCCAACGGCACGTTCCAGCCCCGTCCCCAGGGTACGCCCGGTCAGGGCCGTCCGGCGAACGGTACGTTCCAGCCCCGCCCTCAGCAGGGCGGCTTCGCGCCGCGTCCCCAGGGTGCGCCCGGCCAGGGCCGTCCCATGGGTGCTGGCCGTCCCAAGGCAGCTGCGCCGGACCTGGCGCCCGCCATGGGCAAGGAGCGCGTCTCCAACTACGACCCCAACAAGAAGAACTACGTCCGCCAGCATGACCCGGAGCATGTGGCCCGCAACCGCAAGCAGCTCTCCCGCGACGCAGGCTACTCCGGCTATGACGATGATGTGATCCGCGGCGGCAAGAAGTCCCGCCAGCGCAAGCCCTCCGCGCAGCAGATGATGGCCCCCATCAAGATCGAGACCGCCTACATGTCCGGCGATACCATCATCGTGCGCGACCTGTGCGAGAAGATCGGCAAGACCTCGGGCGAGATCATCAAGAAGCTGTTCCTGCTGGGCAACATGGCCACCATCAACTCGGAGATCGACTTTGATACCGCCAGCCTGGTGTGCGCGGACTTTGAGATCACCCTGGAGAAAAAGGCGGAGCAGACCGCTGAGGATCAGCTGAGCGCCGAGGACTTCGAGGATACCGACGAGAACCTGATGACCCGTCCGCCGGTGGTCACCATCATGGGCCATGTCGACCATGGCAAAACCTCCCTGCTGGACTACATCCGCAAGAGCCGCGTCACGGCGGGCGAGGCGGGTGGCATCACCCAGCACATCGGCGCCTACACCGTCACGGTGGACGGCAACCGGCAGATCACCTTCCTGGATACCCCTGGTCACGAGGCCTTCACCGCCATGCGTGCCCGTGGCACCCAGGCCACCGATATTGCGGTGCTGGTCGTGGCGGCGGATGACTCCGTCATGCCCCAGACCGTCGAATCCATCAACCATGCCAAGGCCGCGGAGGTGCCCCTCATCGTGGCGGTCACCAAGATGGATAAGCCCACCGCCAATGTGGAGCGCGTCAAGCAGGACCTGACCAACTACGGCATCGTCTGCGAGGACTGGGGCGGCGACACCATCGTGGTGCCCGTTTCCGCCGTGACCGGCCAGGGCGTCGACGAGCTGCTGGAGATGATCCTCCTGCAGGCTGAAACCATGGAGCTGCGCGCCAATCCCAACCGACTGGGCCGTGGTGTGATCGTCGAGGCCAAGCTGGACAAGGCCCGTGGCCCGCTTGCGACCGTGCTGCTGCAAAACGGTACGCTACGCGTGGGCGACAACATCGTGGCCGGTATGGCTTCCGGCCGCGTGCGCGCGCTGATTAACGACAAGGGCGAGAAGGTCAAGGAGGCCGGCCCCTCCATGCCCGTGGAGATCATGGGCTTTGACGAGGTGCCCTCTGCGGGCGATGAAATGATCGCCGTGGGTGACGACCACCTGTCCCGCCAGGTCGCCGAGGAGCGCAAGGCTAAGCTGAAGGCCTCCCGCGAGGCGTCCATGGCCAAGATGAGCATGGAAAACCTGTTCTCCAACCTGGAGGCGGGCAAGCAGACCACGCTGAACCTGATTATCAAGGCAGACGTGCAGGGCTCGGTCGAGGCCGTCAAGCAGGCGATGGAGAAGCTCTCCAACGACGAGGTGCGCGTCCGCGTGCTGCACAGCGCGGCTGGCGCCATCACCAAGGACGACGTGAACCTGGCCAGCGCCTTCAATGCCATCATCATTGGCTTCAACATCCGCCCCGACGCTTCTGCCCGCGAAACCGCCGAGCGCGAGAAGGTCGATGTGCGCCTGTACACGGTCATTTACAAGGCCATCGAGGACATGGAGCTGGCCATGAAGGGCATGCTCGCCCCCGAGTACAAGGAGGTCATCCTGGGCCACGCCGAGGTGCGCGCGGTGATGAAGATCACCGGTGCGGGCATCATCGCCGGTTCCTACGTGCAGGACGGCAAGATGCAGCGCAACGCGCAGGTGCGCTTGCTGCGTGACAATGTGGTGGTGCATGAGGGCAAGCTGAGCAGCCTGAAGCACTACAAGGAGGACGTGAAGGAGATGGCCGCGGGCTTTGAGTGCGGTATGTCCCTGGAGGGCCATAACGACATCAAGGAAGGCGACATCATCGAGTGCTTCATCATGGAGGAAATCCCCCGGTAAGGGGCGCTGCCCCTTACAACCCTGCCAGAGGGATTCATCCCTCTGGACTCCCTTTCGCGCGTTGAGGGGGGTGGCTTCGTTGCGGCTGACTGCGCGTGTTGGTGGAGGGTAAGGGGCGCTGCCCCTTACAACCCCGCCAGAGGGATTCATCCCTCTGGACGCCCTTTCGCGCGTTGCGGTGGACGGCTGCGTTGAGGTTGATCGCGCGTGGTTATGTGGGGACGAAGGATTCTTCCAAACAATCATTTCTGACCACAAGGCAGGGGAAGGACACGATGACCGTGCCTTCCCTTGCTTTTTCAAGGAGCAAACATGAGCTATAACCGTATTGACCGTATCTCCGAGGAGGTTCGCCGCGAGGTGGACCGTATCATCCGCGAGGATCTGAACGATCCCCGCATCACCGGCACCTTCTCCGTCACCCATGCGGATGTGACCCGCGATCTGCGCCACGCGAAGATTTACGTGTCCGTCCTGGAGGATGACAAGCGCGAGGGCATGATGGCAGCGCTGAAGAAGGCGGCGGGCTTCATTCGCCACGAGCTGGGCCAGAACATCATCATCCGCTACAGCCCCGAGCTGACCTTCATCAGCGACGAGAACATCGCCTATGGCGTACACATCGCCAAGGTGCTGGCAGATGCACAAAAGACGGAGGCTTCCCATGATGAGGACAGTGAGACCCCTTGACGGCGTGATGGGGGCTATCCGCGCGGCGAATCGCATCGCGCTGATCAGCCATGTCAGCCCGGATGGCGATACCGTATGCAGCGCCCTGGCGATGCGTCTGGGGCTGCTCGAACTGGGCAAGCAGGTGGATGTTTTCTGCCAGGATGCGATTCCCCAGCTGTATCAATTTCTGCCTGGCGTGGAGGATTTCTCTGCGCCCGAGGCAGCCCAGGCGCATTATGAGCTGCTGCTGTGCCTGGATGTATCCGACGAAAAGCGCATGGGCCGTTGCCGTGCCCTGGTGGAACGCGCTGAGCGCACCGCACAGGTGGATCACCACGGCACCAACACCCTTTACTGCGATGTCAACTGCGTGGACGCTACCGCTCCGGCCAACTGCCTCATCCTCTATGAGCTGCTCAAGAGGCTGGGCTGCACCATCACGCAGGATATCGCGCTGTGCCTGGCGGTCGGATTGAGCACCGACACGGGGCATCTGACCTACAACAGCACCACCCCCGAGGCCTACCGCGTGATGGCTGACCTGATGGAAGCGGGCGCACCCATTGCCGAGGCCTACCGGCGCTTGTACCGGGAGCGTCCGCCGCGCCAGGTGGCGTTGCTGGTCAAGGCCCTGGAGGGGTTGACCTACCATGACGAAGGGCGCATCACGGCCATCCGGTTGACGCAGCAGGATTTTGACGATTGCGGCGCGCTGCCGGAGGATGCGGAGATCATCGTCAACAACGGGCTGGACATCCTGGGCGTGCGCATGTGCGTCTTTGGGCGGGAGCAGGCGGATGGCAGCGTCAAGCTGAGCTTCCGGGCCATCCCGCCGTATCAGGTGAGCAGCGTGGCGCAGTCCTTTGGTGGCGGCGGACATGCCCAGGCGGCGGGCGCGAGCGTGCATCTGCCGCTGGATGAGGCCATCGCCCAGGCCGTGAAACGCATGCAGGCAGAACTGGAGCAAAACGCATGAACGGATTCCTGAACATCCTCAAGCCCCCGGGCATGACCTCCGCAGCGGTGGTGGCCGTGGTCAAGCGGCTGACCGGGGAGAAGCGCGTGGGCCATGCCGGTACGCTTGACCCCGAGGCTGCGGGCGTGCTGCCCATCATGATCGGGCGGGCGGCGCGGCTCTTTGACTATCTGGTGGACAAGGAGAAGGCCTATGTGGCGGAGGCTGCCTTTGGCTGTGCCACCGACACCCAGGACGCCACGGGCGTGGTGGTCGAAGCAAGCGATCAATACCCCGCATGGGAAACCGTCTGTGCGGCGGCCAAGCAGCTGGAGGGCGACATCCTCCAGCGGCCGAGCATGTTTAGCGCCATCAAGCAGGACGGCGTGGCCATGTATGAGCGTGCCCGCCGGGGCGAAACCGTCGAGGTGCCCCTGCGCCAGGTGCATGTGGAATCCATCACGCTACATGCAGAAACGCCGAACCACGGCGTGCTGATGACCGTCCGATGTGGGCGCGGCACGTATATCCGCTCTATCTGCGACGATTTGGGCAAGCTGTGCGGCTGCCCGGCGCACATGCGCTTCCTGCTGCGCAGCCAGAGCGGCGTGTTCACCCTGGATACAGCCATGACCCTGGAGGAAGCCGCCGCTCACCGCGATGCGGGCACGCTGGCGGCGCAGCTGCTTCCGCTGGACTGGCCGATTCAGCACATCCGCCGGGTGGACGTGCCAGGCTTCCTGCGCAAGCAGGTGGTCAACGGCGTGGCTCTGCCCATTGGCAAGGTGCGCGGCGATGTGCCGGAGGGCGGCGTGGTGCGGGTGTATCTGAACCAGGAATTCTGGGGGATGGCGGCGCGTCAGGGCGATCGGCTGGTGTGGAAGTGCCAGCTGCCGCCGGAAACGAGCGCACCATCATCCTGCGTGAAGGAGGCAGTCCATGAAGATCCTGCGTGACCCCAAGCGAATGAACCCCTGCGTGCTGGTGCTGGGCATGTTTGACGGCGTGCACCGCGGGCATCAGGCGCTGCTCATGCGCGGCGTGGAGCTGGCCCAGGAGATGAGCTTTCCGCTGTGCGTCATGGCCTTCGAGCCCCACCCGCTGCGAGTCATCGCTCCGGCGCGATGCCCGGCGATGCTCAATACCCTGCCGGAGAAGGCGCGCATCATGCAGTCCTTCGGCGTGGACATGCTGTGCATCACCACCTTCGACCGCGCCCGGGCTGACCAGTCCCCGGAGGACTTTATGGCCGAGATGGTCGAGACCTACGCGCCGGTGGTGGTGGTTTGCGGCTTCAACTTCACCTTCGGTAAGGGCGGCGAGGGCACGGGCCGGATGCTGCGCGAATACGGCAGAAAGCATGGCTTCCGCACGGTGATTGTGCCCGAGGTCCTGGTGGAGGGAGAAACGGTGTCCTCCACGCGCATCCGAAAGCTGCTGGCGGCGGGCGACATCCCCATGGTCAACCGGCTGCTGGGCACGGGCTATACGCTCTCCGGCCGGGTGGAGGGCGGCAAGCAGCTGGGCCGCACCATGGGGTTCCCCACGGCGAATGTGCGCATCCCCAAATACAAAGCGCTGCCCGCCTACGGGGTATACGCCTGCTGGCTGGAAACGGCGGATGGCGCGTTTCACCCCTCGGTGGTGAATGTGGGCTGTCACCCGACGCTGCCGGAGGGCCACGTCACCGTGGAGGCCCATGTGCTTACAGCGCCGGGGGAGTCCATCGAGCTGTACGGCCAGCATGTGCGGCTGTCCTTCATGCGCTTCCAGCGCCCGGAAACCCGCTTTGACGACAAGGGGGCGCTGCAAGCACAGATCACCCGCGATGCCGAGGAAGCTCGTGCCTACTTCGCCACGCTGGCATGATGCATGCCTGCTGCCAGAAATGCACGAAACGAAACAAAGAGGATGATGCATATGATGCATAAAGAGCTGTACGATTTGGCATATGCGTTCCGCAAAACGAAGGTTTGGAAGCATGTGTATGGCGAGGATTTGTTCGCCATCCGCCTGGGCGAGGAGATCGGTTACTGCTGCATCCTTGGCAATGGCGGTATGTGCACTGCGCTGGCGGTTTATGTGGGCGCTGCGGGCTTCTCGTCGCTGCGCGACATGCTGGATCGGGAGCAGAACGGCGCCGAAGGGTACTTGCTGCAGGATTGCATCCAGTGCAGCCTGGAGGGTCGGGACCAATTCACCCCGGAGGAGCTGGAGGAGATCAAGGCCTATTGCAGTGCTGCGGGCATCAATTTCCGCGCGCCCTTGCCGAAGTTCCTCCGGCTCTACCCGAGATGCATCCCGTGGCAAGTGCCGGAGAACGAGCTGGAGATCATCCGGACTGCGTTGCAGGTCGTGCTGGAATTGGCCCGTCAGGTGGAGAAGCAGGGCAGGATGGCCCTGGGGCTGCGGTCTGTCATGGTGGACCGGGAGCAGGAATGCTACATGGAGGGGCAGCGGAGGAAAGCTGGGCGCCAACAGCCGAGCGTGACCATCCCACTGTACACGCTGACCGAGGACGGTCTAATCATCGAGCGTATTCCGCTACCACCGTATCAGGAGCGGAAGCCGCAGCCGCCGCAGTGGATCAACGACATCACCCTGGCAAAGCTGAAAAAGCAGCGCAAGGGCGGATCGTATGCGTGCGACATCACGTATCTGCCAGCGCCGGTTGATGGCAATCCGCCCTTTTTCCCCGCTGTGCTGCTCACGATGGATCAGGCAAATGGGATAATGCTCGAGCCCGTTATGGCGAGCAAGTCCACATATGACCCGGACGAAATGCTTGGCGGATTCATGGATGCACTGCTGCATGTCGGTGTCTGTCCGCAGCAGATCATGGTTCGGTCGGAGGAGATGCGCGTTTTGCTCAAGGACTTCTGCAAAAGAGCCGGCATCCTGCTGACATTGACGGATGATATGCCCGATATGGATGAAGCGATCGGTGGCATGAATCGTTTCTTTGACGGGGATGAGGAAGAGCTGGACGATGCGTTTGACGAAGAAACGCTACCTCAGTTTCTTGATAGTCTGACGAAGTTCTCCGAAGAGGAACTGTCCGACATGCCCGACGCGCTGCTCATGCAGCTGCGTATGCTGGAGGCCGAGGGCATGCTGCCAGCGGAGCTGGCCAGGAAGCTGCCCAAGCGCTAAGCGATGCTCCATATGAAAACGGTCTGTTTCCTTGTATCGGAAACAGACCGTTTTGTTATGTGTTTAATCCGCCAATGTGGGTTATGATCTGTGCCACGACTTCCCGCAGGCGCAGATGCTCGCAGTCGATGACCATATCCGCCCAGCGTTCGTAGAGGGGGCAGCGCTCGTTGTACAGGTCGCGCAGCGTCCAGCCGGGCTGAATGGTGACGCCGCGGGCATGCAGGTCGCCCAGCCTGTCCTCAATGGCGCTGTAGCTCAGGCGGAGGTACACGATGGTGCCGATTTCCTTCAGGTGGCGCATCGCGTCCTCGCCGTACACGACGCTGCCGCCGGTGGCAATGACGCTGTTCTGCGCGTCAAGCTCCGTGTTGATGCGGTTCTCGATGGCCCGGAAGCCTGCATCCCCGTGTTCATCCAGCAGCTGGGAGAGCTTCGCACCCATCCGCTTTTGAATCACCAGGTCGGAGTCGATAAAGTCCATGTTGGCGGCCTTGGCCAGCACCACGCCGACGGTGGATTTGCCGCAGCCGGGCATGCCGATGAGGATGATGTTCATGGAGGGCCTTCTTTCGTTAAGTGTTGCGCTGGAAATAGTCGTCGCAGAACTGATGCCATTTGACGTTGTATTCGTCATGGGAGAGCAGCATCATGTCAGCTGGCGTGTGGATGCCGCGCTTTTGCGCCTGGGCAACAAAGCCGAAGATGTACGCATCAGCGGTTTCAACCACTGCTCGGACGGTCATCCAGTGCTGGCGGACAGCGTGATACAAGCGTGTGTGCCCATCCAGAGAAATGTAGCGTCCCTCATGGGGCAGCACCTGGATGATGATGTCCTCCGGCTTGCGGATAAAGCTGGAAACCGCTGATAGCTTCTCCTCATCCACATAAAATTGGGAGGGTTGAATATCATCCAGGCACAGCGATAGCAACTCCCGGGGAGGGAAGCATTGGAGAAGCTGCCCCTGCTCATCCATAAAGCGGGTGATGTGAGGTGCGTGGAAGCGGAACGCCTCGATCAATTCCGGCAGGGCGCTTCCCGGTGCACCGGTGATGCACGCCGTGTCCTCGGAAAGAATCAGCACCTCGCAGGGGATGCCGTCCGCCAAATAGCAGCCATGCTGACGCAGGGCCGGGGCCGAAAAGCGAGGATCGTCGTAATCGTTGATCCTTGTGATGTCCATGCTGCACCTCATATCAAGAAGAGGGAGCCCCCAGTCGGAAGCTCCCTCGTAGGCTTAGTATCCGTAATTCTCGTGAATCTCGATGCCCTTGTAGCGGCGCATGCCGGTACCGGCGGGGATCAGCTTGCCCAGGATGACGTTCTCCTTCAGACCGATCAGCGGGTCGATCTTGCCCTTGATGGCGGCCTCGGTCAGGACACGGTTGGTCTCCTGGAAGGACGCGGCGGACAGGAAGGAGTCGGTGGCCAGGGAAGCCTTGGTGATGCCCAGCAGCACGCGCTTGACGAACGCGGGGCGCTTGCCCTCCATCAGGGCCTTCTGGTTGGCCTCCTCCAGGCGGCTGAGGTCGACCAGGGAGCCGGGCAGCAGCTCGGTATCGCCGTTGTCCTCGACGCGAACCTTGCGGAGCATCTGGCGCACGATGATCTCGATGTGTTTGTCGGCCACGGCCACGCCCTGGAGACGGTAGACGGACAGAACCTCCTTGAGCAGGTAGTCCTGCACGGCCTTCGGGCCCAGGATGCGCAGCAGGTCGTGGGGGTTGATGGAGCCCTCGATGAGCACGTCGCCGGCGTTGATGAGGTCGCCATCCTGCACCTTCAGGCGGCTGCCGTAGGTGATGGGGTAGGACTTCTGCTCATACACGGGGTCGACGGAATCCACGGTGACAACCAGGTCGTTTTCGGCCTGAATGACGCTCACGCGGCCGTGGAGGTCGCTCTTGATGGTGATGTTCTTCTGGGTGGAGGGCACGAAGATGTCCTTTACCAGCGCATCGCCCTGGTTGACCATCGCGCCGTCGGCCACGCACAGATTGCCCAGCTGGCTGACGAAGGTGGTGGCGGTGAGCTGCTCGTCATCGGGGGTGAGGGTCATTTCGCAGCGATTTTCGGTGCGGCGGATGCTCACCGTACCGGCGACCTCGGCGCGGACGGTGGCCGTCTTGGAGGAGCCGGGGGTGACGAAGGTCTTGTACAGCACGTCGCCGGCCTCCACATGTGCGCCGTCCTCGACGCTGGGGAGGATGAGCGTGGACAGGTAGTCGTGCTTCTCGTAGGTGGGGTCCTCGGCGGTGACGATCAGCTCGTTCTTGCCCTTGACCTGCTGGAAGGAAACCTTGCCGCCGATGTCGGACAAAACGGCCTCACGCTTGGGCTTGCGGGCTTCAAACAGCTCTTCCACGCGGGGCAGACCCTGGGTGATGTCCTCGCCGGAAGCGATACCGCCGGTGTGGAAGGTACGCATGGTCAGCTGCGTGCCGGGCTCGCCAATGGCCTGGGCGGCGATGATGCCGACGGCCTCGCCCACATCCACCTTGCCGCCGTGAGCCATGTTCTGACCGTAGCAGCGGGCGCAGACACCGTTCTCGGTGCGGCAGGTCAACACGGAGCGCACCATGGCCTTCTCAATGCCAGCGCCGACAATGGCTTTGGCCTTGTAGTAGTCGATGGGCTCGTTGAGGTGAACGATCACCTCGCCGGTCGCGGGGTCGATGATGTCCTCTGCGGCGGTGCGGCCACGCAGACGGTCCTCCAGGTCCTCGATGGTCTGCTTGCCGCTCATCAGCGCAGTCACCTGCACGCCGCGCACCTGGATGCCGCGGGCAGCGAAGCAATCCTCTTCGCGGACGATAACCTCCTGGGAAATATCCACCAGACGGCGGGTGAGGTAGCCCGAGTCAGCGGTCTTCATGGCCGTGTCGGACAGGGCTTTACGGGAGCCGTGGGAGGACAGGAAGAACTCGAGCACGTTCAGGCCCTCGCGGAAGTTTGCGCGGATGGGCAGCTCCACGGTCTTGCCGGTGGGGGAGGCCATCAGGCCGCGCATACCAGCAAGCTGGGACACCTGGGCAGAGGAGCCGCGGGCGCCGGAGTCGGTGAACATGCGGATGGGGTTGAAGGGATCCAGGTTGGGCAGGATGCGGTCGCGCAGATTGTGGGTGCAGTTGTTCCACAGATTGATAACGCGCATGTAGCGCTCATCCTCGCTCAGCAGGCCCTCCTGGTACAGCTCGTTGACCTGGGCGACCTTCACGTCGGTATCGGCCAGCATCTGATCCTTCTCCGGGGGAATCTTGATGTCCGCGACGGAAACGGTCAGCGCGCCGACGGTGGAGTACTTGTAGCCCAGAGACTTGATGGCGTCCAGCACCAGGGCGCACTTATGCTCGCCCTGGGAGCGGAAGCACATGTCAACGATGTTGCCCAGCTGCTTCTTGCCGCACAGCTCGTTGATCTCCAGCTCGAACATGTCCTCCAGGCACTCGCGCTTCTTGAAGCCGAGGTTCTGGGGCAGCGCGTCGTTGAAGATCAGGCGGCCCAGGGTGCACTCGATGGTCTTGAAGCCGCGCTCGCCGTTGAATTCGCGCTCAATGCGCACGCGGATGGGGCTCTGCAGGGAGATTTCGCCCAGGGCGTAGGCCATGTGGGCCTCGGCGGGGTCGCGGAAGGTCTTGCCCTTCCACACGCGCTCGCCGTCGATGGTCTCCCAGTGACCGGCGCCCTTGCCGTTGGGGTTCTCGATGGTCAGGTAGTAGCAGCCGATGACCATGTCCTGCGAGGGGGACATGACGGGCTTGCCGTCCTGCGGCTTGAGGATGTTGTTGTGGCCCAGCATCAGGAAGCGGGCCTCGGCCTGGGCCTCCATGGACAGGGGGACGTGCACGGCCATCTGGTCGCCGTCGAAGTCGGCGTTGAAGGCGGTACAGGCCAGGGGGTGCAGCTTGACGGCCTTGCCATCCACCAGGATGGGCTCAAAGGCCTGGATGCCCAGGCGGTGCAGCGTGGGGGCACGGTTGAGCAGCACGGGGTGATCCTTAATGACGTCCTCCAGGATGTCCCACACCTCGGGCTTCATCTTTTCCACCGCGCGCTTGGCGGACTTGACGTTGTGGGCCAGCTTGCGTTCCTGGAGCTGCTGCATGACGAAGGGCTTGAACAGCTCCAGCGCCATCTCCTTGGGCAGACCGCACTGGTGGAGCTTCAGTTCCGGGCCGACGACGATAACCGAGCGGCCGGAGTAGTCCACGCGCTTGCCCAGCAGGTTCTGACGGAAACGGCCCTGCTTGCCGGAGAGCAGGTGGGACAGGCTCTTGAGGGCGCGTCCACCGGGGCCGGTGACGGGGCGGCCACGACGGCCGTTGTCGATCAGCGCATCCACGGATTCCTGGAGCATGCGCTTCTCGTTGCGGACGATGATGTCCGGCGCGCCCAGCTCCAGCAGGCGCTTCAAGCGGTTGTTGCGGTTGATTACGCGGCGGTACAGGTCGTTGAGGTCGGAGGTGGCGAAGCGGCCGCCGTCCAGCTGCACCATGGGGCGCAGGTCGGGCGGGATAACGGGCAGCACGGTCAGCACCATCCACTCGGGCTTGTTGCCGCTGGCGCGGAAGGACTCGACGACCTCCAGGCGCTTGATGGCGCGGGCGCGCTTCTGGCCCTCGGTGTCGCGGTTCTGCTCCTTGAGGGTCAGGGCCTCGATCTCGGCCTTGAGCTGGGCGGAGAGCGCATCCAGATCCAATTCGCGCAGCATGGTCTGCACGGCCTCAGCGCCGATCATCGCGCGGAAGGAGCCGATGTCCTCCCCCTGGCGCTTCTTGGCCTGAATCTCGCGGTACTTGTCGTCGTTGATCAGGTCATGCAGGTGCACGCCGGTGACGGCCTCGTTGCCGGGGTCGAGCACGATAAAGTTGGCGAAATAGAGCACCTTGTCCAGGATGCGGGGGGAGAGCTCCAGCAGCATGCCCATGCGGCTGGGGATGCCCTTGTAGTACCAGATGTGGCTCACGGGCGCGGCCAGCTCGATGTGGCCCATGCGCTCGCGGCGCACCTTGGCGCGGGTGACCTGCACGCCGCACTTGTTGCAGATCTTTTCCTTGTCCTTATATTTGATACGCTTGTACTGACCGCAGTTGCACTCCCAGTCCTTGGTGGGTCCGAAGATGCGCTCACAGTACAGGCCGTCGCGTTCGGGCTTCAGGGTACGGTAATTGATGGTCTCCGGCTTGGTGACCTCGCCGTGGCTCCATTCGCGGATCTGCTCCGGAGAGGCCATGCCGATCTGGATGGCATCAAGATTCGTCAGTTCAAACAAAAGGGTACACACTCCCTTCACAATCGCGGGCCGTGAGGATGGCCCAGTGCCAGCGGCGGCTGGCGGGGTGCAGCAGAGGGCTTGGCCGTACTGCACCCGTCTCGTCAAAGCGAATGGGTCGCTCGCTTACTCAAAATCATCCAGGGGATCGCTCAGGGGATCGTCCAGCTCCAGATCGCCGAGGGCGTCGATGGACATATCGTCCATGCCGTCGTCCGCGTCGATGGTGAAGTCCATATCGCCAAAGTCTGCATCGATGTCCTCGTCGTCCGCGGAGAGCATGCTGTCCACGTCCTCGAGGGTCTGGGCGGTGGGTTCGGGCTCGTCGTTGCGGGCGGGGCGGGAATCGCCGCCGGCCATGTCCTCGGGATCCAGCTCGGGAATCTCAATGACGTTGCGATCCGCATCGAGCACCTTGATGTCCAGGCACAGGGCCTGCAGCTCCTTGATGAGCACCTTGAAGGACTCGGGCACGCCGGGGGCGGGGATGTTCTCGCCCTTGATGATGGCTTCGTAGGTCTTGACGCGGCCGACGGTATCGTCGGACTTGACGGTCAGAATCTCCTGCAGGGTGTTGGCGGCGCCGTAGGCCTCCAGCGCCCACACCTCCATCTCGCCAAAGCGCTGGCCGCCGAACTGGGCCTTGCCGCCCAAGGGCTGCTGCGTGACCAGGGAGTACGGGCCGACGGAGCGGGCGTGCATCTTGTCGTCCACCAGGTGATGGAGCTTCAAGTAGTACATCACGCCCACGGTGACGGGGTTCTCAAAGAGGTTGCCGGTGCGGCCGTCGCGCAGACGGAGCTTACCGTCCAGGAACAGCTTCTTGTCCTCCTCATTGAGGTTCAGACGAAGGGGTGCGCCATTGTGGAAGTGGTTCTCGGTCATGTGCCAGTCGGTCTCGTCGTAGGGGGCCTCCATGGTGTCGCAGGCCCGCTGGAGATACTCGCGAATCTCCGGATAAGTCGCGCCGTCAAAGACGGGGGTAGCGATGTGCAAGCCCAGCGCGCGGCAGGCGAGGCCCAGATGCACCTCCAGCACCTGACCGATGTTCATACGGGAGGGAACGCCCAGAGGGTTCAGAACGATCTGCAGCGGCGTACCGTCGGGCAGGAAGGGCATGTCCTCCTCGCGGAGCACGCGGGACACAACACCCTTGTTGCCGTGGCGGCCAGCCATCTTGTCGCCCACGGAGATCTTGCGCTTCTGCGCGATGTAGACGCGAACCATCTCGTTCACGCCGGGGGCCATTTCGTCCTTGTTTTCGCGGGTGAAGATCTTCACGTCCACCACCACGCCCCACTCGCCGTGGGGAACGCGCAGGGAGGTGTCGCGCACCTCGCGGGCCTTTTCGCCGAAGATGGCGCGCAGCAGGCGCTCCTCAGCGGTCAGCTCGGTTTCGCCCTTGGGGGTCACCTTACCGACCAGGATATCGCCGGCCTTGACCTCCGCACCGATGCGGATGATGCCGTTTTCGTCCAGGTCCTTGACCGCATCGTCGCTGATGTTGGGGATATCCCGGGTGATTTCCTCCGGGCCCAGCTTGGTGATGCGGCTCTCGCACTCGAATTCCTCCATGTGGATGGAGGTGTAGATGTCCTCCTTGACCAGCTTTTCGGAAAGCAGCACGGCGTCCTCGTAGTTGTAGCCTTCCCAGGTCATGAAGCCGATGAGGGCGTTGCGGCCCAGGGCGATCTCGCCGCACTCGGTGGCGGGACCGTCGGCCAGCAGATCGCCCTTTTGCACCTTCTGACCGGCGACCACGACGGGGCGCTGGTTGGCGCAGTTGGACTGGTTGGTGCGGGCAAACTTGATCAGCTTATAGCGGTGACGCTCGTTGTACTCGTCGCGCACGATGATCTCATCGCCGGCGACCTTTTCCACCACGCCGTCCTCGCGGGCGAGGATGACCACGCCGGAGTCCTGACCGGCCTTGTATTCCATGCCGGTGCCGACCAGGGGCGCTTCGGGCACCAGCAGCGGCACAGCCTGACGCTGCATGTTGGAGCCCATCAGGGCGCGGGTTGCGTCGTCGTTCTCCAGGAAGGGGATCATGCCGGTGGCCACGGATACCACCTGGCGGGGCGACACGTCGATGAAGTCCACCTGGGAGCCGGGCACCTGCACATATTCGGTCTTATCGCGCACGGTGATCAGCTCGTTGACAAAGACGTTGTTCTCATCCAGGGGCTCGGTGGCGGTGGCGACCTTGTAGAAGTCCTCCTCGTCGGCGGTCATGTAGAGCACCTCGTCGGTGACGCGGCAATTCTCCTTGTCCACCCGGCGGTAGGGAGCCTCGACAAAGCCGTATTCGTTGATGCGCGCATAGGTCGCCAGGGAGCCGATCAGGCCGATGTTGGGGCCTTCAGGGGTCTCGATGGGGCAGATGCGGGAATAGTGGGAGTAGTGTACGTCGCGCACCTCGAAGGAGGCACGGTCGCGGTTGATACCGCCCGGGCCCAGGGCGGACAGGCGGCGCTTGTGGGTCAGTTCAGCCAGGGGGTTGCACTGATCCATGAACTGGGACAGCTGGGAGGAGCCGAAGAACTCCTTGACCGCAGCGGTCACGGGGCGGATGTTGATCAGGTCGCCCGGGGAGACCTCGAGGGGGTCCTGGGTGCTCATGCGCTCCTTGACGGTGCGCTCCAGGCGGCTCAGACCGATGCGGATCTGGTTCTGCAGCAATTCGCCCACGGAGCGCAAACGGCGGTTGCCCAGGTGGTCGATGTCATCGGTGGAGCCGATGCCGTAGGGCAGACCCAGGATGTAGCTGATGGAGGCCACGATGTCGTCATCCAGGATGTGCTTGGGCACCAGGTACTGCACGTTGTCGGCGATGACCTGCTTGAGCTGGTCGGCGTCGGTGGATTCGATGATGCGCTTGAGGGTGGGCAGGTGCACCATCTCCAGGATACCGGCCTCCTTGGGGTCAAAGGGCAAATACTCGCGGGCATCCACGAAGTTGTTGCCCACGACCTTGCGGATCTCACCCTCGCAGTTCAGGCTGACGCTGTTCACGCCGGCGTTCTGGACGCGGCGGGCCGTCTCCAGGTCGATGATCTCACCGGCGGAAACCATCACCTCGCCCGTGCGGGGGTCGATGATGTCCTGGGCCGCCACCTGGCGCGCGATGCGGGTGGCGATGGAAAGCTTCTTGTTGAACTTGTAGCGGCCCACGCGCATCACGTCGTACCGCTTGGGGTCAAAGAACAGGGAGTTGAAGAGGTTGGTCGCGCTCTCCACGCTCTCGGGCTCGCCGGGCTTCTGCTTCTTATAGATTTCCAGCAGAGCCTGCTCGCGGGGGCGGCGGGTGGTGCCGTGGCCCTTGGCGGCCTCATCAAGGGTATTGTCGCGGGAGAGGGTGGCGGTCAGGCGCTTGTCGTCGCCCAGCAGCTCAACGATGTCCGCGTCGCTCTCATAGCCCAGAGCGCGCAGCAGCACCGTCAGGCACAGCTTGCGGGCGCGGTCAAGGCGAACCCAGATGATGTTGTTGGAGTCCGTCTCATATTCCAGCCAGGCGCCGCGGTTGGGGATGATCTGCGCGGAGTAGAGCGGCACACCAGCCTTGTCCAGCGCGCGGGAGAAATAGCAGCCGGGGGAGCGGACCAGCTGGGACACGATGACGCGCTCGGCACCGTTGATGATGAACGTACCGTGATCGGTCATCAGCGGGAAATCGCCCATGTACACGTCGGTCTCCTTGATTTCGGAGGTCTCGTTGTTGTACAGCTGGACATGGACGTTCAGCGGCGCGGCATAGGTCATGTCGCGCTCACGGCAGCGTTCCATGGAGTTTTTCGGCTCGCCCAGGGCATAATCCGTAAAGGACAGCTCCAGCGTGCCGTTATAATCGGTTATGGGCGAGGCGTCCGCCAGCACATCCCGCAGGTCGGTATCGAGAAAGCGCTGATAGGAGTTCTTCTGCACCTCGATCAGATCGGGCATGTCCAGAACTTCCTGGATACGCGAGAAGCTCTCGCGCTTGCGGAGCTTACCCATTTGAATCTCACGCGCCATAAAAAGCTATCACCCCTCTTACATCGTCGGCCCTCTCCGCGCACAGCGCCCGAAGATGGCACGCAGCGCCGATGCAGCGCACCGGCTGATACAATGTCCGCTTCAGTTCCAATTGGTGAGTGCAGAGGCTGCATTTTCCTCTTGCATTTTGCGGCAAAAGCGTGTAAAATACAAGGGCATAGGAAAAGCGGCAGCAATACACAAAGATACTGATGCAAGGTAAAATGTTATCATAACCTTTTGTGATTGTCAAGGGCTTTGGCGGGATTTGTGCACAGAAATTTGCGAAAATCCCATGACGCTTCGCATGCCCCTGTGCGTTGATGTTTATATAGTAGTAGAAACCGCGCCGAAAGGCGTTTTTTGCTGAAAGGGGATCGTGGGATGGTCAAGCGTGTCCTGTGCTGTCTGCTTCTGCTGGTGATGATGGTGTCTGCCCTGGGGGAGGATGCGCCCCCTGTGCTGGTGGACCGCATCAACGCGCCGGAGGTGCATGCTGACTTCGCCTTTGCGGAGGATGCACCGCTGTTGGAGGTGATCTTCCCGCAGATTCTCAACTGTGACGCGGCCTTCCTGCGTTGCGGCGGCGAAACCATGCTGGTGGATTGCGCCACCCAGGGGCAGGCGGTGCGCATCATCAACATGTGCAAGCAGCTGGGCATCACCCATATTGACCGGGTCGTCAACACCCACCCCCATGAGGATCACATCGGTGGGCTGCGGGATCTGCTCAAGGAGATCACCGTGGGCGAATTGTGGGTGTGCTTCCCGCTGGACTACAACGCCCACATGATCAACGCCGTTGCGGTGGCGGAGCGGGCGGGCGTGCCGGTGAAAACCTTCGCCGACGGGGATGTGTTCACCCTGGGCGGCGCGACCATCGAGGTGTGGAAGCTGGAGGGGCGGGCGAATCAGCTGAACAACTGCTCCGCACAGCTGCTCGTCACCTACGGGGAGCGCACACTGCTCATGGCGGCCGATTTGCAGGACGAGGGTCAGAGGCAGATGGCCGAACTGCATGGCGAGCAGCTGGACGCGGACATTTTGAAGTACCCCCACCACGGCATCGAGGCGCTCCGCGCGGAATACAGGGCGGCGGTGTCCCCACTGTTCCTGGTGGTGACCAACAACCACCGCCAAACTGCCGGCTGGAAGGCCATCCAGCGGGGCGATATCCCCTTCGCCTACACCGTGCCCGGCTTCGTGTGCGCCTTCACCGATGGCGTGACCTGGCTGACCCACCGGATTCCCTCGGAGATTAAATATTGATTAAATCGCAGAACCGGGTTGACAGCGGCCCGGTTTTCTGCTATTATTCAATTAACGATTAAGTTAAATGTTAATCGTTGCACATTGGTCGGAAAGGAGGCCATTCGATGTCATTGCAGGATACGTTGCGGGCGCTGGCAGACCCGACGCGGCGGGAGATCCTCTCCTTGCTCCGGGACGGCGACAAGAACGCCGGAGAAATCAGCGAACACTTTTCCGTCACAGCGGCGGCCATTTCGAGGCATCTGTCGGTGCTGCGGGAGGCCGATCTCATCCGCGACCGGCGGGAGGGCAAATACATCATCTACACCCTGAACACCTCCGTGCTGGAGGACATCATGCTTTGGATGAAGGACCTGAAAGGAGAGACTTGATATGTTGAAAAAGTATCGCAAAACCCTCATCATCACGACCTTGGTGATGCTGCTGCCCCTGGTGGCAGGCATCATCCTGTGGAACAGGCTGCCCGATCAGCTGGCCACGCATTTCGACGCATCCGGCACGCCAAACGGCTTCAGCAGCCGCACCTTCGCGGTGCTGGGCATTCCGGCGCTGCTGATCCTCCTCCATTGGCTGTGCGCCTTTGGCAGCCTCAGGTTCGATCCCAAGGCGGAGAACCTGGAAGGCAAGGTCATGGGGCTGGTGCTGTGGATCTGCCCCGTGATCTCTATCGTGATGAGTGTGATTGTGCTGGGCAATGGCCTGGGCTACCATGTGGCGGCGGAGGTCGTCGTGCCGTTGCTGGTTGGTGTGGTCATAGTGGTGATCGGCAACTGGCTGCCCAAGTGCAAGCAGACCTGGACGCTGGGCATCAAGCTGCCCTGGACGCTGGAGGACGAGGACAACTGGAACCGTACCCATCGCTTCGCCGCACCCATTTGGGTGGTGTGCGGCCTGATCATTATGGCGTCCTCGTTCCTGGCACCCCTGCGCATGTGGCTGGTTGGGGGTGCGCTGGTGGTGGTGCTGGTCGCGCCGACGGTGTATTCCTACCGCCTTTTCCGCAGCAAACACAAGTAGTCACCACAGCCTGGCTAAATGAAGCCCGCTATAATAATGAAGCGCGATTTCCTCACCGCGCATGCCGCGCTGTGCCAGCGCATACGCGCCCCATTGCGGCATGCCGACCCCGTGCCCGTAGCCGCGCCCGGCCATGTGGATGGTACCGTCCTCCACGCGCAGCTCGGTCAGCAATGTGGAGCGCATCACGGTGCTTCCCAGGGCCAGGCGCAACCGCGCGGCGTTCACGGCTGTGCCGTCCACTTGCAAGGTGACGGCGCGGCCGCTTTTTCCCTTTTGGTCGATCGTGATCGTGTGGCAGCCGGACACGTCCGCGCCGGTTCTGCGGCAGGCGGCGAGGAATTCCACGGCGGTGAATTCAACCTGCCAGGCCTGTACGCTTTGCGGCGCGGCGGAGGATTCCTCCCCGTCGGTGACCTTGGTGTAGGTCGGCTCCATGCCCTGCCAGTCCAGCCCGTGGATAGCGGTCTCGGTTATGCCGCCGGAATGGGCGTGGAACCACGCGTAGGGGAGGCGTCCGTCCGCGGTGAGGAGCACCAGCCCCTGCGTTTGCTGCACAGCCTGGCGGATGCGGGCGTTCACCGCGTCGGCGTTGTAGGCCTGGGCTTCGGTGATGTCGGTGGAGATGTCCGCACCGGGGTAGCGGCTGTCCTTCTCGGTGATGAACTTCACCGTGAAGGTGCGCGCGAGAATGGCCTGGGCCTTGAGGGCCTCCATGGGCCAATCGTTCGGGATTTCCCCCGCGACCACCCCGGCGACGTAGGTCTCGATGTCCATGCTGACCACTGCGTCCGCGCTGAGAACGTGCACGCTCAGGGTAGGCGGATCAGCCGAGGCAAGGGGGAGGGGTTCGGCGGAGAAGTCCTTTGGGGCTCGGGATTGGCAGGCGGTCAAGGGGAGCAGCATCCACAGCAGCAGGAGCAGGCGGAATCGGCGCATGGGGGAGCCTCCTTCATCAGAAATGACGAGAAAATGAAAGAAATACAAAGATATTTCTGAAATCTTGATGAATAGATACGCTACAAAGTGTGTGCATGAAAGCTCTTTCAACAGGAAGGTAAAAGGAGCAAAAAAGTCCGATAAATGCACAAAAAATCTGCAAAACCTGTTGACATCGGGGAGGATCAATGATAAACTGTACGAGTTGAGCGCTTGCACGATAAGAGCTGCCCTTTTGAGGTGTGCAAATCCGCAAACGCGCCGCAGCAACGGGCATCGCCCGTCCACAGGAGGTCAGTGCTATGGAGATGTTGAAGGCCGCCGCGAGCAAAGCGGTGGGTACCAAGGCGGTGCTTCGCGCGCTGACCGCCGGGCAAGCCGCGTGCGTGTTTGTCGCCAGCGACATCGACACGTTCCTGTACCAGAAGGTCACCCGCGCCTGCGCGGAGGCGAACGTTCCGGTTCACAAGGTCGAGTCGAACAAGGAGCTGGGCCGGGTCTGCGGGTTGAAGATCGGCTGCGCTGCCGCAGCGGTGCTCAAGTAAAGGTTTCCCCATCACGATGCCAAATAGTTTCCGAGGGTTGCGGAATCTTTTGGATATAAATTTGGAGGTGCTCTCATGCCCACGATCAATCAGCTGGTTCGCAAGGGCCGCGAGAAGGCTATCAACAAGTCTACCGCGCCCATTCTGCAGAGCTGCCCTCAGAAGCGCGGCGTTTGCCTGAGCGTCAAGACCACGACGCCCAAGAAGCCCAACTCTGCTCTGCGTAAGATCGCCCGTATCCGTCTGACCAACGGTATCGAAGGTACTTGCTACATTCCCGGTATCGGCCACAACCTGCAGGAGCATAGCGTTGTGCTGATCCGCGGCGGCCGCGTTCGCGACCTGCCCGGCGTCCGTTACCACATCATCCGCGGCGCGCTGGATACTGCCGGTGTGGCCAAGCGCATGCAGGCCCGTTCCAAGTACGGTGCCAAGCGCCCGAAGAAGTAAGCGCCAGCTGCTGGCACATCTCTTCGGAACCTGCATGAGCATCCCTCGCAGCCCTTGACAGACGCGCAACATGCCGCGCGGACGAGCCCCTTCCCTGGAACCGGAAGGATGGCGCGTTTGCTCAGGTGCATGGCGTTTGGCGGCCTGACCGGGCCGAAGCGGCTTGATGCTGACTTGCCGCCCCAGGGGAGAGGACACCCATCCGGGGATGCTTGAAAAGGGGCGAAGCCCCCACGCAATCCACATGTGCAGCCTGTCAAAGGACGGCCATGTGCCTTGCTCCGGACACAGACTGCTCAAGGGAAGCGCTGATCCCCCGGGCGCTTTGGCCCCGAAGGACGATCACCGCTGACTCACGACAAGATTCAGACGATTTTCAGGAGGTATTGACTATGCCCCGTCGCGGTTTTGTACCCAAGCGCGAGGTTCTGCCGGATCCTGTTTACGGGACCACGGTTGTGACCAAGTTCATCAATCAGATCATGCTCGACGGCAAGCGCGGCGTTGCTCAGAACGTGTGCTATGACGCCTTCGAGATGGTGAAGGAAAAGACCGGCAAGGACGCTCTGGAAGTGTTCAACGCTGCCCTGGCCAACGTGGCTCCCTCCCTGGAGGTGAAGGCCCGTCGCGTCGGCGGCGCGACCTACCAGGTCCCGATCGAGATCCGTCCCGAGCGCCGTCAGACCCTGGCCCTGCGCTGGCTGGTTGAGTTCTCCCGCAAGCGCGGCGAGAAGACCATGGCCGAGCGCGTCGCCGGCGAACTGCTGGACGCCATGAACAACACTGGCGCCGCTGTGAAGCGCAAGGAAGAAATGCACCGTATGGCCGAGGCCAACAAGGCTTTCGCTCACTACCGCTGGTAAGAGCTGCAAAGTACAAACGACACGCATTCACGTATTGTTTGACACGTCCGCCAGCTGGCACGGCTTCCCCGTGCCCTGTGTGACAGCCAACGCTGAAAGGAGCGAACTTTATGCCTCGCAGTCATCCGCTTGAGCGGGTGCGCAACATCGGTATCATGGCTCATATCGACGCCGGTAAGACCACGACCACCGAGCGCATCCTGTTCTACACTGGTAAGACCCACCGTATCGGTGAGACCCACGAAGGCTCCGCCACCATGGACTGGATGGTCCAGGAGCAGGAGCGCGGTATCACCATCACCTCCGCGGCTACCACTTGTGTGTGGCACGACCCCACCGAGCCCAGCAACCGCGACAAGACCTACCGCATCAACATCATTGACACCCCCGGTCACGTGGACTTCACCGTGGAGGTGGAGCGTTCCCTGCGCGTGCTGGACGGCGCTGTGTCCGTCTTCTGCGCCAAGGGCGGCGTTGAGCCCCAGTCCGAGACCGTGTGGAAGCAGGCCGAGACCTACAAGGTTCCCCGTATGGCCTACGTCAATAAGATGGATATCACCGGCGCTGACTTCTTCCGCGTCGTGTCCATGATGAAGGATCGCCTGCATGCCAATGCGGTGCCGATTCAGCTGCCCATCGGCAAGGAAGAGACCTTCCGCGGCATCATCGACCTGGTCACCATGAAGGCTGAGGTCTACTACGACAACGAGGGCAAGGATGTGCGCGAGGAGGAAATCCCCGCCGATTTGCTCGAGCTGGCGCAGCAGTACCACGACGAGATGGTTGAAAAGGTCGCCGAGACCGACGAAGCCCTGATGGAGAAGTTCTTCGAGGATCCGGAGAGCATCACCGTGGAGGAGATTCGCGCGGCCATCCGCAAGGCCACCATCAACTGCACCATGAACCCCGTTTGCTGCGGCACCTCTTACCGCAACAAGGGCGTGCAGCCCCTGCTGGACAACATCATCTACTACATGCCCAGCCCCCTGGATATCCCCGCCATCAAGGGCACCGATCCTGACGATGCCGAGATCGAGCTGGAGCGCCATCCCTCCGATGACGAGCCCTTCTCCGCCCTGGCCTTCAAGATCATGGTGGACCCCTTCGTCGGCAAGCTGGCCTTCTTCCGCGTGTACTCCGGTACGCTGGCGGCTGGCTCCTACGTCATGAACTCCACCAAGCAGAAGCGCGAGCGCATGGGCCGCATCATGATGATGCACGCCAATCACCGCGAAGAGGTGGACATGATCTACACCGGCGAAATTGGCGGCGCTGTGGGTCTGAAGGATACCACCACCGGCGATACCCTGTGCGATGAGAAGAACCAGATCATCCTCGAATCCATGGTGTTCCCCGATCCCGTGATCGAGGTCGCCATCGAGCCCAAGACCAAGGCCGGTCAGGACAAGATGACCATGGCCCTGCTGCGTCTGGCTGAGGAGGATCCCACCTTCAAGACCTACACCAACCAGGAGACCGGCCAGACCATTATCGCCGGCATGGGCGAGCTGCACCTGGACATCATCGTCGACCGCCTGCTGCGCGAGTTCAAGGTGGAGGCGAACATCGGCAAGCCCCAGGTTACCTACAAGGCCACCATCCGCAAGGCGGTCAAGGCCGAGGGCCGTTTCGTCCGTCAGACCGGCGGTCACGGCCAGTACGGCCACTGCTGGATCGAGGTCGAGCCCAACGAGCCCGGCAAGGGCTACGAGTTTGAATCCCGCATCGTCGGCGGCGTGATCCCCAAGGAATTCATCGCCCCCATCAACGACGGTATTCAGGGCGCTGCCAAGTCCGGCTACGAGGGCTTTGAGCTGGTGGACTTCAAGGCGGCTGTCGTTGACGGTTCCTACCATGATGTCGACTCCTCCGCCACCGCCTACGAGATCGCTGGCTCCATGGCCTTCAAGGCCGCGCTGGAGAAGGCCGATCCCGTGCTGATGGAGCCTGTGATGAAGGTCGAAATCATCGTGCCCGAGCAGTACATGGGCGACGTGATGGGCAATGTGTCCAGCCGCCGCGGCCGTGTGGACGGCATGGAAGCCCGCGCGCAGGATCAGATCATCCATGCGTACGTGCCACTGTCCGAGATGTTCGGCTACACCACCGACCTGCGCTCCCGTACCCAGGGTCGCGGCATGTTCACCATGCAGTTCGACCACTACGAGGAAGTGCCGCGCAACGTGGCTGAGAAGGTCATCGGCGCCCGCGCCAAGAAGTAATTGGCAAACCACTGCCCCAGGCAAGCATATGCAAATCACCTGATGCTGACGCCGGTATTTCCAGCGATTAGCACGATTGAGAATTTAGGAGGGAATTTCCCATGGCTAAGGAACGCTACGAGCGCAAAAAGCCCCACGTGAACATTGGTACCATCGGTCACGTTGACCACGGCAAGACGACCCTGACCGCCGCAATCTGCATGACGCTGGCGCAGAAGGGCTCCGCGAAGGCGATGAAC